>DATNFD010000158.1:0-20735 GCA_035606555.1 Occallatibacter sp.
GGATCTTTCACATGCAATAAGACGGAGGGCTCTAATTGACTCTGCGCTTCCTGACGTTCTAGAGTCTGTGGGCGGCATAGCCCTACCTACAATCCGAGGAGCGGCGGACACCCTGAAAAATGGGTCAAAAAAGTGTTTCCCTTATACCCGAGGTATTTGATCCCAATCTTGCTCGTAAAAAAGCCATCCGCCGTCATATTCCGCAGCAATGAAAAGAACTCTACCGCTCTCGTCAAGCGCTCATCCTTCTCCGCATTCTTCCGATAAGCAATCAAGTCCAGAATCTCGATCTGCTGCTCCTGCAGGCACTCCATATATCGCTTGCTGTATCGCATCTCGCATGCCTCGTCGAGCCATTTCAACCCGCCACCCAACGTAGTCTGATATTCCTCATTCTCGCTCGTCAGCAAATCAATGAACTCCGGCGCGCCCGCCTCCACGGCTCCGCCCGCCTCCGCATCTGCAGGAATGATCGTCTCGCACAATGTCTGAATCATTTTGTACGAAGCCGCAGGGAAGTACTTCGGTGTGTACGCGCCTGCAATCTCCTTCTCCGCTTCGATTATGTGATGTGCGTGCTCGGCGGCTTCCAGCGGAATAGCACGCATCACCGAGCCCGCAACGGTCCCCACCATGAGCGACTTCAAAACTGCGCGACGTGTTACAGAATCTGTCGACATACGCCTCGGCTACAACTCCATCTTCTTCGCTTGTTCCAGCAGATACTCTGACGTTCTCCACGCCAGAGCCATAATCGTCAGCGTCGGGTTCTTGTCTGGATTCGTCACAAACGGGGCCGCATCCGCTACAAACAGATTCTTCACCTCATGCGCCTGGCAGTGGCCATTCAATGCTGAACTCCTGGCATCGTTCCCCATCCGCACCGCGCCTAGTTCGTGAATGATTGCGCCCCCCGTCGAGATCGTGCTCGACTGCTGCTGCACATCCCCGCTTGGTTTCGAGTGCCGCCGCGCTCCCACAACCACCCTCCCACCTGCGGTTTCAATGATCGACCGGAAAGTCTCCTGCATGTCCGACGCCATCTTCAATTCATTCTCGCCCCACTTCCAATGGAACCGCAGCACCGGAATCCCCCACTGATCCTTCACCTCCGGGTCAAGTTCGCAGAAGCAGTTCTCGTTGGGAATCATCTCGCCGCGTCCGCTGAACCCGATGAACGATCCGTACACGCTCCTGCACTTCTGCTTCAGCGCCGCGCCGTATCCTTCCTGTGCTTCGCACACGTAATCGAACTCGCCCACGCCCGGCATATTCCTTCCCCCGCCGAACTCAATGTGATACCCGCGCAGAAATTCGTTCTTCTGGCCGAACCGCCACCACGGCATATAGAGATGCATCCCTCCGACGCCATCGTGGTTATGCGCCGGCATCTTCTCAAGCTGAGGAAAATGCCCAACCAGATCGCTCCCCGCTGAATCCGTCAGATACCGCCCCACCACTCCTGACCCGTTCGCAATTCCATTCGGAAACTGCGCCGACTTCGAATTCAGCAACAGCCGCGCCGATTCGCATGCACTCGCAGCTACCACTACGGTCTTCGCATAAACGCGCTGTTCCGTCTTTGTACTCTTGTCGACGTACGACACGGCCTCAGCTTTCCCATTCTGGCCGATGAGAATCTCCCGCGCCATCGCGTTCGCGATCATCGTCAGCCGTCCCGTTTTGACCGCCGGGGGAATCATCACCTGGCTTGAACTGAAATTCGAAGCCGACCTGCATCCACGCCCGCACTGCGCACAATAGTGGCATGGATCACGTCCATTCAATTCCTTCGTAAGAATCGCCAGCCGCGACGGGATACACGTAATGTGCAGTTGATCGCACGCCTTCTTCACCAGCGTTTCGGTGCAACGCGGCCGCGGCGGTGCTTGAAAGATTCCATCCGGTGAATTCGGCACGTTCTCTTTCGTCCCAAAAACACCGATATAAGACTCCACCTTGTCGTAGTACGGCGCCAGTTCCTCATATGTGATTGGCCAGTCGTCACCCATTCCGTCCGTCGAGTGCGCCCTGAAATCCGCCGGCCCAAATCGCAGCGCAATGCGGCCCCAGTGGTTTGTTCTTCCGCCCTCAATGCGCGACCGAAACCACCGAAACGCCGATCCATTCGCAACCGTGTAAGGCTCTCCTTGGATCTCCCAGAACCCGTTCGGCGCCATGAACTCATCACCGATCCCGCGCTGCCGCCCGCCGACACCCACACCACGATGCGGCAGTTGATACGGCCACATATGTTCTTTAAAGTCCTTGTCCGGATCGAGCCGCGGCCCCGCCTCCAACATCACCACATTCAGTCCGCCTTCGGTCAATACCTTCGCAGCGGTCCCACCGCCTGCACCCGACCCAACAATGCAGACGTCATAAACCTTCCTGGCCGGCCCAACTTGCAGCATCAACGACTCCCCGGAGAAAAATGTCTCTGCGCAATCGACACAACTATACCGCCCTTACCCAACAGAGGTCCTCTTGGGCTCAGCCCCGTTTATCGCAGCTTCATCCCAATGCCGATTTCGGCGCAGCCTCGAGGGAGCCACGACCTTAGCCCCCTGACCGTTAACTGGCACCGGTGCAGCCAGATGCTTGAAAATCACGCATACCTCACCGAATAATCCCGAAGCCCACCCCATACCATGTACGCTGGACAGTTCAGGAAGACTTTTCATGCCTGTCAAAACCATCATCGAGCCTTTCCGCATTAAGAGCGTCGAACCTATCCGCTGGAACACCCGCGCCCAACGTGAAGAGCTCCTCAAAGCGGCCCATTACAACCTCTTTCTACTCCACGCCGATGACGTACTCATCGACCTGCTCACAGACTCCGGTACTGGCGCCATGTCAACCCATCAATGGGCCGCCGTCATGGAAGGCGACGAGAGCTACGCGGGCAGCCGTAGCTTCGATCGCTTCCGCACGTCGGTGCAGGACATCGTTGGCTACACCCACGTCATCCCCACTCACCAGGGCCGTGCTGCCGAACGCATCCTCTTCGGCGTCACCTGCAGAAAAGGAGACGTAGTTCCCAATAACACCCACTTCGATACCACACGTGCCAACGTCGAGTTTGTCGGCGCCGAAGCCGTCGATCTGCTCATTCCCGAAGGCCGCCAGCCTTCGCTAACCTACCCGTTCAAAGGCAACATGGACGTCAACGCACTCGAAGCTCTCATTGCCCGCGTGGGTCGCGAACACGTCCCCCTCGTCATGCTCACCGTCACCAACAACTCCGGCGGCGGCCAGCCTGTCTCCATGGAAAACGTGAAGCAAGTCAGCGCTGTCTGCAAACGCCACAACATCCCGCTCTACTTTGACGCTTGCCGCTTCGCAGAGAACGCCTGGTTCATCAAGCTCCGCGAACCCGGCTATGCCGATAAGACTCCCAAACAAATCGCGCAGGAGATGTTTCGCTACGGCGACGGCTGCACGATGTCCGCCAAGAAAGACGGCATGGCCAACATCGGCGGCTTCCTTTGCACCAACAATGACCTCCTCGCTCAGCAGGAGAAAGATCTCCTCATACTCACAGAAGGTTACCCAACGTATGGCGGTCTCGCCGGTCGCGACCTCGAAGCCATTGCCGTCGGAATTCAGGAAGCTCTCCAGGAGGACTATCTCCGCTACCGCATCGCCTCCACCGCCTACCTCGGCAACCACATTTCGGCTGGCGGAGTCCCCATCGTGCAGCCCCCCGGCGGTCACGCCATCTATATTGACGCGCGCGCCTTCCTCCCTCACATTCCGGCTGACCAGTTCCCGGGAGTCGCTCTCGCAGCCGAACTCTATCTCGAGGGCGGCATCCGCTCCGTTGAAATCGGAACCCTCATGTTCGCCGCTGCCGCCCAAATGGACCTCGTTCGTCTCGCCATGCCCCGCCGCGTCTATACCCAGAGCCACGTCGACTACCTTGTCGAAGTCATCCTTGAGGTCTATCGCAAGTGCGACTCAATAAGAGGCATGCGCCTCACCTATGAAGCTCCTTTCCTCCGCCACTTTACTGCCCATCTCGAACCTCAATAGAAACAAGAATGTAGATTAGGTTTGGAAAGCAAGTCGTTGAAGAGACATAGATTGCATTCCCCAAGTAGCCAAGGGATCGCATAGACGCTTTCCACAGCAATCCCCATTGACAACCCTCCTTGAACTATCCGAATCTATAGGCGAATAAAAGGCGAAAGTAGACCAGACCTATGCCTTCCGCAGCCACACTTCGCCAGCAGATCGAGAGCGCTTTTCAGCACCGCTACCCCTCTGTCCTAACTCCCTCCGTAAGAGCCATCCGCGAAGTCGTCCCCACCGGAATCGCGCAGATCGACACACTACTCAACGGCGGAATTCCCGTCGGCGCCATCACCGAACTCACTGGTCCCGCATCCTCCGGTCGCACCAGCATCGCGATCTCCGCCCTCGCCCAACACACCAGCGAAGGCTCTGTCTGTGCCTGGATCGATGCCCAAGATTCCCTCGATTCTGAATCCGCCGCCGCCAGCGGAGTATCCCTCAATCACCTGCTCTGGGTCCGCTGCTCCGATAAGACTGTAATCAAGCCCGATCGCTTTCAACGAAAGAAAGCCCGCGATTCACAGCCATGGACAAGACTCGATCAGGCCCTTCGCGCTACCGATCTCCTCCTCCAGTCCGGAGGATTCTCCGCCATCGTCCTCGACCTCGCCGACGAATCCATCGAGCACGGCCGACGCATCCCCCTCGCCACCTGGTTCCGCTACCGCCAGGCCGCCGATCGCACCCGCTGCAGCCTTCTCGTACTCGGCAAAGCTCCCTACGCTCAATCCAGCGCCGCCGTCGTCCTCGAATGCCACCGAGCCGCCATCGATTCCGCATCCGGCACCGTCATCCGTAACTTCTCCTACAAAGTCCAACGTCAGCGCGAACGCTTCTCGCCCATCACCTCTATCGATCGCAAACCTCCTGTATCCACCTGGACCGCCCAGACTGCGTGGGAGGCCGCTAAGCGCGCATGAATCCCGACAGCCTCTACGCCGCAGTACACGTCGCAGAATTCCCCGCTCAAGCCATCCTGCGCCTCCGACCCGATCTGCAATCTGTTCCCGTTGTTATCCTCGACGGATCTCCACCGCAGGAACGTGTCGGCGCTCTCAACACTCATGCCAGAAAGCGCGGCGTCGTTCCCGGACTCACGCGCCTCGAAATCGAAGAAATCGGCAATGTCCACATCCTTACGCGGTCTACCGAAACCGAATCCGCAGCCCGAACCGTCCTTCTCGAGACACTCTCGCAATTCTCTCCCCGAATCGAAGAAGTCTTCGCCGCCAACGCCTGCTCCTTCGTTCTCGACATCGCCGGTTCCGAGCGTCTCTTCGGCCCATCTGAGAAATTCGCTCATCGTCTGCGCGATACAATCGCCTCCTCCGGTTTCAGAGCCACTATATCCATCAGCGCTAACTTCCACACTGCCCGAATCAAAGCCGAATTCTCGCGTGGCCTCTCCGTAATTCCCTACGACCACGAACCCGCAGTACTCGCATCCATCCCCATCAGCGCCCTCAATCTCGACCTGGATCAGTACGAAACTTTTGCGCTCTGGGGCATCGCCACTCTCGGCGAACTTGCTGCACTTCCTGAAGAAGAAATGATCCCTCGCTTTGGCCAGCAATCGCGCCAGTGGCTCGCCCTCGCACGCGGCAACGCAGACCACACCTTTCAACCCCTCGAAGAAAAATTTGAGCTCAAAGAGCACATCGAGTTCGAAACCCATATCGAGCAGCTCGAACCTCTTCTCTTCATCGGCGCAAATATGATCGGCAGTCTTGTATCAAGAGCTTCATTTCGCGCATTATCGCTGGCCTCCATCCAAATCGAAATGTCTCTCGAGCGCTCGCTCCAATACAAACGCCTGCTCCAGCCTGCTATCCCTTCTGACGATCGCAAATTCCTTCTCAAGCTTCTGCAGCTCGAACTATCCGCGCATCCCCCTCAAGCAGCCGTCATCTCCCTCACCTTGACTGCCGAGGCCGGTCGACAATCCAAAATCCAACTCGGCCTCTTTACACCTCAGGCGCCCGAGCCATCCCGCCTCGACGTGACGCTAGCCCGCCTCAAAGCCATGGTCGGCTCCGATCGCGTTGGCTCCCCTGCCCTCCTCGACTCGCACTGTCCCGGCCATTTTGAGATGCGCAACTTCTCCGTCATCAACCAACGTCCCCAACCCGCACAAACTGCACCCACACGCACATCGCTCCGGCGCATCCGGCCTCCACACACACTCTCTCTCCAAACTGACCACGGCAAACCAAGAGTCTTCCGCGATGGACTCTCCCGTTACGACATCTCCGTAGCCTATGGCCCTTGGCAATCCAGCGGCTCCTGGTGGGACGTCGATCGCTGGGACATCGAAGAGTGGGACGTGATGGCAACCACTACCACAGGCGAATCCCTCTCCTGCCTTCTCATCCACGACCACCTCAACAACAAGTGGCTCCTGGACGCGTATTATGACTGATGATGCCTCCTCGTCTCGCGGGCTCCAAATCCTCTCGCGAAATCCCGCCGAAGAATACATCGAACTCCATGCCGCCAGCGCCTTCAGCTTTCTCGAAGCAGCCTCTGCCCCCGAGTCCTTCATAGAGCGCGCAATCGAAATCGACATGCCCGCCATGGCTCTCACAGACCGAAACGGCCTCTACGGTGCCGCGCGCTTCCACACCTCCGCCAAAAACAACGGAGCCAAAGCCCACATCGGCGCAGAAATCGCCGTCTCCTCCTTCGGCAAGCGCCTCACTCCTCCTGCGCATCTTCCTAACAAGTTTCCCAACGAGCCGCCGCGAATTGTCTTGCTCTCGAAGTCACAGACCGGCTACCAGAACCTCTGCCAGCTCATCACTCGCTTCAAAATGCGCGAAGCCACCAAAGCCGAAGGAGCCGCCACCTTCGACGATCTTGAACAATTTTCCGAAGGACTCATCTGTCTCACGGGCGGCGAAGAAGGCCCTCTCGCTTCTGCGCTGGCGCACGACGGCGAAGCCGCTGCTGCCCAGCAACTAGACCGCCTCGCCTCCATTTACGGTCCCAGCAACATATATGTAGAGCTACAGCGACATCATGAGCGGCAGGAAGAATCCCGCAATATCTCCCTCCTGAGCATCGCCGCACAATTGCGCCTACCCATCGTCGCCACCAACGGAGTACGCTGCGCAACCGAACAGGATCGCGAACTCCTCGATGTCTTCACCTCGATTCGCAACCATACCACTGTCCACGAAGCTGGCCGCCTCCTCAGCAGAAATTGCCTGCGCTATCTACGTTCGGCCCGCGAAATGCACGTCCTCTTCCGCGATCTCCCTGAAGCCTTCGCAAATACGCGCATCATCAGCGAACGTCTTGAATTCACGCTGAACAACCTGGGCTACGAATTTCCGCGCTATCCAATCTCCGGCGCCGACTCCATGGACAGCTTCCTCGCAAAACGTGTAGACGAGGGCATTCGCAAGCGCTACAGTTCCGCCCTGAAGAGACCGCTTCTTGAAAAAGCTTTGAAGCAGGCGCAGCACGAGCTCGCTCTCATCGCTCATCTTGGCTTCGCAGGCTATTTTCTCATCGTCTGGGACATCATCCGCTACTGTCAGCTCAATGGCTTTCTCGTCCAGGGCCGTGGCTCAGCCGCCAACTCCGTCGTCTGTTACGCCCTCGAGATCACCGCCGTCGACCCCATCGGAATGGAACTACTCTTCGAGCGCTTCCTCAGCGAAAGCCGCGGCGAGTGGCCCGACATCGACCTCGACCTCCCCTCCGGTGATCATCGCGAAAAAGTCATTCAGCATATTTATGAAAAGTACGGTGCACTGGGCGCCGCGATGACTGCAAACGTCATTACCTACCGCGGCCGTTCCGCTGCTCGCGAGGTTGGAAAGGTGCTCGGCTTCGATGATCAACAACTCGCGAAACTATCCGGCCTTGTCGGCCACTGGGAGTGGCGCGGTGCTAACGACACCATGGACAAGCACTTCGACAATGCGGGCCTCGATGTTCGTCATCCCCGAGTTGCCAAGTATCTCGAACTCTGCTCGAAAATCTACGACCTTCCCCGCCATCTAGGCCAGCATTCAGGTGGCATGGTCATCTGCGCCGGAATGCTCAACCGCATCGTTCCCATTGAGCATGCATCCATGCCTGGTCGCACCGTCGTGCAATGGGACAAAGAAGACTGTTCAGACCTCGGCCTCATCAAGGTCGATCTTCTTGGCCTCGGAATGATGGCCGTACTCAAAGACTCGCTCGATCTCATCCCACGCCACTACGACACTCAAATCAACCTCGCATCCCTCCCCGAAGACCCGCTCGTCTATAAAACTCTCTGCAAAGCCGACACCGTTGGCATGTTCCAGGTCGAAAGCCGCGCTCAGATGGCCTCCCTCCCCCACAACGCGCCCAATCGCTTCTACGATGTTGTAGTCCAGGTCGCCATAATCCGCCCCGGCCCCATCGTCGGCAAAATGATGCATCCCTATATGCGCCGCCGCCAGGGACAGGAAGAGGTCACCTATCCACACCCGCTGCTCGAACCCGTGCTGAAACGAACACTCGGCGTTCCCCTCTTTCAGGAGCAGCTTCTTCGCATGGCCATGGTCGTCGCCAGTTTTTCCGGATCAGAGGCCGAGGAACTTCGCAGGGCAGTAGGAATGCGGCGTTCGATGCAGAGAATGAAAAATCTTGAAGGCCGCCTGCGCGAAGGAATGACGCGAAACGGCCTTACCGCTGCCGTGCAGGACAACATCGTCCAGGCAATCTCATCCTTCGCCATGTATGGTTTTCCTGAATCGCATGCCGCCAGCTTTGCGCTCATCGCATACGCCTCCGCATACCTGAAAGTCCACTACCTCGCCGCCTTTCTCTGCGGACTCCTCAACAATCAGCCCATGGGTTTCTATGCGCCCGCAGTGCTCATCAAAGATGCCCAGCGCCATGGCCTTCGTGTCCGTCCCATCTGCATTCAGCACTCCGATTGGCTTTGCACCATTGAACATGAGACCGATGGAAGCCTCTCGGTTCGAATCGGTCTGAACTATGCCAAAGGCCTGCGCCAATCTGCTGTCGAAGCGCTCATCGCCGCGCGCACTAGCTCAGGCCCCTTTCGTTCTGTAGATGATTTAGCCCTGCGGGTTCCCGTGTTGAACAGAAAAGATCTCGTACTGCTCGCCCACATCGGCGCTCTGAATTCGATCGGCGATGTAGCCCACCGTCGCGATGCACTATGGCAAGTCGAAGCAGTCGGCCGGAAAAGCGGCCCGCTGCTGAACATAGATTCAGACACGGCAATCCGATCGAGTCAGATGCCCTTGAGAAAGATGACAACCGACGAGCGCCTCGCTGCCGACTACTCTGGCACCGGCCTCACCTGCGGCCCGCATCCCATGACCTATCACCGCGTTCTTCTAAGGCAACAGGGATACATCTCCGCCAATGAGCTTTCCCGACACGACAACAACAGCTCTGTACGCATCGCAGGATCTGTCATTGCACGCCAGCGGCCCGGCACTGCGAAGGGTTTCGTCTTTCTATCGATGGAAGACGAAACCGGCATCGCAAATGTGATCATCACTCCCGACTTGTTTGAGCGTGAACGCGTCACCGTTACGCGAACGCGTTTCCTCGATGTCGAAGGAATGCTCCAGATCCAGAACAGCGTCATTCACGTCAAAGCCCATCGCGTCCGGCCCATCGACATCACCACCGCCGATGTCCGCTCACACGACTTTCATTGATGCAGTCGCCGTCTCAAACGTTAAGGTTCCGATCCAATCTGATAGTTCAGCGTCGCCAGAGCCATTCGGTACTGATACTGCGCATTGGCGTTCCCAATCGCGGCATCCGTCTGCTGATACTCCGCCTGGCTAAGCTCCACAATCGAACTCAGCCCCATCTGATACCGCGTCTGCGCCAGCTTGAGACTCAGATTTGCCTGCTTCAATAGCTCTGCTGTCACTCCAACCCGCTGATACGAGCTGTTTGCCGACAACCACGCCGTTCTCACATCGCGAACGATCCTGTCTCGCAAATCTCGCGTCTGTTCCGCCGCGGACTTCGCCCGAAGTGAAGCTTCCTTCGCCTCTGCCGTAAACAGAAAGCCATTGAATACCGGAATGCTGACGTTGACGCCAATTCCACCCCACCAGTTCGCCGTGTAGTACTGCGCAGGACGAATCGGTACGGTTCCCACGGTTCCCGATGCAGCAATCGTCGGCAGCAACTGATCGCGCTGAGCCTTGCTGAACTTCACCGCGGCCTGTTCGCTGAACTTTGTCGCCTGCAGATCGGGCCGCCGATCGAGGCTCTGCTGCACTAGCTGGTTAAGGTCCGATGGCGGCTGCTGAGCCTCGCCCCCTTCATCCACCAGCTCGAAATCGACCTCGTGATCCAGCCCCAGAACCGCATCCAGCGCAGCCATTGCCGAGTCAGCGTTGTTCTGCGCATCCAGAGCCAGCAGTTTCGCCTGCGACAGGCTCACATCGGCAAAGCTCAGGTCCAAAGTGGACTTCAGCTTATTCACCGTCATCTGGTTTACCTGTGACTCAAGAGTCTGACGTGTCGTCACATCCTGCTGCGCTACCTTCAACGTTTGCTGCGCCTGCAAAACGTTGTAGAACGCCTGGTCTACCGCAAGCTGAATGTCATACTGCGTCGCAAGTGCATCAGCATTGCGCGCCTTCTCCTGCAGTGCCGAAGACGCCACCAGATTCCTCGTCTTCCCGAAGTCCGTAATCAGCTGCGTGAAGCCTCCTCCCGCTCCCGCATGTTCGAACAACCTTGACGCTGTCAGCGTACTTGCCGATACCCGGCTTCCATCTTCCGCCTCAACGGCCGTAATGGCGGCGGTGGCAGTTGGCAATTCTGCCGCTCTGACCTCTCGGTATACCTGATGCTGTGCCAGAGCAAGAAGCCGGGCAATTGTCACCTGAGGATTATTCTTGATCGCCAATGCCTCTGCCTGCTTACGGGTTAATTGTTGCTTCCCACTTGGCAGCCCCGGGTTGGTCTGCGGAGCCGCCTTGTTTCCCCCAGACGCTCCCGCCGACCCACCAACCTGGGCAAGCAGTTGTAACATCGGCGCATCTGGAAGCATCCTCGGTCCACTTGTTTGACGCGATTGTGCATTTACTCCAAAACCCGCCAGTTCAAAACAGAAGAAGATGAGAGTTACACAACCGATGCGAAGGCAGCTTGAAATCTTCACGTTGTCTATGCCTCTCCTTCTGTCGCTGTCTGGACGTACTTCCTGCCGTGAATGATGAGGTACGCCGCAGGTACCAGAAAGACAGTGAGAACGACGGAGACACCGAGACCGCCTATGACTGCACGGGCCAGCGGAGCATAAAACTCACTTCCCTCTTCCAACGTAAAGGCCATTGGCAGCATTCCCAGAATCGTTGCAAGAGAGGTCATCAGGATGGGGCGAAGGCGAAGCCGGCAAGCCGTCGATACAGCTTCGTCAATCGGCATCCCTTCTCGTCGAAGCACGCGCGTGACGTCGACAATCAGGATTGAATTTGAGACGACAATTCCGGTCATCATAATTACGCCCATCAGCGACATAACGTTCAACGTGGTGTTCGACACGAGCAACGTCAGAATGACCCCCATAATCCCCGGTGGAATTGCCAAAAGAATAATGAAGGGGTCCTTGAACGAGGCGAACTGAGCCATCAGAATCAGGTACACCAGAATGACTGAAAGGATCAGGCCAACGCTAAAGCTTGTGAAGGATCTGTTCATACCTTCAACAGAGCCGCGCAGCGTAATCCTTTCGTTTGCCGGCACCTTTGTATCTGCAACTACCCGGCCTACTCGCTTCGCAAGCCCGCCGAGATCTTCGCTCGATGGTGAAACGTACACGTCAATCACGCGTCCGATTTGGTAGTGGTCCACCTCTGTCGGAGTATTGATTTGGCGAATGTCCGTGACAGCACCCAGATTGGTGGTTGCTCTTCCGTCCGCGGACCGCAATGGAATCTGCTTGAGATCTGTGATCGATTTGATATCGGACTCCGGGAACTGAACGGTCTCCAAATAGTTGTTCCCGGTCCTCGGATCTACGTAGTAGCTCGGCGCAATCATGCCATTCGAGTTCAGAGCCGTAATCACGTTGTCTACAATCTCGTTTGAGTTCAGCCCGAGCCGGCCTGCCATTTCACGATTCACATTCACCTGAAGGCCTGGATAGTCCAGATCCTGCGGGATCAGAACGTCGCTCACGCCTTTCAGTCCGCGCACTTTCTCCGCCAACCCTCTCGCCGTGGCGTAAGCATCATGCATATTGCTTCCTTCGACCTGGATATCGATCGGAGCTGGCAAACCGAGATTCACAACCGCGTCCACCAGGCTGCCGCTTTGGAAATACGTCGATAGTTGCGGCAGATCGTTGTGAAGCTTCGCATGCACCAATCTCATGTACTCGAAGCTGCTCCTGCTGTGGCCCTTATTCAGAGCCACATTAACGAACGCGGTGTTTTCGCCAGAGTTACTCGTGTAAATCGATTCAAATCCGGGCGTGATTCCAATATTCGAAACGATCATGTGCAGATCCTTCGATGGAATCACAGAGCGGACCTCTCGCTCGACTTGCGCGACATATTGATCCGTTACCTCAAGCCGCGTTCCGCTAGGGGCCTTCACATTGATTACGAATTGTCCGGCATCCGTGCGGGGAAAAAATGACTTCCCCAGCAGAGGGAAAAGGCAGAGGCTAAGCAGAAATGCCCCGACGATCCCCACGACCGTGGAGACGGGTTTCAGCAGACTTTTTCGCACGGCGATGTCGTAGCGCATCAGAACTCGGTCATAACGGCGGTTAAACCAGCGTACAAACACCTGAAATGGATTGCCCCCTTTGTGATGGCCAGCCTCATTGTGAGCGTTTCGAACGAAGCGCGCGCAGAAGAGCGGAACCACCGTCATGGCTACCACATAAGAGGCGAAAAGCGAAAGTACAACAGACAATGCCATCGCCGTGAACAGGAACCGGCTTACACCATACAGAAAGACCACCGGAAAAAACACGATTGCGGTAGTGAATGTCGCCGCCAGAACCGGAAGCGCCATCTCGCGACCGCCCTTCTCGGCAGCCTCCTGTGGAGATTCACCCATCTCGAGATGGCGAAAAATGTTTTCGAGTACGACCACCGAATTATCAATGAGTCTCGAAAAGGCCAGCGCCAGTCCGCCCAAAACCATCGCGTTGATCGTCGCGTCCATTGCGTTCAGGATGATGAAAGCTGCGAGGGCAGACAGTGGAATCGACAGCATCACCCCAATCGTCCCCCGCCAGCTGCCGAGAAAAACCAGGATCATCACCGCGGTAAGAATCAGGCCAATTCCACCCTCGCTGCCCAGATTTGCGATGGCCGTCTTCACAAACACAGACTGGTCGAAGATCACCGAAGCTACCAATGACTTCGGTACATCGAACAGGCTCGTCAGATCCTTTCGAATTCCATTGACCACGGCAATCGTGTTACTTCCGCCTCCCTGCTTCAGGATTGGCAGGTAGACGGAGTGCTGCCCGTCGACACGTACGATGTTGGTCTGAATTGCTGAATCGTCTTTAGCGTAGCCAACGTCGCCGACAAGGAGCTGACCATTACCCACGGATCTGAGCGGCAGTCGATTGATATCGTCCACCGATGGCATCTGTGAGTCGGTGTAGATGTTGTAGTCTTGCGAACCTATATGTACGTCGCCGGATGGCAGAATCTCATTGGCATGGTTGACCGACCGGACTACATCCATCGGGCTCAGGGCATGCGCTTCCAGTTTCACTGGATCGACATAGATCTGAATCTGGCGATACTTGCCGCCGAATGGTGGTGGAACTGATGCGCCAGGCACGTTGGCAATCTGCTGGCGAACCGCATATTGCCCCAGATCGTGCAATTGTGTTTCGTTCAGCCCACGTCCTTTCAAAGTGACGAAGCAGACGGGAAGACTCGACGCATCGAACCGCAGGACCACGGGCGGCAGTGTACCCGGTGGAAGACGCCTTAGCTGGGCCATGGCAAGATTCGAAATAGAGGTAACGGCGGCGTTTGGGTCAATACCCGGCTGAAAGTAAACCCTGATGAGGCTCACACCAGTCATTGAGCGCGACTCGATATGATCGATGCCGCTGCCAAGGGTGAAGAAGCGCTCGAACGGATCGGTGATATGAGTCTCAATCTGCTCCGGAGGCATGCCTTTGTAGAACGTCGCCACCACGACAACAGGAATCCGGATCTCCGGAAACAGGTCGACAGGCATGCGCGCAACCGTTACAGTGCCAACCACCGCGATGAAAAGACACACCATCAGAATGAAGAATGGATAGCGGAGAGCGAACTTAGACATATCTATTCCTCTCCCTTTCCGTTATCCGACTCGAGTTTAGGTACGGAGATGTTTTGAGGGTGGACCACCTCACCTGCTCTGAATGAGGAGAGATTGGCAGCAACCACATGATCTCCATCGGAAAGCCCTGAAACTATCTCGATGCGTTCAGGTGTCTCTGTCCCCAGGCGCACGTTTCGCTTCTCGATTCGATTTTGTGAATCGACGATCAGCGCGTAAGGCTCCGACCCGCTCCGATCAACAGCCTGGATTGGAACCGTAAGCCCAGAGCCCGTGCGTTGAATGTTCAAGGTCACATCGGCGTACATCCCGGGTGAAAGCTTATGGTCACCATTCTTGAGATCGATCTCGACCTGCAGCGTGCGAGTTGCCATGTCGAGCTCACCGGTGGTTCGCACCACTTTCCCGGTTAACTCCGCGCCAGTAGCCTCAATGTGGATCTGTGCGCTATCGCCGATACGCACAAACCCAGCGAGCGTCTCCGGCACCGGCAGCCGCAGGCGAAGAATGTCGGTTTCTGCCAATTTGACGACAGGTTGCGCGCTTCCACTCGAAGTTCCGGCTTGGACCAGCGCTCCAGTATCGGAGTAGCGCCAGGTAACCACCCCGCTATACGGGGCCGTGATGTGCGCATAATCCGCCAAAGATGTGTAATGCAGATGGTTGGCCTTGGCTGCGGCGAGAGCCTGTTGCATCGCGGAAAGGTTCGCCTTGGCGGCGTCGATTTCGGCTTCAGAGGAGGAATCCTTGGCTTGCGCGTCGTCCAGCTCTTGCTCGGCAATGAGCCCTGCCTGCGCTGCGGATGCCTGTTTCAGTCTCACGTAAGCGGCATGCAGAGCGGAGTGGTCAACCTCAGCGCGCACAACCGCGCTCTTCGCGCGCAATATGTCCTGCTCGCTCCGCTGAACTCCTGAACTTGCCTCATCAACCTGCGCAGCCAGTTCTGGAATGTCTAGATCAGCCAGAACCTGCCCCTTCTGAACTCGATCGCCAATGTCAACGTGAATCTTTCGTATGTAGCCTGAGACCTTCGCGTGAAGTTGGACCTCTTGATATGGCAGCAGTTCTCCCGCCACTTTCAATTGGTCTGAAAGCGCCGCCCGCTGTGGCTGGACCACGGGCGCAATCGGAACCTCAGCAGCCGGATCGGCACCCGCTGCGGCACTATGACATCCGCTGGCGCCGAGAACCAATAAGAACGGAAGAAAGACAGCCCACCAGAACGTCTGCGCTGAACATCTTTTCACCCTCGAACCTTCGGCATCGGAACGAAGCTGGAGAGCAGGCAGCACACCTGCCGGCGCGATTTCGACCGGACAATTCAAACAGCATTGCTTTCGCATAAAAGAGTTTCCACCTCCGGGAGTCCCCCGGGGAACTGTTGATGAGTCGCCAATACACAGGACCTGGCGCTGAAGCGCGAATGCGCTGATGGTTTGCTTCACAACTTGGATCAGAGATTAGATCGAGAAGATTGGGGGAGGAGGTCTGAAATACAAGCCGGACAAGAGAACCACACTCAAAGGCTTTGAACGTCGCAATTCGCCCGATTCAACCTTCAGGTGGGCCGCGCGCGCCATAGCTGCTGCGGTGGCAAACAGACAAGCCTGAAGAAGCCGCGATGACGTTCCCGCCTGTTCGATGGACAAAGATTGCCGAGCGCCGTCAGCCGCTTGTGCATCTTCGCTCTTGCAAAGCAGCTTCGCCTCAGGAATTCTATGCAGTGTCTGCTGGTGCGTGTCGTAAAGCGAGAGCTTGTAACCAAATCCCCACAGAAACACGCATGTCCCCAGCATCACCAAAAGAACGGAGAGCCGGATCGAGACAAGGTGCGGTTTTGATCGTTCGATCACTGTTTCTGATAAATGGCGGTTCTCGCCAGCTGCGAGCCAATGAACGGTACAGGGAATTTGATTGAAAAACGGTCGCTTAGGTAACGCCGCTCTTCCATCTTTTCACGGAATCCCCTAAAAACCAACAACAGCGGTGATCTCTGCAGTTCCAGTACTGAACACGCTTCAAGGGCGCAAGATCCTCGCAAACTCAAGAGCCGTCCTTGATTCATCCGAGAATTTGAGACGCCCCCGCGCACATGCCTGCGCGTTACGATGGAAACATGGCAAGTCAGCAATCTGGCCCACCCAAGGTCTTCAAAAAACCGCAGGATGGGATCGCCCTCGCCCGTCAACGGCTGATCATCGCCCTCGACGTCCCGGACGCGGCCTCTGCGATGCGCTTAGTCGCCGCACTCGAAGGCACCTGCTCGTGGTTTAAAGTTGGCCTCGAGCTTTTTATCGCAGCCGGCCCATCCGTCCTCGAACCGATCATAGGCCGCGGGCATAACATATTTCTTGATCTCAAGCTGCATGACATTCCGAACACGGTGGCCGGCGCAGTTCGGTCCGCCGCAAGTCTGGGAGTGAGTATGCTCACTCTGCACGCCGGCGGCGGCCCGGCTATGTTGTCCGCAGCGAAAGATGCGCTCGCGGGCCACGCCAACCCGCCGGAATTGCTCGCAGTTACAGTCCTGACAAGCATGGATGCCGGACAGTTGCATGCTGTCGGAGTCGGCCGCCTGCCGTCATCGCAAGTTGAAGGTCTCGCAAAAATGGGCATGGAAGCGGGCATCCGGGGCTTTGTCTGCTCGCCGCGGGAGGTTGCTGCTCTTCGTCAACTCACCGGACCTGACGGGGTGCTGGTCATTCCCGGAATCCGACCCGCTGGTGCAGCCATCGGAGACCAGAAACGCATCGCGGGGCCGGCCGAAGCTCTGCATTCCGGAGCGAGTTATTTGGTCGTCGGACGTCCCATCACCCAGGCCCCAAATCCTGCCGAAGTCGCCACAATCATCCTCCAGGAGATGGCTCAAGCTCTCCAGTCCGCGACCCGCTTTCCGCCTCAAATATAAAACGCCCGACAATCGTCGGGCGTTCTCACGAACTGAGACTTACCTGATTACTTAAAGTTTTTCGTGGAAGTCACACGCTGAACAGGAAATATAAATTCCTCCCGGCACGCCGCGCTCGCGGTCTTTCACACGCTTGACGATGCGCGTCGGTTTGCTGCACTTTGGGCAGTCGGTGGACTTCGTCGTATCCATTGCTTTCTTACGGTCACCAGTTTTGGCAATCTTGGCCATGATTTAGATGTTTCTCCTTCGAAGATTGTCTCTGCCCACACGCGCAGCTATCTGCACGCGGCTTCAACGGCGCGGTCGTTTACCTCTGCTCAGGATTTTGGCGGGAGGCAGCTTGACTCGCTGCCTTCCAGTTTACATCAGTGGACTATCCGGGACTCTCAGTGCTGTTCCGTGCTCGGCGGAGCGCCCGACGATTGTCCAAGGGTCGGCGGTTGCGGAGTCGGATTCCCTGATGCCGGCGTGGTCTGCGTCGGTTCGCCACTTCCCGGAGTCGGACTGTCCTTCGCCGGATCCGTTGAGGGTGCGCTGGTTTTTTCCTTATCCTTCTCCGCAGCTTCCGCAGCCCGTCCCTGGTCAGCCCGTCGCGCAGCCGCTACATCGGGATAGTCATCCGGCTTCTGCTTCGGAAACTGAACAGGCTTCATCTGCCCTGCCCCGTTTTTCGCAGTGGCCGGCAACTGCTCTCCGGGCGCAGTCAACGTAGGAGGCGCCGCCGGAGCCTGCCGGTTGGGATCGCGCTGAACATCACCCATCTGCACGGTTCGTGTTGCCTGCTGCTGTTCCGTCGTGATTGCCGGCGTCCCATCCGTCCGCATCAGGCCCTCGACAACATCCTTGTCGAAAACCTGCGGGCTTTCGCCGACCTTGGCAATCTCCACCCGAATCACGCGATTTCCATTGATACGAACAAACTCCACCGGCTGTGGAACTTGTCCGTAGATCCATTCCTCAAATGGAGTCTGCCCATCCACTTCGCGGACTTTCCGCTGTGGTTGCCCTTTTGCAAAGAGAACCATGTCCGTGCTCATTCCGACCCACACATCGTGATTCAGAATGGCTTCCTTCAATTTTGGCGGAAGCGTGTCGGTGAACGCTTGAATCGGCGTCTTTACATCGAATGAGATCAATGGAGCCAGCAGCGCCTTCACCTGCGATGCTGTGAGCGAAGGGACACCCCCCTTGAACTCCAGTGTCACTCGCGCCCCAGTCGGATCCCCTTCGCCGCCGCTCTGGACCATGGGCGTCATCTGCGTTCCCGTCCCAAGTTCGATATGGCGAAGAAACCGGTGCTTCAAGTCTGGTCCGCCATTGATCATGAAAACTATCTTGTTGTGATCGAACTTGATGTCCGTCAGCACCACTGCGTCACCGGGCTTGGCGCTCAAACCATATTGGGTCACCATATCCAGGTAAGGCTCACCCGCGGGGTTCAGATCCCCATTCGCCTTCAGCGTCAGCCCTTTATGTCCCCGCGGAAACGGCCGCATCGCAAACCCCTGCTCCGATTGCAGAATCCGGATCAGTTCCAGCCGCGTCTTCGTATCCAGGCCGGTCTTCGGAAGCTCAATATTTGTGGGAGTAATCTGGGCATAACGGCGGTCAACCGTACTGCCACCCGTGCTCACGTTGCCTGTTCGCGTATCGATCGTTATCGCCTGGGCTCCAGCGGGAAGTGCGACACCGCATAAAACCAACAGACACGCACCCTTACAAGTGGCTGATAATACACGAGCACCGACTGAAAAATCCGAGAATTCCATCGAATGCCTGATCATGGGCGTCCTCCCATGCTGCACCTGGCACTGAGCCAACAGTAGTGCCAATTCACTGGAAAGGTCAACTGAGTGGTTCCAACCGGAACCGGGAGCCCGCAGGCCGGAAGAAATTAAAGCGGCTCTTCCTGGTCAACTGGAGAATCTGATGCCGGCTCAGCCTGCACAGATGGCGTTGCTGCGGGAAGAATCTGCACCAGGGGGGGAGGGGTGGGTTCGGCAGGCTGTCCCATCGCCGCTTCGTGCTGCTGTCGCGCGGCGGCATCCAGATCCACCGGAATCCCGCCGGGCTCAAACACTGGAGCGTTATGCTTGTAATCCAAATCGCGCGTCGCTCGATAGAGAACCGGAAACGCAATCAACAAAACCAGGCACGCCCACCAGCTCGCGTCCAGCCCGAACCCGCCTCCCGTCAGCCAGAACGGCCCCATGGGATTGCCTTCGATAATCGGCGAATGACTACTGATGCCGCCCACGGTGAGCCCGAAGATCAGCGCCTGCGAGGCTTTCCACGCAAAGTTCAGTCCCCAGCTCACCCACAGCGCCCGGGTACGCAAATAAGCAGTCGTAAGCAGGAAGCTGTAAACCACGGAAATCGCGATGCTCGCGTTCGACGATCCCGGCTGTACCGCCCGCATAATCGCGTAGAACAAAGCAAATCCGAACGCCGCACCAGACGGCCCTACCACCGCCGCAAAGCGTTGGAACCCGTACCCCCGGAACGCAACCTCTTCTGCCATCGCAAGCAGTGCAAAATACAGCGCGTCCCCAGCCAGCCAGCCCCAAGCCGAACCCATCGGCGTAACCACAACGGCGATTCCGCCAAGCACCAACATTGGCAGCACGCAGAGCACCACCGCGCCCCAGCCAATCGCCGCTCCAATTCCAATTTCGTGCGGCCAGCCCGTTCGCAACGGTAACCCCTGCGCGGCAATGGACCGTGGCTGCCGATCGAACAATGAACCAAAAGCTGCAAATCCGAGGATGAGAAGGACCACGATGAGGAACTGCTCAACCAGTGGCTGCCAGGCGTCCCGCTGAATTGCAATCGAAGCGTTGCGGGCAAACGACCGCACAACGAAGTAGTAAAGAACCGCTGCGATGAACTCAAGATATGAGCGCAACTTGCCGCCGCGTCGAGGTGCGTTCATCGCCTTCCCCTAACACAAATGGAATGTGCGGAACAGATTTCCATGTGCGATGAGCAACTCATACGGCCCGGAATTCGCACCTGCCTGTTACCCTTCCGTATAGCACTGCGCAATCTTACGAAACTTCTCCTGCCTGGCCGCCACCAATGCATCGCTGGACATCTGATTCAACTCCGCGAGATGCCTGCTGATCACTGAGCCGACGAGCCCCGCGCCCACCGGATGATCTGTGTGTGCGCCTCCCTCGGGTTCGCCGATAATTTCGTCCACGCAGCCGAGAGCGGCAACTTCCGGCGCGGAAATCCGCATTGCCTCCGCAGCTTGTTGTTTATGCGAAGCATCACGCCACATGATCGCCGCACACGATTCCGGAGTAATCACGAAATAAAGCGCATTTTCAAGAATCAGCACGCGGTCGCTCACCGCAAGCGCAAGCGCTCCTCCAGAACCGCCTTCGCCGCTGATGATTGAGATCGTCGGAACTCGCAGCCGCGACATTTCCCGGATATTCCGCGCAATCGC
>DATNFD010000159.1:0-4317 GCA_035606555.1 Occallatibacter sp.
ACTTGATGGCGTTGGGGAGGCGTTCGATGGCTTCGGGGAAGCGCTCCTCCAGGAGCCGCGCGCGTTCAGCGGCGATCCCTCCGAGGTACGACGGCACTGGCGTCGCGGTCAGCACGAGAACGAAGGCAATGACCGAGAACAGCACTCCTGCGACTGCGGCCGAGACGAGCATGTGATAGGCATCGGCAAGATCAAGACCAAGAATATTAAACGCGACATGCTCGAGTGGCTTGATGTGGCGCAAGGCTGCAAGAGCGAAGAGGGAGAAAAAGACTGAGAGGGATGTGAGGGCAACGAGCACGACATCGAGTCCGCGGTGAAACTTCTGGCGAGCGCTGCAGCGGGTGCAATCGGACAGATGCTGCTCGTAATCCTTTCGCATCTCGGGTGAGATTCCCGAGATGTCATACCGCCAGCTTGCAAGAATTGCGCCTACAACACGATCGGTACAGTCGGTTTTCGCCATACGGATGACTCACCTTGTGGTTGGTCTGCCCCAGCCCGCTGTCGAAATTACCCCACGGTTCAACGGGTTAGCGGTTATGTCTCCTTGGATGCCCCAGGTTACGGGCGTGATGCTAATTCAGGCCAAGGTCTTGATTTTTCGGTAGTTGGACATCAGGCAGCGCAAAAAGAGGTCCAATTGAGCAGAACAATCCCAATTAAGATTGTAACCGAGTTTTATCAAAAGCAAATACTTGCCAGAGGTTCATGTTGCAGGGCAAGCAACAGCCGGTTGGCAAGTAGACTGGCGCGGCCATTCAGGGCTCGCTCGGCTGTAATCCTGGCAAGCTCAGGAAGGTTGTTGCTCTCCGAGAGATGTCCGAGGACGACATAGGCGGCCTGCCCGTCGTACTCGCTCTCCAGATAGGTCGCGGCAGCTTCGTTCGAGAGATGTCCGACGCGAGAGAGAACGCGTTGCTTCACCGACCAGGGATAGGGGCCGTCGCGGAGCATTTCGAGGTCATGATTGGCTTCAAGGAGAAGCAAGTCGACAGACTTGAGTTGCGCTTTGACGTTTGGCGGGATATAGCCAAGGTCGGTAGCAAACGCCATGCGGACGCCTTCGGCTTGGAAGACGAAGCCAACCGGGTCGGCGGCGTCGTGCGGAATCGTGAAGGGGCTGACTGAGATATCGCCGATCTGAAGCGGCTTGCCGGCCTCGAAGTACTCGACGGACGGAAGCGTAGTCGGATCTTTCGGCAGTTCGGGCTTTTTCTTTTTTGGTGCCGGTTCGCACTCCTCTGCAATTGCTGCTAGTTCGATAGTGTCGTTGGATTCTTCGGGGTCGCAATCGTCGGCTACTGGTAAGTCGGCATCAGGCATTCGGGCTGCAGCCTGCTGGCGGCATTGTTCGAGCCATTGGGCATAGGTCATCTGCTTTCGTGGCGATAACCAGCGAACCCAGGCACGATGAGTAGCTTCAGTGAAGTACACGGGGATGCCGAGTTTGCGAGCGGTCACAGCGAGACCGGCCACGTGGTCAGAATGCTCGTGAGTGACAATTATTGCGTCGAGGGTAGCCGGGTCTTCGTCGACGAGCTTCATACGGCGAAAAAGTTCGCGGCAGCTCAGGCCGGCGTCCACCAGAATCCGAGTCTCGCCGCCGGTCACAACAGTGCTGTTGCCTTTCGACCCAGATGCAAGCACTGTGAACCGGACCATGTATTGAGGATACCCCTGCGAGCTGTGTATAACGAGGTCGTGGGTTAACGGAGAAGGAACTTGCCAACGGTTCTGGGGAGAGTCGAATGCCGGTTACCGCTCAACAGGGAAGGAACCTGGCAGCAATTCTGGAAAACCGCTCAACGGGGAAGGAACTCCAGATCCGTTCTCGGAACCTCGCTCATGATGCCGATGGTGTTGCCTTCCGTGTCATTGAGAAAGGCCATCCAGAGGTCATGGTCGGGCATCTTCGCGATGAGATGAGGGGCGTCAATGAAAACGGCGCCGCGTTGCTTCAGCGCGATGAACGTCCCTTGAATGTCATCGACCTTGAAATACAGGATGGTACCGCCCCGCGTACCTGGCTTATCGGGCGTGGAAAGCATGAGCCGGATGTCGCCACACTTGAAGAAGGCAAGATGACCAGCGTCGAAGAGGAATTTCATGCCCAGAGTGTTCTGGTAGAAATCCCGTGCGCGTGAGAGGTTATCGACAGTGATGGCGATTTGGCCGATCTTCTCCAGGCTGATTCCGGGTGCAGCATCCGGGTGCGACATGCGAGTAACCTCAACGTGATAGTTAGCTAAGCTAACGATATATCATGGGGTCATTTGAGCATGTCAAGGCGAATTTCGAATGAGGAGACGGTGGTTGCAGATCAGCTGCATTCGGCGTCAATCCACCTGCTTCGTAAGCTACGGCGGGAGGATGCGGCGAGCGGGTTGAATGCGGCGCGTCTATCTGCATTGTCTGTAATTGTGTTTGCCGGCCCGATCACGCCGGGGGATCTGGCGGCTGCGGAACAGGTGAGGCCGCCGACGATGACGCGGATTGTGGATGCTTTGGTGCAGCATGGCTTGGCAGAAAAAAAGGAAAACGCGCAAGACGGCCGTAGCACGCTCATTCAGGCCACGGGGCTGGGGAAGAAGCTGTTGCTGCGGGGCCGCGACCGGCGTGTGCGCGTTTTGGCCGAGCGGGTTGGAGGACTTGATTCAGATGATCGTGATGTGCTGAAGAGGGCGGCGGAGATTCTGAAGCGGGTGATTGTGGCGATTTGAGAGGATGTGCTTTGGTTTCACTCCCACTGCGCGGAAATACTTCGCTTGCAGTCAGAAGGCCTGAGGGTGCATGCTTTCGCATGTATGAACGCTATACAGATTCAGACTACCGGCGGGCCTGAGGTTTTGAGGGTCGTCGATCTGCCGATTCCTGTGCCTGGACCGGGGCAGGTTCTCATTCGCGTTGAAGCTGTTGGTGTCAACTTCATCGAGATCTACTTCCGCAAAGGCCAGTACAAGGCGACCATGCCGCTGGTTCCGGGTACTGAGGCTGCGGGTACGGTGGAAGAGCTTGGCTCGGGCGTGACCGGATTCAAGGCAGGCGACCTGGTAGCATCTGTCGGCGTACTGGGCAGCTATGCGGAGTACGCCCTAGTGCCGGCTGCACAATTGGTCAAAGTGCCGGACGGGCTGACTCCCGAGCAGGCGGCCGCCGCGATGCTGCAGGGGATGACGGCGCATTACCTCGCAAAGTCGACCTATCCCCTCAAAGCCGGTGATACGGCGCTGATTCACGCGGGGGCCGGCGGAGTGGGCCTGCTGCTGACGCAGATGGCTGCGAAGATCGGAGCGCGCGTTATCACAACGGTATCGACGCAGGAAAAAGCGGAGCTGTCGCGTGAGGCTGGCGCTGCCGAGGTGATCCTCTACACAGAGCAGGATTTTCTCGCGGAAGCAAAACGGCTGACGGGAGGCAAGGGTGTAGAAGTGGTTTACGACTCGGTCGGCAAGACTACGTTTGAAAGCAGCCTGAATTGCCTGAGGCCGCGTGGACTGATGGCTCTGTTTGGAGGATCGAGCGGCCCTGTGCCGACATTCGATCTGATCCAGTTGAGCAGCAAAGGATCGCTATTTATAACGCGTCCGACGTTGTGGCACTACATTGGCACGCGGCAGGAACTCGAGTGGCGCGCAGGCGAGGTGCTGGGAGCGGTTGCGAGCGGAGAACTGAAGCTGCGCATGGAACACATGTATCCGCTGGCCGACGCCGGGCGAGCGCAGGACGACATGGAAAACCGGAAGACCACGGGGAAGATACTTTTGGAACCGTGAAAGGCCGGGGGGCGAGGAGACAAGCTGACAAGGGGACGAGTAGTTAGGGACTGGGGAGTTGGCGTTGGATAGGATTAGGATTGCGCCTTCGGATCGGGTGTTTGTGTTGACGGGGGCGGGGATCAGTGCAGAGAGCGGACTGCCGACGTTTCGAGCTTCGGATGGGTTGTGGGCCGGGCATCGGGTTGAGGAAGTATGCACGCCGGAGGCACTGGATCAGAATCCTGAGCTCGTGTGGCGGTTCTACTCCGAGCGCCGAGAGCAGGGAGCGAAAGCGAAACCGAATCTGGCGCACGTCGCGCTGGCGGAACTCGAGGCAAAGCTCGGGGACCGATTCTTTCTCTGTACGCAGAATGTGGATGATCTGCACGAGCGCGCGGGTTCGAAACGGCTGATTCATATGCATGGCGAGTTGGCGAAGTCGCGCTGCGGGAAAGAGTGCGGACAGGCTCCGGTTGAGGATCGCCGAGTTTACAAGACACTGAGCGATGTTGGGCGTTGCACGTGCGGGGCTCGGCTGCGTCCCCATATCGTGTTCTTT
>DATNFD010000160.1:0-30191 GCA_035606555.1 Occallatibacter sp.
ACTTTTTGGGTACTCCGATGAGGAAGTAGCCGGCAAGACCTGCTCGGAAGTCCTCCATGGCGTAGGCGCTCTGGGCACGCAGGTCTGTCATGAGCGATGCACGGAACTGCAATGCACGCTGAAACCAAAATCCATGCCGAATTTCGACTTGAGCGCAACGACTCGCGACGGAGAGCAAAAGTGGGTAAATATTTCGACCATCCCATTTCTGAATCGCCGAACGCAGAAGACTCTCCTTGTCCATCTGGCACGGGATATTAGCGTTCAAAAGAATCGCGAGCAAGCCTTCCGCAAAATGATCGCCGTTTCCCGGGAAGTGTCTGCGATGGAGGATTCGCCGAACGGAGCGGCTCCTGTCGTTCCTCTGTCTTCTCAGGAGTTGGAGATCTTACGGATGTTTGCGGCGGGAAAGGATGCTCCACATATCGCCAAGGGGCTCGGTATCAGTCCGCAAACGCTGCGCAATCATCTCCACCACATCAATAAGAAACTCAGAACTCACAATCGGCTCGAGGCGGTGACACACGCCGTTCACCGCCACCTCATCTGATTTCTGCAAAATTGCAGGACTGCATGGTTTCATCAATGTCTTCTGATGATTCGCCGCGAGACGCGCAATTGCCCTGAAACCTTTCACTCTCATTTCTTGTCCATAGCGAGCAGCGGGCCAGACCTCACAATCACGGTTCCCTTCATGCTGGTCTCGTGGATCGTGCAAACACAGTGGTAAGCTCCTGGTCGATCAAATGTGTGATAGAACACTGCATTGGGCTGTAGCAAGGCCGACCCAAAGGCATTCGCGCCGGACGGAAAACTCACGTCTATCTCAATGAAACGCACATACCATCGAGGAAACAGTTCATTGTTGTGAGAGGACGGAAGAAAGGGCTTAGTTCTTTATTGGCGCTTCGCAAATCTATAGACCGCGAACAGGATTGTCCTTGGAGCACGGGGTGCTCTGAACAGCACGGTCAGAGCGAAGGCCCCCATTTGTCACAACCAGGATCGTCTTCAAAGCGTGAATGCAATCCCGCCAGGGTCGCTTAGAAAGTTGTTCGATGCGGTTCGATTCGACTAATCGTCGTCAGCGGAGGAAGGGGTCTACAGCTGGCGCAGGATTGGTGGATGGCGGATCGCTGGCAGGGAAGGAATCCGCAATGGTCTTGTCGAGCATCTTTTCGCGAATCTGCGTCAGGTCTTGTTCATCGATCGCGCGATCCTCGGGATCACGCAGTTCGGAGTTAGAGAATTCATAAACTTGCTTCATCGTGACGAACCTCCTCAACGGGTCGTGAATGGAATCAGTCGGATTCCTATGATAGAAATGGCACCGAGGTGTTCTCTGCATCTGTAGAGATCCTCCGAATCTCCTTCGATATTTTCAGAGGTCGTAGCGAATCACATTCGGCGGAACCACATCAGTAGTCTAGGAAATCTCCGCCAGTGGAAACGAACGGTGGTTCCGGGAGGGCTCCAGGTAATTCTGCCTGTGCGTGGTTGCGAGAAACTTGGTGAAGCCGGTATTCTCGTCGGCAAGATTGTACTTCCTCTGCAGATCGACGCTGTCCATCTCCTTCCTTATTCTCTCGAAAAGCTGTGCTGATGGACAAAATCCGACGAAATGTACTCCGGGACGGGGGGCTGGACTCATCGGCCCATCCGAGCTGAACTCAAAGGGATTCTCAACAGTATCGAAATCCTGCCGGAGGAAAAGTACGGTGCCTTTCGGCAGGCGTTCTCCGTACGCCGTGATGGTATCTTTGTCGAGGCGTGTGAGGAACTGCATCTGCGCATTGTGGCCTACCAACCCCCGTTCTTTCGCGTCCTGCTCGCGCTGTTCTTTGAAGGTAGTGGTTTCTGGTGCCTGCGAGGGCGAGAGAACTTCTGGCCCTTCCGTCCGCCGTGCGTGAAACATGCGTTGCAAGCGTGCCCGATGCTCCAGGCTATACCATCCTTCCAGGTCGATGGTGATGTGAGAGAGGTGCATCATCGTGCCGTGGGCGAAATAGCTGTCTGGTGTCTGATCGGTATAGCCGGGAATTGTCTCGAAGCTCGGTAGGGTGCCCTGAGCCAGCCCATGAACATGGCTGGAGGTGAATCCCATAAACAGCATTGCTCCAGCCGGGATCTTTTCACCTCCCGGAATTCTCAGGCGCGTAGCCATGGCGCGCGGCATGCCGCGCCCCGCAAAGCCCCGCCGGATAGACGTGACCGTGAACAGATCGCCGACATAGACGTTTTCTACTGGAATGCCGTTCAGCGTTCGTGCGCCGGGTTGAAAAAGAGCGCGCATCACATCACTCACGTGCTCGTTGTAATCACTCTTGAAATGGAACGAAATATCATTTTCTTCAAGCACCAGTTGTGCAGGATCTTTGGGAAACCGAATGGAATCGATCACAGCCCATGCACCGGGCTTTCCGTTTTCAATCGCCCGGGGCATCAGCTTATCCGTAACCGCGGCCGGAATGAATTGCCTGAAATAGGGAAGGCCGTAAGCTACTTGAATCAGGATTCCGCTGGGATCGACTGGATAGACGTCTTCAATTTCCGCGAGAGCCGCACTTAGGCGAAACTGAGCGCGCTGCAATGCGTCAATATCACCTATTTGCAGGTTGATTCGGGCTGTGACGATCGAATGCCATAGAGGAACACACGCGACCGGTACGCCCATATGGTCCTCAACGTTGACGCCCGGTAGTTCGTACTGCGTTTCTGGAGGCGTAGAGTAGGATCTCTTTGCGTAATTGATTACTCCTGCCCAATTGAATGAAGTTGCAGTATCCAAGTTGCTCTCTCCTTTTTGTGAGGGATTACATATCACGGGCCAGAGTTGCCGGAAGCGATGCCGTTGGCTGAAGCCATGTGCCTCAACTGCGCACAGCTTTTAGCTTCTCGCCACGAAGAAAGTGTGCGCAATAAACCGGTCGTACCATCGCTGTCCACACTTGTACTATGTCTACCCTTGTTCGAATGGCCCGCTGGCGCTGCATTGCAGGGCGGCGCTAACCGCACATCCTCGCCGTCCAGAAAGTATCGCCTTCAAACCGTTTTTCGACATGCGGCAGGGTGATCTTGGCATCGAAGCGAAGCGCCATCCTTAAGGCAAAGCTGGCGGCCCCAGTGCTTCGCTTACATCCAGTTGATGCCGAGATCGAGCGCGCGCTGAATGGCGCCGACTGAGTCTGCGTCATCTTGCAGGCCCCAGGAATATTGCCAGTCGCCTCCGCCGATAGCGCAGGCGCCAAAGCCGATCGGAGTAAGACTGAGGTCCGACTTCCCAAGGATGCGAAATCTGGTTGACGGCGGATAGATGCCAGTACGGCTGGAAGAGAGTGAAGGCGACGAAGATGGTGCATACGCCCGGCTGTCGCAAACGAGCCGGTCAGTGAAAAGGGCGGGCCGTCACTTGTGGACTCGGTCTCGTGGAGTATTCGATATGATTTGCGTCACTGACAAGATGACGAATGATCTATTGCGCTCTCTCGGATGATATGAAAATCATGGTAATGGGGAATCACAATCTCTTCACAAGACAACTCCAGGATGGCGGATCGTGAACTCAGGGTCGAAGAACTTTGATTGTAACGGTGCATTGCGCTCTGCGGCAGGAATAGTGGACGAGTCCGAGGTCGTCGAGGGTTCGGCGTATGATACGCACCGTATGATTGCTCACGCATACGCGACCGCGTTCAAACGTGATCTTGCGGCAAAGTGCGTTGCCGCCGGAATGTGGTTCAGCACCGCCCAAATGTGGGATGCGGTTGCGAACGCGCTTCAGGCTAAACTGCTGCTCGATTATCTGAGAGCCGAAATTCGGTCCTGCGTTTTGGTCTGCGATTCCGAATCTCTCGTCCAGAGACATCTTGGAGTGGACATGCATGGGAGTTAAAAGTAGAGGAAGAATCTCGACAACCCCTGCGAACCGGGGTCGAGCGCAATTCAACGCATCTGGAACGTTTCTCGTCCGCCCCGTTTAACCCCGATGCAGAGTTACACCCATCCTTTGTTCTAGGATTTCCATGTATATGCAGATCGGGCAAATGTCATCACCCTTGGCTGTGAGTACTTAGGAATCGAACATAGCCACCGCTCGCGCAGAAACGGCAAAGCATCTTGTCATCTCGAATCACCTCGCGCTGATTGAGGATTTCCTCTCCGCAGATGCTGCAGTTCACTCGAACGCCTCGCCGGGCGATCAGTTCCTTGAGGTCGATGAGTAATTCAACCTCGCACGCCGAGAGCAGTTCCGCCGCCGGCATGATCTGATACGACTCAAGCTGGGCTCGCCAGCGACTCGGTGCGACGGGTGCATAATAAGAGGCCAGTGCGCGGCATTGAGGACTAGGCCAGATACGAACCGCTCTTCCTGACTCTGTGTCCACACAGCTTGTAGCTACCTTGCCATAGTCCATGAGGCGCAGCGTGCGGTGCCCAAGGGAACAGCCGGTAGCCGCCGTAACCCCATCGACGAGCAGCCATCGGTTTCGACAAACGTGTAAACACGCTTGTCTCTCCGAGGGAGTTCCAGGCCAAGCAATTCTCCTGCATGTAATCCCATGCGGATGCCCAAAACCTGCCGTGGACATGAGTGCCTGTGCGTCGTTGCCACTTCTGCCAGAAGTGCATGAACATCAGAAACAATGGACAAATTGATATTTCTCCTCTGATTTGCAAGGCCTTTCACCGTTGAACTACACCAAAAATTTCACTGGTACAAAATTACAAGTCCACTTTCACACTCTATTCTCTGTCTCGAAGGTGAGCTCATCTCGTCTTCAACAAGTAGTAAACGTCATTCCATCTCAGTTCCTTCCTGAAGTCGTCAAGGTTGGTTCTGTTATTTATCGATAAGAACTCAACGCCGGCTATCTGAGCAAAATCCGCCAGATGGTCCATGCTTAATGCCTGACTCAAGCCGGTGTGATGCGAGCCTCCGGCATATATCCACGCAGTCGCAGCTGTCCCCAGCTCAGGCTGCGGGACCCACACCGCTCGTGCGACTGGGAGCTTGGGAAGTGACTCAGTCGGCGGGACAATTTCCACTTCGTTTGCAATGATGCGAAATCGGCTTCCAAGATCGATTAGGCATGCGTTTACGGCAGGTCCGCGTCTTGCAGTGAAAACTAAACGTACCGGATCGGACTTTCCTCCGATCGACAGCGGGTGGATCTCGAGAGAAGGCATCCGTTCGGCAATGGATGGGCAGACTTCAAGCATGTGAGCTCCGAGCACCTTCGACGGCTGACCGAAATCATACGTGTAATCCTCCATGAACGATGTGCCGCCCTTAAGGCCGATACTCATCATCTTCATTGCACGGACCAGAGCGGCCGTCTTCCAGTCGCCTTCGGCCCCAAATCCATATCCTTTTGTCATTAACCTTTGAATGGCGATACCAGGCAGTTGGGTTAAGCCGTGCAGGTCTTCGAAGTTATCGGTAAAAGCCTTGAAGCCGCCGTCCTCGAGGAATGCTGTGAGTCCAATTTCAATCTTTGCGGCCTCTCGAAGTGCTGCGCGGCGGCTTCCATCTGCACGAAGCAATGAGGCCACTTCATATGCCGCGTCGTACTCTGCGATTACCCTGTCGATCTCGTGGTCCGAGACCTTGGCGATAGAATCCGTTAAGTCGCCAACCCCATAACCCGCAACCGAATACCCAAGGCGGAGCTGAGCTTCCACTTTATCGCCTTCGGTTACCGCAACATTGCGCATATTGTCCCCGAACCGGGCGATCTTCAGGCCTTGCGCGTCGCGCCAGGCAACAGCCGCGCGAGCCCAGGTCGCAAGCTGCGTTTGGACCGTGCCGTCCTGCCAAAAGCCCGCGATTACTTTCCTTTGGAGACCCATGCGCGTCGCCATGTATCCGAACTCTCGGTCCCCATGCGCCGACTGATTCAGGTTCATAAATGCCATGTCGATCGTGGACCACGGCAGCTCACGATTGAACTGGGTATGGAGATGCGCAAAGGGCTTGTGCAAGGCGCTGAGGCCTGCGATCCACATTCGCGCCGGAGAGAACGTATGCATCCAAGCGATAAGGCCGATACAGTTCGCATCACGATTTGCTTCGACGCAGAGTTCGGCGATGGCATCAGCCGATACCATGACGGGCTTCGGAACGATTCTCACCGGCATCGACGGCGCTTGGGACAGATTTTGTGCGATCTGCTCGGAATGCTCACGGACAGCCACAAGCGCGTCTTTGCCGTAGAGATTCTGGCCCCCGGCAACGAACCACAATTCGAACTGAGGGAGGTCTGGCATCACGGACTCCAATCTCTGTTAGCGACACAGTTTCGTCGAGCTGACTCTTTATTCCCCATCTTGAGGGAGCGAAGTGGGAATCGGACCCAGTGTCGCAGGACAGATCCTCGCATCCGATCCAGCAAATTCATGCCTCTTGAATCGCTCCACTCGCGCCTCTGCGCCGACGTACTCGGTTCAGAGTTGAGGCATCATGCGAAGAAACCAACGTCTTCCCCGACATCGCGGACAGGACGGGAGACGCTGTAAGAAACGCAAGGTGAATCGACTCCTGCTCCAATCCCATTCCAAGCTACTTTCTCGTCGGGTGGCGCTTTAAGAATTCCTGGAGCGCAACGGCATTGTTGTGCTCCTCGTCATGCGAACTGTAGATCAGAGTCACAGTTCCGTGGTGTGCAGCCTCCGCGATCGGGTGCCAGACGTTGGGGATCGCCTCCAGTTCCGCAAAGTAGCGCCGTCGGAATTCGTCCCATTTGGCTGGATCGTGGCTGAACCATTTGCGGAGCGCCGTACTGGGACCAGCGTCTTTGAGCCAGCCGTCGAGAGGCAGAGAGTCCTTCTTCACTCCGCGAGGCCATAACCGCTCAATCAGGAATCGAGTTCCGTCCGACGGGCTAGCTGCCTCATAAACTCTCTTGATATTGATCATGATCTTCCTCTTTGAGCGATCTTCCACTGTCAAATCAATCTACCGAGAACTAGCGATCGCAGATCCTGAGCGCCTCTGAACACGCTGGGATCGAGACTGGAGAGAATTCGAGGCAAGTCTCAATGACCTGCGTGACCGGAGATAATGGTAAAGTTCTTAAGCCTTAATGTTCGGCCACTCACTCGCGACTCTCGATTTCTTGCATGCCTCTTCCTCCATTGCGACCGCGCGTGGGAACAGTAAGTCGTTTTCACATTCAATATGTTGCTGCATGTCGCGGTCGAATGCCGCGAGTGCCTCGTACAGATTCGAGCAGCTGTCGCACGCATCATCAGCAGGAGTGTAGTTATTGCTGAGTTTTCGGATCTGATTGAGTTCATCGTCCGTTTTGACGTGTTCAAGAACCATCATCCGAATCGGGTTCTCCACTGTTCCAAATGGGGGCCAGGACACGGAAGCATCCCGGGCGACCTCCGCCTCGACCTTGGCTATGTAAGGGAAGAGAGTCTGTTCCTCTTTGAGCAAGTGCATCAGGAGATCCCGGCTCATCTGAAAAAAAAGGTCGTGAATACGCTTCAGCTCTGGATGATCTTTCCCCTGGTTGTCTATCGCTTCTTTCGAGAGTAGTGCGACCCGAGTGACTTCCCGTCGGCAAAACACGTGGTGAGTGTCGACAATGTGCTCCATCAGGCTCGCTAGCGATTTGTCATCCCAAACCTTGCTCGAATTGCATGAATCTCTGTTCATCAAATTCTCTCCTCGCAGCTACTGGCCCGAGTCAGCCGGCGGCTCGATTGGCTGGCGATGGCGAGAGCCAAGAAACGCAAGCAGGGCAGACAACTGATCTGATGTCATGTTGTTGCGGTAGGACGGCATATTCGTCGCGCCGCTGTAAATGCGCGTGGTGATTTGAGCCGGTGTCAGAGTATCACCCGAATACGTGAGGTCCGGCCCGCGAATGCCGCCATACCCGGATACCTTATGACAATACTCGCAACCCTTATCGTGAAATACCCGGGCGCCGTCGGCAATGGGTCCACTGGTTACGCCGACAACCTGCGCAGGCAGCGGAGGCGCCTCCATTCGGGGAGACCACGGCGCTATTTTGCCAACCTCGCCATAGTACGCAATCATGAATAGGATCGCTCCTACAATGACGAACGACCATGGACGCCGAAGGGGACTACGCTGGCCTTTGCGTGCCACAAAAGGAAGTAAGATCAGCGCAACTCCGAAGATTGCTGGTCCCCAGACCATAACCAGATCTTCCGACCATTTCGGAATAAGGGAGAGAATGGCGTAATACCAGAGGAAATACCACTCAGGCCGAGGCGTGGCTTCGACAATGGACGGATCCGGCGGCTTGCCTAACATTGGAGGCCCGACCATAATCGCGAGCCCCACCACGGTCAGCACTACCAAAAACCCGAATACGACATCGCGCCAGGCGGCGTCCGGCCAGAAGGGCTCTCCGTCGCGGGCGAGGAGGGCATGAAACCAAGGACGATAAGTCTTGGGATCGACGGGTCGGTCAACAGACGGAGGCTCGGAGATTCCGTTGTGGACGACGAGGTAGAGATGGAAGCCGACGATGAGAAAAATGAGACCGGGAAAGAGAAAGACGTGAGCGACGAAGAAGCGGCTCAACGTAGCGCCGCCCACCGTATCTCCCGCGAGGATGAAGTGGCCCAACCAGTTGCCAATGACCGGAACCCGCCCCGCCTGCTCGGCGGCGATGAGCACGGACCAGAAGCCCGTTTGATCCCAGCGCAGCAATTGTCCCGTGAAGACCATCGCGAGCGTCAGCAGCAACAGCACGACGCCACTCAGCCAGTTCATCTGGCGCGGATACTTGTAGGACGCCATCAGATACACACGAATCGTATGCAGTCCGATGAGGATAATCATTGCCGACGCGCCGAAATAGTGAAGGCCTCGTACAATCCGCCCGATGGGAGCACCGGTAATGAATTGCAGGGTGCTGTAGGCCTGGCCTGAGGACGCCACATAGCCGCTCGCGAGTGCGATCCCGGTCACCACCTGAATCAGAAAGGCGATCAGGGTCGCGCTGCCCAGCACGTAGAACCATGCGGACTTTCGGGCCTTGGGGACGGGGTGATCCAACAACGGACCAACCAACTTCGAGACGCCGGTCAGGTCGTCGAACCAGAGCCATGCCTGTTTGAACAATCGCATGTGGATTCCTCCGGCTTAGGCAATCGGAACTGGCATCGTCAAAATTTGAACAGTGTTGTTGTTGACCCGCACCGGATATCGGTTGAGTGGTTTAGGTGGAGGGCCTGAGGCGACCTGCCCGTCGGCGTAAAAAACCCCGCCGTGACAAGGACACATAAAAAGATCGGCCTCACCCAGCCAACGCACAGGGCAGCCGAGATGAGTACAAATGGTCGAAAATGCGATAAATTCCCGTTCGTCCACGCGGCGCAGCCACGCTGTTGTTTGCGCGGTCACCCCGGCCCAGGGAAGTGGTGACGGATCCTCGAAGGCCACGTTCACGGTTGAACCGATCTTGAAGTCATCGAGCGAGCCCACAGTCCGCCAGATCTGAGGGGATTTCCTCAAACCCAACAGGAACGCGATACTGGGCAAAGCTATCAGGGCAGCTCCGATTGAACTCAGGGTGACACTGAGGCGAACGAGAAATTTCCGCCGGTTGATTTCCGGGCTGTGCTTTATTGGAGCCTCCGATGGGGGATTCTCAATCATTTTGCGACCTCCTTTGTGTAGGAATCCGTCTTCCGGCGGTTCCAGATTACGACTTGGTAGGGACGCCAGAGGTACTGAAGCGGGAGCATGACTAGATGGACCAGACGGCTGAATGGAAACAAGAGAATCAGTAAGAAACCGACGACAAAATGCAGCTTCACGAACGCGGGAAGCGATACCACCGTCGCCAGTTCCGGTCGAAACGTGGCCAGGGACCAGAACCACGGAACAGCGGTGTGTAAGTACCACAAACCTCCCCAACGATCGAAAATGGCAATGGCAACGCCGCTCCCGATCTGAACCAGAAGCACCAAGAGAATCACGCCATCCATGTATGTGGTCGCCGCCTGAACGAGCGATTTCGGAGCCAGCCGGCGAACGATCAGCACAACCAAACCGAATAGTGTGTACAGGCCCAGAGCCATTCCGGTCACTTCGAGAACCAGGCGACGAGTCTGGTCTCCGAGAAGCCACGCGGCGGGGCCCGGCAAAAAGGCTGCCAGCAAGTGCGCCAGGAGGATCAGCACGAGTCCGTAGTGAAAAGGCACCGATCCCCAGAACAGCTTTCGCTTTTCAAGAATCTCGGAGGAAAGGCTGGAATAGGTGTAGGGTCGCCGCAGACGGCGATAAATGCCGACACCAATGGCCAAGGTGAGCGCAAGATAGGGGAACGCGATAAAGAGAAAATTATCCATGCCGGCTTCTCCGGGCGGAAGTGCTATGCCATCAGACATCCACCACTTCGGCGGACGCGGCCAGTGTTTCGTGCTGTTCCTGCAGCAGCCTCAAAAGAGCGTGCAATGCGTGCTCATACGGGTTTGCGCTGTCTTTCAGAACCTCGATCATCCGCGTCACTGCAGGCAGAAGGCAGTCCTCGATCATCGCAGGGCGTTCTTCCTCGGCCAGATCCAGGTAATTCAGGATGAAGGCGATGTGATCGGGAAGTTCGACTCCGAGCGCCATCCCGCGAGCTTCCATCCGTCCTTTCAACTCCGCCAGAAAAACGCCGCGTCGTGCATCGTCGCCGAACAGGTGATAGCCGAGGTTCGGCGTGCAATCGGGCCGCAGGTCGAAAGCCGCGGTGTACACCTCCTGGAGCTGGCTTAACGTTTTCTGCGCGACCGCAGTCTTAAAATCGAGCAGATGCGCCACTGCGTTTGGCGACTCCATTGCGAGTTCGGCGGCGCAGTCGTCTAGCAGCCCGGTGATAGGATCTTTCGGATAGTCGAGAATAAGGGCAAACGCTGAATAAATGGTCACGCTTTACAACCCCCGTGTTGGCCAAATGAGATTTCCAAATCCGCGATGCTCTTGAAAGTCCTGCGTATCGACTCCCATTTCGATGGCTTGTTCGCGGAGGAAGGGCGGAACAACCATTCGCTCGTCGGCTCCCGCGATTGCGGTGAGGTGGTAGATGCCTTCCACGTCCGCGGGTGTCAACCCAGCTTCTTTGAGCGCCTGAACCGCGGTTTCCATTGAAATGTCGCCGACGCTTTCCGCGCGCTTATAGATGCGCACTCCCAGCAGTTTGCGATACACCGAGACGACCTCCGCTTCATCGCCGGCAGTGAACAAGCTTGCCATGTAACGGATGGGCAGCCGCGCGCTTTCAAGCGAACTGAAGAAATCCGAGTCCATTTCGTAATAGCCCTCCTGGCTCAGCGTGGCAGTAACTGGAAGCAGTGGCGGAATATAGAAGAGCATGGGCAGCGTCCGCCATTCCGGGTGCAGAGGCAGGGCCATTCGCCATTGCTTTACATATCTATAAACTGGAGATTTCTGAGCCGACTCGATGATCTTCAAATCGACTCCACACTCGAGCGCCTGTCGAATCACCTCCGGATCGAACGGATTCAGAATGAGGTCTCTTTGTGCTTCGACCAGCTCAGCTTCCGGCTTCGAGGCAGTTTCCTCAATCCGATCCGCGTCGTAGAGAACGACTCCGAGATAGCGAATCTTTCCGACGCAGGTGTGCATGCACGCCGGAGGCTCACCCATCTCCATGCGCGGATAGCAGAGAATGCACTTCTCCGCTTTGCCACTGTTCCAGTTGAAATAGACCTTCTTATATGGGCAGCCGGAGATGCACATGCGCCAACCCTGGCATTTTTCCTGGCTCACCAGCACGATACCGTCTTCGCCGCGCTTGTAGATTGCTCCCGACGGACAGGCAGCCACGCAACTCGGGTTCAGGCAATGATTGCACATTCGCGGAAGGTAAAAATAAACCAGTTGCTGGAGCTCGAAAAATCGTCGCCTTTCCTCCTCAGTTAAGGATTTAAGGTTCGGATCATTCGCAGCATAGATGTCTGAGCCGCCCATGGAATCGTCCCAGTTCGGACCGGCCTCGATCTCCATGTCTTCGCCCGTGATCATCGATATCGGGCGCGCAACCGGCTGATCGTCACCCGGCGGCGCATCTATCAGGTCGCTGTAGCGGTAAGTAAAAGGGTGATAGTAATCGTCCAGTGTGGGTAGCCGGGGATTGTATGAAATGTTGATCAGCTCGCTCTTCTTGGTACCCAGCCGCAAGCGAAGTTTACCGTCTTCAAGCACCCAACCGCCGTTATATAGCTCCTGGTCTTCGTAAAGGGAGGGATAGCCGGTTCCCGGCTTGGTCTCGACGTTGTTCCACCACATGTACTCGGTGCCCGGCCGATCAGTCCAGAGATTCTTGCAGGCCAGACTGCACGTGTGGCATCCGATGCATTTGTCGAGATGAAAGACCATCGAAACCTGCGCGCGGATGTTCATGCGGACTCCTTCATTGCCGCTCTGTTCATGCGGGATCCTCTTACCACTGTGGCTTGCCTTCAAGCTTGTGAACAATGACGTAGGTGTCGCGGTCCGTGCCCGGCGGACCGTAGTCATTAAAGCGGTAGCAATTGTGCGCGTATCCTCCGGCCATCAGCACGGGCTTCAGGCGCATACGGGTCAGGCTGTTGGTTCCGCCAGGACGCCGATTCTTACGCATCGGAGATTTAGGGAAGGAAATGGTTCGTTCCGGGGCATGATAAAAAATGCAGATTCCCCGCGGAATACGGGCGCTGACGACTGCGCGCGTTACGGCCACCCCATTGTCGTTGTAGGCTTCGACCCAATCGTTGTCGAGAACGCCAATCTCGGCAGCATCCTTGTCATTCAGCCAGAAGGGCTCGACTCCTCGTGAGAGGGTGAGCATCCGCAGGTCGTCGTAGTAGGTGGAGTGGATATGCCATTTTCCGTGAGGCGTGATGCAGGCCAGGGTGATGGATCTTCCCGTCGGCTTGCTCTCGACAATGTTGAACGTATCTTCAAGTGAGATGCGCGGCTTGAAAGTGGGGCACGCCTCGCCGAACGCTCGATAGGCTTCATGGTCCTGGTAGAGATGCTGGCGGCCGGTAAGCGTACGCCATGGGACAAGCCGCTCCACGTTGGTGACGAACCCGCTGTAGGCGCGGCCGTCATTCACGATACCCGACCAGCAGGGACTGGTCAGAATCCGGCGCGGCTGCCTGGCCAAGTCGCTGAAGGTGTAGTGGACCGCGCGTTGACCCTCCGCCAGATCCGCCAGTGGCAATCCCACATGGCGCTCGCGGTCCTTGAACCCTCGATAGGCGACCTCTCCGTTCGCCTCCGGAGCGAAGAACAGCACCGCGTCGGCGGCGTACTTCGCGTCTTCCAGAGAAGGATAGCGACGGCCGCCCCACTCATAAGAAGGCACGAGCTTGGCGAATTCATCGTACAAATCCGCGACCTTCATCTCAATCCCATGGTCCTCCACTCCGTGTTCTTTGATTCCCGGGCCAAGCGAATTGAAATGATGCGCCAGATTGACATAATCGCGCTCAACGACAGAGAAGTGTGGCATGGTCTTGCCCGGAATCGGCTCGCATTCCCCTTTGGTCCAATCGCGCACTACCGGCTGGGCAATCTCATCCGGTGTGTCGTGCAGCAGTGGAGTTGCTACGAGATCCTTGAACGGCCCCGGGAAATGCTTCTCAGCCAGTTCACTCGTTTTTGCTGCGAGTGCGCGGAAGATATCCCAGTCGCTCCTCGATTCCCAGCAGGGAGGCACCGCCGCACCCAGCGGGTGGAAGTAAGAGTGCAGATCGGTAGTGTTGAGATCGTTTTTCTCGTACCAACTCGCCGATGGCAGAATGATGTCGGAATAGAGCGCCGAAGTGTCCATCCGGAAATTTAAATCAACCACCAAGTCCATCTTGCCCTGGGTTGAAGCCTCCCGCCATTGCACCTCCTGGACAGATTCCTGCGCTGTTTCTTTGGCAATTTCGTTGGAGTGTGTGCCCAGATAATGGCGAAGAAAGTATTCATGTCCCTTGGCGCTGGTGTGGAGCGCGTTGGCTCGCCAGATCAGCCACACGCGCGGCCAATTTTCCGGCAGGTCTGGCTCTTCGACTGAGAAGCGCGTTCTTCCGGTGCGGAGTTGCTCCACCAGCCAGGCCGAGATTTCCGGGGTCGTGTGCGCGCCCGCTTCTCCGGCCTCACGCACCAGGTGAATTGGATTGCGATTAAATTGCGGGTAGAAGGGAAGCCAGCCCATGCGCACCGCGTCCACTTGCAAGTCCATACAGTGTTCGCGTGCGAAGCGGCCGCTGGTGGGATGATAGTCGGCGTGGGTTTTCTCATAGCGCCACTGGTTACTGTGGACGTAGTGAAAGGAAGGGCCGTTTTGCAAGCGTGGCGGACGAATCCAGTCGAGCGCCATCGCAATACTGCTCCAGGAAGCCATGGGCGTGAGCTTCTCCTGGCCCGTGTAGTGGTTCAGCCCGCCGCCGTTCACTCCCACGCACCCGCACAGGATCAGAGCGGAAATGCCGGAGCGGTAGTTGAGATTGTTGTGATACCAGTGATTGACGCCTGAACCAATAATGATGGTGCATTTACCTTTCGTCTTCTCCGCCGTAACAGCGAACTCACGCGCCAATTGAATGACCGTCTTCCGGCCGACTCCGGTGAACTTCTCCTGCCATGCCGGAGTGTAGGCGATCTCGTCGTCATCGTAGCTGGCTGGGTAATCTCCGGGAAGTCCGCGCGGCACGCCGTACTGGGCCATCAGCAGATCCAGTCCTGTAGTGACCGCAATCCGCCCGTCGATCGTTTCGATGTGGCGAACGGGCACGCTCCGCCGAAACGTACGCCCACCACCGAAGTCCATGAATGAAAGTTCGAGGACTTCCTCGCGATGATCGATCAGGCTGAGTTGAGGATCGATAGGTGAGCCATCCTGACCATCCTTCATCTCGAGATTCCACTGACCTTCCTGCTTCTGCCAACGAAATCCGACGGAGCCCTGCGGCATACGCGGCTCGCCACTCCGGCTCTCGAATACGAGGAACTTCCACTCGCCATTGTCGGTATCGCGATAGCGGGCAATCCGGTTTGCGCGAACAAACCTTCCCGGAACATAGCCATCCACGGTCTTTTCGATCTCGATCAAAAACGGTGTATCCGAGTAGCGCTTTAGATAGTCAATGAAATAGGGGACCTGTCGCTCCACATAGAACTCTTGGAGGATAACGTGATTGACGGCCATCCAAAATGCCCCGTCCATGCCGGCGTTGACCGGCACCCACCAGTCAGCCTGTTTGGAAACGTCGCTGAAATCCGGCGATAAGACGACCAGCTTCGCACCGTGGTGGCGCGCCTCGATCGCGAAATGCGCGTCGGGTGTACGGGTCATGTTCAGATTGCTTCCGGTGACCACGATGTACTTACTGTTGAACCAATCCGCACTCTCGGCGACGTCTGTTTTTTCACCCCATGTCTCCGGCGAGGCTGGCGGGAAATCAGCGTACAAGTCGTAAAAGCTGAGCAGCACCCCGCCGAAAAGCTGCAGAAAACGCGAGCCGGCAGCGTAGCTGAGCATGGACATGGCGGGAATTGGGGAAAATCCGACCACTCGATCCGGGCCATACTTTTTTGCGGTGTAAAGCATCGAAGCGACGATGATTTCTAAACATGTGTCCCAAGTTGCGCGGCGGAATCCACCTTTGCCTCGCGCAGTCTGGTAGTCATGTCGCTTCTCTTCATTCTCTACAATGGACGCCCACGCTTCCACCGGATCGGTATGTTTGGTCCGCGCGCTCTCCCATAAATCCATGAGTATGCCGCGCAGATAGGGGTACTTGATCCGCAAAGGGCTGTAAACGTACCAGGAAAATACAATGCCTCGTTGACATCCGCGAGGCTCATATAGAGGCAGCGCGCTTTCGAGCTTAGGGTAATCAATCGCCTGCATCTCCCAGGTGACGATGCCGTTCTTTACGTAGATATTCCACGAGCAGCCGCCGGTGCAATTCACTCCATGGGTGCTTCGCACTACCGTGTCGTGTTGCCAGCGGTTGCGGTAGAACTCTTCCCACTGCCGCATCTTCGGGTTGACGATATCTTTGATCCAGCTCAAGATCGAACTCCTTGTCCTGTGGCTCTGGCGACGAGGGCCCGCCGCACCGACAGCACGCGTTTTCTCCAGAAGAATGCAGTCAGAGCGACAAAAATGATTCCCAGAACGAACGCTGCGAGAATCAGCATCTGGGTTGTCCACTGCGCCTGCGGCTTGGCTTCAGCGGCTGTGGTCCTGAAGTACGCCACCATGTCCGCCTGCTCTTGCGGAGCCAGTTGGTGTTCGCGATAAACAGGAATCATAGTCGGGAAGTATAGAGTCTGCATCGCCGCTTGGGTTCCCGCCGGGCCAAGTTTCTCGTAGGTATGAGTTAGCTCGGGTCCCAGCGTCCCTCCATTTGGAAAGGGAAGTCCGGCAATGCTGTGACAGGAAATACAGGCAGGACCTCGATTAAGGAAATGAGTTCTTCCCATGAACAACGACTCACCGCGGGATGCCGAGCCTCGCTGGTTTTCAGCAGAAGTCGAGGTGACCGGAGTTAGCCCGGCTGATCCCATTGGGGAAAACAGGCTCAGTAGCACAAAGACGGCGCCGGCCCATCGACCTCTGTTCAGCAGTTGCGCGGGAATGACGGAATATGTTTTCACGGTCATAATCGAAGTAGCCGAAACAACAGTTCTTCAAGGCTGGCAGGTGGGTTCGGCCGATGTGAGAGTCCTGCTGTCTTATGCCGGCGTTAGGAGCGCACGCGAGGAAGTGCAACATCTGTGACGATCCTGCGTCGAACATCTGACTTGTTGAAAAGCAAGTGTGCGGATGAATGCTTCTTGGATGCGGTGTGAGTCCAGTTCGGACTTTCAATCATGCAACGTCCCTTCGAAGCCTTGGTCGATTCAGTTTTGCTTACCAACAGTGTCCACGCGTTTCCCTGAATGGTATCCGCAGCTCCACAATGATAGTTGATCACCAAATGGCAACGATTGAGATGGTTCATTCGTACTCAGAAATGAGTACAGGCATCATTGCAAAAAATATGGCTCAATCGGCTGATAGCACCGGTACAAACATACTCTTGTCCGGGTGGCTTCCTGCCGCAACACTGATATCAGATGCTTGATGGAGGTGAATGATGACAATCGCAACACAAACCGTTCGAGAGATCGCGCAAACACAGCCTGCATCCATACGGGTATTCGAGAAGTTCGGCATCGAGTATTGCTGTGGAGGACGCAGGCCGCTTGCAGAGGCTTGCGCGGTGAAGGATATTGACGTCGATACCATCATAGCTGCGCTCGAGGCTGCTGCCCGCAACGAGAATGCCGGAGCGGAAGACTGGACCAAAGAATCCCTTGCGAACCTGACGAAGCACATCGTGGCGACGCATCACGCCTATTGCAAGGGAGAACTTCCACGGCTGTCTGGTCTGGCTGCGAAAGTGGCTAATGTGCACGGGGGCACAAATCCCGAGTTGGGGATGATCCGCGCTAGATTAGCCGAACTGGCCGAAGAGTTGACCGACCATCTCGTGGAAGAGGAGGTTGTTGTATTCCCAATGATCGTGAAACTGGAAGGAACGAAGACGAACACTGGCGCTAAACCGGCCGAATCTCAGACTTCGGTTGGGAATCCCGTTTCTCTGCTCATCGAAGAGCACGACAATGCCGGTGTCCTACTCGCCGAAATCCGTAGTCTGAGCCGGAATTTCATTGCCCCCGAATATGCTTGCACGACCTATCACGCCTTCTTCGATGGTCTCAGGGAGTTTGAGCACGACCTGCACCGGCACGTCCACCTTGAAAACAATATTCTCTTTCCACGTGCGATCGAGCTTGAATCAGTTCTTGATTAGCGAGTGGGGGAAGCCGCGTGGACGGCAAGAGCCTCATCCGTAAACGCCCGCGCAAGATATCCCTCGAGTGCCTGAATCGCGTGTTCCTGGCTGGAGATGATCCACTTGAGCATGTCGCGATTGAGATGATCCCCATACCTTTGGCCTCCTTGATTACGGGGAGATGGCGGAAATGGCTCTGATCACCATGTTCATGCATTCGTCCACGGTGTGCCGGGGGCCGGCGGAATCGCCCGGCTGGACATGACTTCGTGGACCTTAGTTTCTTTGGAGTGAAGACCTTGGAAAATGACTCTGCGCGTGTAGTCACGTTCGGACTATCTAAAAGCGCGATAATGCCTTCACATCCTCCTGGCCTCGGATCGCTCCATGCCAGTGACGGAATAGACTAATGAAGTTTTCCCTGGTTGCTACTTCAGTGCGCAGACATCCCACCTGTTGAATCAACGGAGCGTTTGGCGGAAAATCGGAATCTTCCTGAGCCCACATCTACATATGCATCAATAAATCCTGCCGATGTGAGGCGTTGGGCAAGAGTGTCCGGGGCTACAAGTGTCAACGTGTCTCGAACGTGAAAGATGCTCATGAGAATCGATGGAAGGCTGTCTACGCCCGCAAAGATACCGCCGGGGCGCAGCACACGATATGCTTCACGCAAGAAGCGGTCCTGCAAATCGAGAGTGGAAATGTGATGCAGCATTGTGAAACAAACTACCGATGTGAAGCGGCAGTCATCGTAGGGCATCGCCGTCGCATCGCCGCATAGCACGCTCACACCGCTGGCTTGAAATCGGTACCGAAGCGCTTCAGCGAGCGCTGGATCAATTTCAAGACATTCCATGCGGTCCACGCGTTGCCGCAACCAGTCCGTAGTCACGCCGGGACCTGGACCAACTTCAAGAACAGATTCGCCCAGGTCGATCCCCTGGAGCGCCCAGGGAAGGATCTTGTTTTCTACCGTACCCCTCCAGTGACCGGATTTGCAGTACCAGCGATGCAGCCGGTTCATTGTCTCTCAACCTCCGCAGAATTCATCGCAAGATCAAAGAACCTGGATATGACTTTTCTGCCGGTCTCTTCAATTTCCCGCTGCTTGGTTTCTGAATTCTCGACAACTCCCCTCGGCAGTTGTTTTCGCCACGCCGCCCATGTATCCGCATCCGGCTCCGCATGAAACTGCAATCCATACGCCCGGCTTCCAAACCGAAATGCCTGCTGCGTGTACATTTGGCTCGAGGCCAGAAGCACGGCGCCATCGGGCAATGTGAATGTATCGCCGTGCCAATGGAACGCAGGCAAGACATTGCCGAGTTCCGCTAAGAGAGGATCCTGCAGGCCTGCCTGGGTCAGGTCTATTGTGCCGAAGCCGATTTCTGCTCCATGTCCAGGAAAGACCTTGCCTCCAAGAGTCTTGGCCAACAACTGGGCTCCCAGGCAGACACCGAGAACAGGGGATCCACGACGAACTACCGCGGCGAGCAATCTGCACTCTTTGGCGAGGAATGGATACCGGCCATCTTCATAGGCACCAAAAGGACCGCCCATCACGATCAAGCCGTTTACTTGATCTGGTTCGGGTAGGTGATCTTCGCGGTCAAGCCGTCGAACCTCGAAGTCAAGACCGCGGCGCTTTGCTTCGCGAGCGATGATCCCTGGTCCTTCCCACTCTACATGCTGCAGTACAACCCATCGACCCTTCATTCGTGCCATTCTGGCATGGTCGGCAGGAACCTCGCTGCGACCAAAGTCTCAGCGGGGGAAGACTCGAAGCTGAGTCTCCGAAAAAAGCTGCGGTGTGGATGCGGTAGCGTGTGTCATACGTACTCCATCGAGTGACGCGAAACCTATTGCGCGTCAGGATGATCTTAATGAAGCTAATTGTGTTGGTGTTGCGGCACAAGTCTTTCCCCAATCAATAAATAAGCTGCAGCAACGTGCCACCTTTGGCGCCAGATATGCATCCATGTGCTGACTTGCAGCTTCTCGTAAATATCGGTGCTGCTAGGTAGCAAAGGGCAGACTCCGCACCGAAAGTAGGCATGACAAGAGGAGGATCGCTCATGACAACCTGGCCATTAGCGGTTTACTTTGTGGCGGTTCTGTTCATCGTCGCGGTGATGCTGGGCCTTTCCCATGTCCTGGGACAGCGCCATCGTGAACCAGCAACGGAGTCGCAATACGAGTCGGGCATCGTCTCCCAAGGCTCGACACATTCTCCTGTGTCGGTGAAGTTCTTTCTGGTGGCGGCTTTCTTCGTTGTCTTCGATCTTGAAGCAGTCTTTCTCTTCCTTTGGGCTGTCGCTGGCCGCGAACTGGGCTGGCCCGGTTATATAGAAGCTCTCGTTTTCGCCGGCGTTTTGCTGGCGGCGCTTGTCTATCTCTTGCGAACGGGTGCGCTCGACTGGTATGGGGCGGCGAGCGCAAAGGAGCGGCCCTGATGCCTTCACCCTTTGCCCAGCGCAATGCCCTCGCAGAACTTGTGCGGCCAGGCGAAGATCCCACTGAAAACGCCGTGCGCCGCAGTGTCATCTTTTCGCGCCTTCAGGACCTTGTCAGTTGGGGACGAAGTAATTCGATCTGGCCATTCAATTTTGGGCTTTCTTGCTGCTACGTCGAGATGGCAACGAGCCTCACGAGCAAGTATGACATCTCGCGATTTGGCGCGGAGGTGATCCGAGGCACGCCGCGGGAAGCAGATCTGATGGTCGTCGCCGGGACCGTTTTCATCAAAATGGCTCCCGTCATCCTTCGACTTTACGAACAGATGATGGAACCACGATGGGTGATCTCGATGGGTTCCTGCGCCAACTCCGGTGGGATGTATGACATTTACAGCGTGGTGCAGGGAGTTGATAAGTTTCTTCCGGTTGACGTGTATGTTCCCGGCTGCCCGCCTCGACCAGACGCATTTGAGCAGGGATTGTTGTTGCTTCAGAAGGCGGTCGGGACCGAGCGCCGGCCATTGAGCTGGGTTGTCGGCCCACAGGAAACGACCCGCGCGCCCCTAGCCTCCCAACGCGACCTCCATAGCGAGGAACGACAACGCGCGACGACACTTCGCCCAGTGGACGAAATCTGACCATGCTTACAATTACCTCCGAGCCCGTGACTTCACCCGTCCCTGCAGCTTCCATCGCTGACGAACTCCGTTCCTTGCTCGGAGTAGAGGCAGTCACACCGCAGAAAACGACGGACGGAATTCCCACTTTCTGGGTTGCCTCGGGAAATATCCGCAGGGTGCTTACCCGTCTAAAAACGGAAGTGGATCACCCTTATCGGATGCTCTACGACCTCACCGCCATTGATGAGCGCATGAGGGCTCATCCTCAGGATGCACCGGCGAGCGCCTTCACGATCGTCTACCACCTGTTGTCCTATGATCGCAACGCATATGTTCGGATCAAGACCCCGCTCAAGGAAGATCGAGCGACGATTGGCACAGTTTCCGATCTTTGGCCCGCGGCGAACTGGTATGAACGGGAAGTATGGGATATGTTCGGGATCCGCTTTGATGGGCATCCGCATCTTGAGCGCATTCTGATGCCGAAGACCTGGGTTGGACATCCACTGCGTAAGGACCATCCAGCACGTGCTACAGAGATGGGTCCATTCCAGCTTCCCGATGCAAAGCAGGATGCTGAGCAGGAAGCACTCCGCTTTCGTCCCGAGGAATGGGGCATGAAGCGAGGCCGCGACGGCGAGGAATTCCTATTCCTCAATGTGGGTCCGCAGCACCCGGGCACGCACGGCGTGCTTCGCGTAATTTTGCAATTGGACGGCGAAGAGATTGTCGATGCCGTGCCTGATATTGGCTATCATCATCGCGGCGCGGAGAAGATGGGTGAGCGGCAATCCTGGCACACGTACATTCCATACACGGATCGCGTCGACTATCTTGGCGGCGTGATGAACAACATGGCTTACCTGATGGCCGTGGAGAAGCTCGCCGGAATTCAGGTACCGCCGCGCGCTCAAGTGATCCGAGTAATGCTGGCGGAGCTCTTTCGCATCATCAGTCACCTTGTCTGGTACGGAACTTTTGCGCAGGACCTGGGACAGCTCTCGCCGGTGTTCTACACCTTTAATGACCGTGAGCGCGCCTTTGGCATCATCGAGGCAATCTGTGGGGCGCGTATGCATCCCAACTGGTTCCGGATTGGCGGAGTGGCGCAGGATCTGCCCAAAGGCTGGGATGGGTTGATCCGGGATTTCCTGAAGTATCTTCCGCCACGGCTGGCTGAGTACGACAAGGAAGTCATGCAGAACAGGATATTCAAAGGGCGTACCCAGGGTGTGGGTGCCTTCACAAAGGATGAGGCCATCGAATGGGGAGTCACCGGGCCCGGTCTGCGTGCCTGCGGATTTGCGTGGGACTTCCGCAAGACCCAACCCTACTCCGGTTATGAGCATTTCGAATTTAATATCCCGACGGGAACTCACGGCGACTGCTACGACCGTGGCCTGGTGCGAGTCGAAGAGATCCGCCAGAGCCTCCGCATCATCGAGCAGTGCGTCGACAACATGCCGGAGGGCCCTTACAAATCGCTTGATGCGCGCGCCTGCCCTCCGCTCAAAGAACGCACCATGCACGATATTGAAACGCTCATCACCCATTTTCTGGGCGTGAGTTGGGGACCCGTGATTCCGCCCGGTGAAGCGCTGGGCGCGATTGAAGCCACAAAAGGAAACAACGGATACTACCTGGTGAGCGATGGCAGCACGACCTCCTATCGCACCCGGATCCGCACGCCTTCCTTCGCGCACATGCAGATGCTTCCCCTGTTGGCTCGCGGCCGGATGATTCCCGACCTGCTCGCCATCCTGGGCGCGATGGACTTTGTACTGGCCGACGTAGACCGATAACGATACGACGAGGGCACATATGTTGACGGTTGAGGAACGAGAGGAGATCGAGGCGGAACTGGCGCATTACCCCACGAAAGAAGCGGTATGCATTGACGCGATGAAGATCGTGCAACAGCACCGCGGATGGGTTTCCGACGAGAGCGTGCGCGACATTGCTGAACTGCTCGAAATGTCTCCGGCGGATCTCGATGGTGTGGCGACCTTCTATAACCTGATCTTCCGTAAACCAGTGGGCCGGCATGTGGTGATGCTTTGCAACAGCGTGAGCTGCTGGATACTGGGCTACGAACGGATGCGGGAGCACCTGACTAATCGACTGGGGATTCAATTCGGAGAGACCACGCCCGACAATCGGTTCACTCTCTTGCCGATCGTTTGCCTTGGCGCCTGCGATCATGCACCGGCGATGCTGGTGGACAACGAATTGCACAGCGATCTCGGCCCAGACTGCATCGACGAAGTGCTGGAGGCATACAAATAGCTGTGACCCACGAGAGACCACTCACGGAGGCGATTCCACTCGACGGCCAGGCGCTCAGTCTGCGTGGATACGAGCAGGTGGGCGGCTACCAGGGATTGCGCAAGGCTCTGCGCGAGATGACCCCTCAAGCCGTACAGGAAGAAGTGAAGAAGGCCGGCTTGCGCGGCCGTGGAGGAGCGGGTTTCCCCACCGGAATGAAGTGGAGCTTCGTGCCGATGGGCGCCGACGCTCCGCGGCCGAAGTACGTAATTGCCAACGCCGACGAGATGGAGCCCGGTACCTTCAAGGATCGCCACCTGATGGAAGGCAATCCACACCAGTTGATTGAGGGGCTGATCCTGGCTGCCTACGCGACCCAGGCGGATGTGGCTTTCATCTTCATTCGCGGCGAATACAAGCTGGCCCAGGAACGATTGGCCAGAGCAATTGCCGACGCATATGCGGCTGGATACTTGGGAAAGAGCATCCTCAAATCAGATTTCGCATTGGAGATGATTCTCCACGTCAGTGCGGGTCGCTATATATGCGGTGAGGAGACCGGATTGCTTAACGCACTCGAAGGCAAGCGCGCCAATCCTCGTTCCAAGCCGCCGTTCCCGCCCGTAGCTGGTCTTTGGGGAAAACCGACCACGGTCAATAACGTCGAGACCCTCGCGAACGTGCCGCACATCCTCGCAAAGGGCTTTAGCTGGTATCAGACGCTGAGCCGAAGCAAAGATTATGGCACGAAAATCTACGGCGCCAGCGGCAAGGTCAAGCGGCCTGGTCTATGGGAATTGCCGATGGGCACGCCGATACGCGAAATCTTGGAACAACAGGCCGGCGGCATGCGCGACGGTCTGCGGTTTCGCGGCGTCCTTCCCGGCGGTGCATCGACAGATTTTCTTGTCGAAGAACATCTCGACGTTCCCATGGACTTCCTCGAAGTACAGAAGGCGGGGAGCCGGCTCGGAACCGGTACCATGATTGTTCTTGATGATCACACCTGTCCGGTGGGGATGACTTCGAATCTGATTCACTTTTTCGCCCAGGAATCGTGCGGCTGGTGCACGCCTTGCTGGAGCGGGCTGAACTGGGCGAAGCAGATTCTCGCCGCGATGGAGGCAGGATGCGGAAGACCGGGCGATCTCGACAAGCTCTCATTTCAAACAAAGTTCCTGGCGCCGGGAAACACCTTCTGCGCGCTTGCGCCAGGCGCGGCCGAGCCACTCCAGAGCGCATTAAAGTACTTCCGCGAGGACTTTGAACGCCACATTCGTGAACAGCGTTGCCCTTGGAAGTCGTGATGTGGAGAGCCTGATGGGAACCATCTACATCGACGGAAAGCCCTACGAAGCCGATCCGGGGAAGAACCTGCTGCACGTCTGTCTCTCGCTTGGGCTCGACCTGCCGTACTTCTGCTGGCACCCGGCCCTGGGATCGGTTGGCGCCTGCCGTCAGTGTGCCATCAAGCAATTCAAGGACGACCAGGACAAGAAAGGCAAGCTGGTGATGGCGTGCATGACGCCGGCCGCACCTGAGACGCGGATTTCCCTGCTTGACCCGGATGCAGTGGCCTTTCGCGCAGGAATCATCGAAGGAATGATGTTGAGCCACCCGCATGACTGCCCGGTGTGCGACGAGGGTGGCGAATGCCATCTGCAAGACATGACGGTGATGACGGGCCATGACTACCGTCGGGCGGACTTTCAGAAACGCACATTCCGGAATCAGGACCTTGGGCCCTTTGTTTATCACGAGATGAACCGGTGCATTCAGTGTTATCGCTGTGTGCGCTTTTATCGGCAATACGCTGGAGGAAATGACCTGAACGCCTTCAGCATGGCAAATACGGTCTTTTTCGGGCGCAACGAAGACGGCGTCCTCGAGAATGAGTTCGCGGGTAACCTTGTCGAGATTTGCCCAACAGGCGTATTCACCGACCGCACACTGCGGAACCACTACACCCGCAAATGGGATCTCCGCATGGCGCCATCGATATGCGGTCACTGTGGGATCGGATGCAATATAACGGTCGGAGAACGATATGGCCTCTTGCGTCGCGTCGTGAACCGGTTCCACAGCGAGGTGAACGGCTATTTCCTATGCGACCGGGGCCGCTTTGCCTACGAGTTCGTCAACAGTCCCAACAGAATCCGCACGCCACAACTCGACGGCGAAGCGATCTCCGGGGAGGCGGCGGAGTGGGAATTCCAAAACCTGATCCAGAATAGAGATCGGTTGATCGGCATCGGATCGCCGCGAGCATCGCTGGAGGCAAACTTTGCGCTTCGGCAAATCGTCGGCGCGGATCGGTTCTTTGCCGGGGTGGAGAGCAAAGAGTGGGCACTCATTACGGCCATGATCGAGATCCTCAAGCTGACTCCGGCGCGTACTCCCTCGTTGAAGGAAATCGAGAACTCTGATGCGGTGCTGATCCTGGGCGAGGATGTGACCAACTCGGCGCCCCGGATGGCGCTCAGCCTGCGCCAGTCTATTCGCCAGCAGGCAATGGAAATCGCCAAGAAGCTGCGGGTTCCCTTGTGGATGGACGACGCTGTCCGTGAAGTGGTGCAGGAACGGCGTGGGCCACTCTTCATTTCCGCACCGTTCGCCACGCGCCTCGACGATGTTGCAACCATTGCCTATCGCGCAGCACCCGACGACGCGGCGCGCCTTGGCTTTGCCGTCGCACATGAGATTGATACGAATGCACCTGCCGTCCCCGCGTTGCATGAGGAAGTGCACGCCATGGCGCGCGTGATCGCGGATGCACTGAAAAAAGCAAAGCGGCCGTTGGTTGTCTCGGGGCCGAGTTGCCGCAGCCTCGCAGTAATCGAAGCTGCGGCCAATGTGGCCAGGGCACTCTGCGGTTCCGGGCTGCCGGCGGCGTTCAGCCTGATTACACCGGAGTGCAACAGCTTTGGGTTGGCTCTCCCCGGCGCACGCCCGCTTGATGAGGCGGTGGCGCTGACCGAAAAGGATCGGACTGTGATCGTGCTGGAGAACGATCTCTATCGCCGCCTTCCGGCAAGGAAAGCAGACGCATTTCTCGAATCCGCCGCTCGTGTCATTGTTCTTGATCACCTGGCTAATGAGACCACTGCAAAGGCTAGTCTCTTGCTTCCCGCGGCAACCATCTCGGAATCAGACGGAACACTGGTTAATAACGAGGGGCGGGCGCAACGGTATTACTCGGTGTTTCCGCACCAGGCTGAAATTCGCGAGAGCTGGCGATGGCTGCGACAGCCACAATGGTCTTCACTCGATGATGTGTTGGCTGATATCGCGAAGGATGCACCGCAATTGGGTGCTGTGGTCAATGCCGCGCCATCGTCGAAGTTTCGAGTTGCCGGGGCAAGAGTTCCGCGCGAGCCTCACCGCGCGAGCGGACGCACGGCCAAGACAGCCAACCTGACGATCGTCGAGCCCAAACCGCCTTGCGATCCGGACTCGCCGCTCTCATACACGATGGAAGGTGCATCTCTTCAGCCCCCGGGCGCGCTGCAACCCTTCTTCTGGTCGCCGGGCTGGAACTCGATTCAGTCTGTCAACAAATTCCAGAGCGAGATTGGCGCGTCATTGCGCACCGGCGACCCGGGCGTTCGCTTGATCGAGCCATCGGGCATAGGCGAATACTTTAGCGAGATTCCCAGCCATTTTGCGCGGCGCGAACGGGAATGGCTGGTCATTCCAATCGAACACATCTTCGGTTCCGAGGAACTGAGCCGCCATGCTCCCGCCGTCGAGAAGCTCGTGTTCGATCCTTACCTTGCTTTGAATGCGGCTGATGCCGGCAGCCTGGGTGTAAAGAACGGGAGTGACGAAGTGGAAGTTGAATTGGGCGGCATAAGACACCGTCTGCCGGTGAAAGTGCTGCCCGATCTGCCCGGAGGTATTGCCGGTATCCCACATGGTTTACCTGCAGCTTTTGGTGAGGCCCTTCCAACCTGGCGCCGGATCGAGAGAATCAAATGACGGCTCCTCATCCCATCGCGTCGATCGTTGGCGTCCTGATTGTGGCGCTGAGCCTTTCCGCGTTTCTGATCTGGGTGGAACGCCGGCTCCTGGCGCTCTGGCAGGATCGCTACGGGCCTAATCGCGTCGGGCCGCTCGGACTTCTGCAAGTGCTCGCCGACATGATCAAGATTCTCACGAAAGAAGACTGGATCCCGCCGTTCGCTGATAGGCCCGTCTTCGTGATCGCCCCCGCTATCATCATGGTCACGGTGTTGATGTCGTTCGCCGTGATTCCCGTCGCTCCGGGAATCATGGTCTCCGATTTGAATATTGGCCTGCTCTTCTTTCTCGGTATGTCTTCGCTCGGCGTGTACAGCATCGTGCTGGCCGGATGGGCATCCGGAAGCAAGTATTCACTCCTGGGTGGACTGCGTGCGGCGGCGCAGATGATCAGCTACGAAGTCTTCATGGGGCTATCGCTGATGGGTGTCGTGCTGCTCGCCGGCACATTCAATCTAACCCGTATCGTAGAGGCACAACGCGGCCTCTGGTACGTCGTTCCGCAGTTCCTGGGCTTTGTGCTCTTCCTGATGGCCGGCGTTGCCGAAGCGCGCCGCCTGCCCTTCGACCTTCCCGAAGCTGAGGCGGAGTTGGTCGCAGGCTTTCATTCTGAATACTCGGGCATGAAGTTCGGGATGTTCTTCGTCGGAGAATATCTTGGCATCACCCTGATCTCGTCGATGATCGCGGTGCTCTTTCTGGGTGGGTGGAGCGGCCCCTGGCTGCCACCCATCGTGTGGTTCCTGATCAAGGTCTTTGCTTTTCTAGGCTTTTTCATCTTGCTGCGCGCTTCGCTTCCGAGGCTGCGCTTTGACCAGTTGATGTCTCTCGGATGGAAGGTGATGTTTCCGCTGGCGCTGGCGAATCTGCTGGTCACCGGAGCAGTCGTTCTAGTGAGGAAGTAGGGAAGCAGGAGGGGTCGAATACGATGCTGAGCATAATCCGAACCATGTGGAACGTGTTTCTGCACTCCTTCCGCCGGCGTGTCACGATCCAATATCCCGACGAGAAGCCGTATCTGACGCCGCGCACACGAGGGCGCATTGTTCTCTCGCGCGATCCGGATGGAGGAGAGCGCTGCGTGGCCTGTTATCTCTGCGCCGCTGTCTGCCCAGTGGACTGCATCGCGCTGCAGGCGACGGAGGATGATAGCGGGCGCCGATACCCGGAATTCTTCCGCATCAATTTCTCCCGCTGCATCTTCTGCGGGCTTTGCGAAGATGCTTGCCCGACCTATGCCATTCAGCTCACGCCGGATTTCGAGATGTCGGAGTACAACCGCCAGAATCTGGTCTACGAAAAAGAAGATCTGCTGATCAGTGGACCGGGCAAATACCCCGGCTACAACTTCTGGAATGTTTCCGGAGTTCAGATCGGCGGCAAAGACAAGGGCGAGGCGGAGAACGAAGCTCCACCCACAGATGTGTACAGGTTGACGCCATGACAATGGAAGTCGCATTTTTCGTTTCGGGATCGGTGGCGGTCATTGCGACGATCCTGGCCATCACGCGGCTGGTCGCCGTCCATGCGCTGCTGTACTTGATTGTTTCGCTTCTCGCCGTGGCAGTTGTCTTTTATACGATGGGCGCTCCTTTGGTGGCGGCGCTTGAAGTCATTATCTATGCAGGCGCTATTGTGGTCCTCTTCCTCTTCGTGGTGATGATGATGAATCTTGGAGTGCGGACCCAAGAAATCGAAAGCAAGTGGCTGGCCGGGCGCGCCTGGATCGGTCCTGGGATTCTGTCCGCGTTGCTTCTTGTCGAGGTGATCTATCTGATCGTGCGCGCTCCGGTATACGCAACGATGAGTTCGATCTCGACCCCAAAACAGATTGGCCTGGCTCTCTATGGTCCCTATCTTCTCGGCGTAGAACTCGCATCGATGTTGTTGCTGGCGGCGCTGGTGGGTGTGTGTCACCTGGGACGGAAGAGAAGTGAGGCACGGCAATGACAGCGATTCCCATGGCCGATGGACTCATTCTTGGAGGCATCCTGTTTGCCCTCGGCTTGGCAGGTCTCCTCCTGCGCCGCAATCTGCTGCTGATCCTTGTGTCCATCGAGATCATGCTCAATGGAGCCGGAGTCGCGTTTGTTGCCGCCGGAAGCCGCTGGGGACAGGCCGACGGTCAGGTGATGTTCCTCTTTACTCTCGCCGCGGCGGCGGCGGAGGTCGCGGTCGGCCTCGCCCTGCTTCTCACGCACTTTCATCGGCGGCAAACGCTTGACGCAGACTCGATCAGCGAGATGAGAGGGTAGCGATGCTGCGGCTTCTTTGGCTTGTCCCGGCTATCCCGCTTGCGAGCGCCCTGACGCTGGCGCTCTTGCGGCTGTCGCAAAGGACAGTCGCATGGATTGGGACCTGCTCGATTGCGGCATCCTCCCTTATTTCATTGCTTGTCTCTATCTCCTTTGTGAACGCTCCTCCGATCTCCGGTGCCTACACACAAGTGCTCTGGAGATGGTTCAACGTCGATGGCCTTCGCCCAGAGATTGCTCTCTATCTCGATCCGCTCTCGCTCGTCATGATGGTAGTGGTGGCGTTTGTCAGCTTCCTCATTCACCTGTACTCAACCGAGTTTATGAGCGGCGATGATGGCTATGGGCGCTTCTTTGCCTATATGAATCTGTTCGTCGGGTCCATGCTGACGCTGGTCCTTGCGGACAATCTCCTCCTCCTCTATCTCGGATGGGAGGGCGTGGGGCTATGCAGCTATCTGCTCATCGGCTTCTGGTATCGCGATCCGGCCAACGGCCGCGCTGGGCGCAAGGCATTCATTGTCACGCGGACCGGCGATACAGCAATGGTGATCGGCTTGTTTCTGCTTTTCCATGACCTGGGCACCCTGAACATACAAGACCTGATGCATCGGGCGGCGCAGTATTGGCCGATTGGCTCGACCGGCGCACTGGCCGCGGCATTCTTGCTGCTGGGTGGCGCAGTAGGCAAGTCGGCGCAACTCCCTTTGCAGACGTGGCTGCCCGACGCCATGGCGGGTCCCACTCCCGTC
>DATNFD010000161.1:0-3065 GCA_035606555.1 Occallatibacter sp.
TTATCTTAATTGGACACCACGAGGGCACCAGATGCAACAAAAAGCGGAAATTTGCCACGGTCAATTGGCGATAAATCGCCTCTCTGACAATGTGGATCCCTGTCAAACACTTTTTGAGCGTACTGCTCCGTGCACTCGGAAGAGCGCGCCATTTCGCTCTAGTTGAAGGTTCTGCCATACCAACCAAAGGCTCGCTCGTAATCGTTTCAGGTCAGAAACTCAGTTCGACCCATGCATCTCTTCGGTCACACCTTCGATCATGATTGCTACTTCGAACTCCTCCGCGTAGGAGGAGCGGGACGCCCAATCAATTACTCGATGTTTTGCTTCACAGCATCGCGATTTCCGGGCTGTCCCGCGTGCGAACCGAACTTTTTCAACTGCTCATAATCCCATTGCTTGCGCATCATCCAGTAAAGGCGAACCGCCAGTTTGCGTGCCATGGCCACCTTGGCGATTTTCCGTCCGCGCCGCATCGTCAGGTGGACATACTTACGGCGCCATTCCGGAAGGCTGCGCACCGTGACTTGCGCCGCTTCCACCAGCAGGAAACGTAACAGAGAGTTCCCTTGTTTCGTGATGTGTCCCAGCCGTCGCCGATTCCCACTCGAATCCTCCAACGGCACCAGTCCCAGATAGCTCGCGATCTGCTTCCCACACTGAAAGCGATCCGGTTTCCCGATGATCAATACGAAAGCCAGTGCGGTCAGCGGACCCACTCCGGGATGGGTCCGCAAGCGTTGGGCCTCCGGACACTTCTCCACTTCTTGCTCGATGGCCTGACTCAGTGCGCCGATCGTCGGGTTCAGTCGGTCCAACCACTCCAGCAGATCGTGCCGTCGCCGGCTCGCCCACGGAGCTAACCGGAACGACTCCAGTTGCTCACGTCCCTTCTCCCGCCACAATCTTTTGTTGCAGCGTACGCCTTCGTTCAGGGCCACCGCTTGCAGCTGGTTCATGATCCGGGTGCGCGCCTGCACCATACGGTGCCGGTGCCACAGCAGTTGCCGCAGATCGCGATTCTCCCAGCTCGGCACCCAGATCTGTGGAAAGTCATCCTTCAGCATTAACTTCAGAATATGCTGTGCATCCTGGCGATCGGTCTTCTGCTTGCGCTCCCGCTTCCTAGCGATCTCGGTGGCGTCTCCGACCCACAACTCAAACTTCAGTTCGCCCAGCAGTCGCTCGAACCAGCGCGCTTGCCCGCTGGCTTCCATCCCCACGCGTACTTTAATTCCCTGGACCGCGAGCTCACGGTAGAACTTCTCTGCTTCCTCGCGCTGCTCCAGTCGCCGTTCCTGTAATTCCCCTGTGTCCGTATCCACAAACGCAATTTGCTGAAAGCTCGGGTGGTAATCGCATCCTATAATCAACATATCGGCTCCTTTTCTCCCGAGCCTTTTGGTTGGTCTGCACCACCAAGTTTACTCGGGGCTAGGGAGCCGACATTGTCATGGAATCAATTACACTCAAAACCCCATTTTGCCGGTCAATGAGTGATAACGCCTTCCATGAGAAGGCCGGTCGGAGTCAAGTGGGTTCTTTTGTTTTTTCGTTGGACAAGGTTTTTCTCCGGCCGAGTTAGCCACTGACGCCATCCTTCCATCCGCACTCTGATGAGCGATCTTTGGTTCGCTCGGTGCAAGTTGGGCGTTCTCGTTTCAGCCGGTGCTGCCACCTGTTAGTCGACCTCTACTTCATCTCGAAAGATGCAGTTGGGCCAGGCGTTAGACGCAGTCACCGGAACTCGGCTTTAGGCTCGTGCTTTTCCTTTCTTAGAATGGTTTGGTTTTATGCCGCTGCCGGCATCGCGCTCTGCCGGCTGTTATGCAGCGGTTCGTAAACATCTCCGCTCACCCACAAGCGATGCAGCAACACCGCGAGCTTTCGCGCGACCGCGATGATGGCTCGCTTCTTCCCGCCTTTGCCGCCGCGTTCGGCCAGCTTCAGTCCCCAGCGCCGCAGGTCGCAGTCCATTCCGAACGGTCCCAGAATGTGCTGTGCTCCTTGCACCAGCAAGGTGCGCAGATAGGGATCGCCTTCCTTGCTGATGTGCATCTGCGGCTGGCTCTGGCCCGAGTTCCTTCGTCCGGGTTGCAGCCCCAGATAGCAGCCCACGTCGCGACTCTTGCGGAAGCGGCGCGGATCTTCGAGCGTCAGCAGAAATGTCAACCCGATCAACGTGCCCACTCCCTTCACCTGCTTTAGCAGCGCCACCTGCGGATAACTTTCTTTTGCCAGCTTTTCGATACGCTCGTTGTACTCGGTGATGTGTTCGCTCAACGACTCCAGCGCCCCGAGCAACGGCTGCAGGGCGGCTTGCAGCTCCGGGCTCAGCCCCTCAGCTTTCTCCGGATTCATGTTGCGCACGTTGCAGCCGCGCAAGCGTTCGCCGTAGCTCTTCGCCAGTCCACGGGCGGTGTTTACCAGCGCCGTGCGTGCTCGTACCAATCCGGCTCGCGCCCGGATCACCGTCAGATCGGCTTGCGCTTTCGCTGTACGATGTTTCACCGGACACAGCAACTCGGGATCGATCCGCGCCAGCCGCGCCAGGGTTTGGGCATCCAGGCGATCATCTTTCTTGCGACTCTCTCCGATCAGCCGCACCTTGCGCGCGTGCGCCACGATCACTTCGTGTCCCACCTCACTCAGCAGGCGACTCACCCACGGCGAGTGCATGCCCGTTTCCAGCGCGATGCGGCTGCCCGGCATTCCCCCGAACACCTCGCGCAGAGCCTTGGGAGTCGTGCTCACCCGCTGCTCCAGCAGCACTCGACCAGCTTCGTCGAGCACGCAGTACCAACTGCAGCGATCGCCCAGGTCCAGCCCGACGGTTAACTTCGATTGTGAGATTTTTCTGCTCGCCTTCACTGCTACGGTGCTAACCTTCTTCATTGCCGGTCTCCTTTATCTTTTGCGCTTCGAGCGCGTCGATAACTTGGGAGCCTACAGCATCCCGTCCGGAGACCGGCCTTCTCATCCCATCTGTTCTCGTCAGTTACCAGCGAACCCATCTCTAGCTAGAGTGCTTCGGACGTACTAGTGTGGCTTGCGGCATGGAAAAG
>DATNFD010000162.1:0-18139 GCA_035606555.1 Occallatibacter sp.
GCTCCGATGGAACCAGCGACTCCACTGAAACCATCTCCAACTCTTGCTGCTGCGCTTCCGCCTTCTTAAGCATGTCTACAAATTAAATAAGGCTCCCGTGGAAAACGAGAGCCTATCTTGATACTTTGTCAGCAGTCTGAACGCCGCCTCCTGCGGCGTTTTCATTTTCTGCCGCGATTTCGGATCTTCCCCGCATCTCCCGAACTGAAACAGCTCTCGGATTGGCTCGGTCCCCCGGTGCGAATTCCTGGCTAGACCCTCTTTTGCCCAGAAGAGACGAAGCCACATGCTGTCCTGGGTCGCTCCAGCACTTATCAGCTCTCATCTCCAGAAGAAATCGCGCAAGTTGAACCAGCAGTCAGCATTTTATTCCGCTCCGCATCAACGGCAGAGAATTTCCATTCTCCTCGAGCACACTCGGGATTCGTGTCTTCGACATCGATGCCCCGTTCACGCTCGATGCTGTTTTGCATGCTCACCGCAGTTGTAATGCCGTGCTGGCACTCGGATTTGCTGATCCTCCACACTGGGCGAGTTCCCGAACCCGGACCCCACCTGAGCTGAAGATTGACGAAATCGCGATGCACACTGAGCGTAGATGGATTCATCCGTGACGTACAAGATTGCGCGAACGCAGTAATCAAATCGCGGGTGCATTTGTACCCATAAAGCGTGTTACCAGATTCTCTGAAGTCCGCTGCTGGTTCCGCGAGTCCAATCATGTACATCCCGAGATGAGCAGGCCACATCTCAAGGGAGTGAAAGGGAGCTTAAATATATGCACTATCTATTGACTCACTGGCTCATCTCCCTGGCCGGAACATTATTTCTGGGCCTGTCTGCGATGGTGTTACACGAATTCGGTCATCTCGTCACATCTCTCATGCTCGGGATCAAAGTGAAGACCATCGGACTCTGCATGAAGGGCATGTATATAGTGCGCGAAGCAGGTTCGCCCTCGAAAAACCTGCTCATCTCGCTCGCGGGCCCGCTCACAAACGTGGCGTTGATCCTGCTTTTCTGGGGGCACTCACCAAAGTTCGTTCTGGCGAATATGTGCCTGGCCATCTTCAATCTCGTGCCCGTCAAAGGCTCGGACGGAGATCGCGCTCTCATCTGTCTCGAGCAGATGCAAAGGGAATCCACCTCAGCACCGCAAGCACAGTGATCTCAAATTCAGTGAGCAGACCATCGCTCACTGAAGCCTCTCGCCTTCATATCTGAGTCAGGCGCCGGTTCGCTACTCGTTGTCCCCTCGTTACCTTGTTCTCTCGTTCCCGCTTTTCCCCGCTCTCCCTGCTAACCTCTCTTCATGGGGCGCATTCGTGTTCTTTCTGACCAGGTGGCAAATCAGATTGCCGCCGGTGAAGTCGTCGATCGCCCTGCATCCGTTGTCAAAGAGCTTCTCGAAAACGCACTCGATGCCGGCGCGAATCGCATCCGCATCGAAGTCGAAGCAGGCGGTCGCAAACTCATCCGCATTGCCGACGACGGTCACGGGATGAACCGCGACGACGCGCTTCTCGCCTTCGAACGCCATGCAACTTCCAAGCTCCGCACTGCCGACGAACTCCTCTCGATCGCCACCCTCGGCTTCCGCGGCGAAGCACTACCTTCGATCGCATCCGTTGCCCGCGTCTCGCTTGAGACGGCGACCGGAGACGAGCCCTCCGGTACCCATCTTCAAATCGCAGGCGGAAAAATCCTGCACGTCGATGACGCGGCTCTCCCTCGGGGAACCACGATCGCTGTTGCCGACCTTTTTTTCAACACACCTGCTCGGCGCAAATTCCTTCGCGCAGAGTCCACCGAACTCTCGCACGTTACCGCACTCGTTACGCACTACGCTCTCGCGCATCCAGAAAAACATTTTGAGTTGCTCTCCGCTTCTCATGCGCTCGTCTCCGCGCCTCCAGTCAGTCGGCCCGCCGAGCGCATCTACCAGATCTTTGGTAAAGACACCCTCGCCCAACTACTGCCAGTCGCGGCCGAAACCCAGCTCGATCGTTCCGGTCTCCCCGAACCTCCGCCCTGGAAACGTGACCCCGATGAGCCTGCCCGCATCCCCGGCTCTCTGCGCCTCGCCGGGTTCTACTCCAAGCCGGAACTCCAGAAGCTCAATCGCAATTCGATATACATTTTCATCAACAAGCGCCTCATTCGCGATCGCCTTCTCCTTCACGCCATCAGTGAGGCGTATCGGAACATCATTCCACCCACCAGCTACCCGGTCGTCCTTCTTTTCCTCGAGATGCCTCCCGAGGAAGTTGATGTCAACGTCCACCCCGCAAAGACCGAAGTCCGTTTCCGGCAGCAATCCCTCATTCACGACTTCGTTCGTGACAGTCTCCGCAATGCGCTGATTGCCGCTCGCCCCGTAGCCGGATTCAAAGCTGCGCTCGAATCCTCCCCTGCCGCAACGCCATCGCTGATTCCGATCCCCGGATCACGACTCCCCGGCTCTCCCGACGAGCCAGTTGACGATGTCGATCAGGAAGCGAGCACCGAAGCTGAGCCCTTCCGTTTAACTTCGCCCCGACCGACCCCCATACCGGGCAAGTTGCCTTTTGGAGAAGGCGATGTCACCCTGCACCTCGAACAGCAAGCGCTTCTCCACGCCGCCGCAACCCTCATGGAAGCTCCGGTCCCGGCGCACGACGGTTGCTCATCAGATGTCTTGACCCCCCTCCCCCCTCCCCCGGAAGGTGCCGCCCAGATCGAAGCCGAACAGGCCCAAACGAACTTGAACCGCTTGGGGTCACTTCGCCCTCTTGGCCAGCTCCGGGATTCCTTCATTCTGGCGGTTGGGGAAGATGGGCTCTGGATCATCGACCAGCACGTTGCACACGAACGGGTGCTTTTTGAAAAGATCCTGCGCGAGCGGAAGGTGGAGCACGTTCAGCGGCAGAGGCTGCTTATGCCATTGCTTGTTGAGCTTAAGCCGTGGCAGATGGTGGTATTCGCCCAGATTGCTGAAGAACTGGAGCGGAACGGATTTGAAGTCGAACCCTTTGGTCCTCAAACTCTTGCCGTCAAAGCCTCTCCGATCGGACTAGAGGGTGCATCGCTGGAACGCATGCTGTCCGAAGTCATTGAACAATCCAGCGAAGGGCCCACGGAAGCTTCTTTGAATGAGGATCTTACCGCTCTCAGGACGCGGATTGCGGCTTCCATCGCCTGCCACTCAGCGATCAAGATTAATACACCCCTTGACCCGCGACGAATGGAGTGGCTATTGTTGGAACTTGCAAAGACTGAGCATCCAACGAGTTGCCCCCACGGCCGTCCGATAGCTCTGCTGTACTCCTGGAAGGACATTCAGCGGGCCTTCCATCGGATTTAAAAGGCATTTAAGATAAAAACTTGGGTGCAGCACTCTTGCACGGGCATGAGAGCTGCTGGGCGCGACGCGACTCCAGAGTCGCCGCAACGCCAACCCGAAAGTGAGGTTTTTCTTTGACATCTGAGCAACTTGCACAAGCGCGCGCCGAACGGATGCGCCAAAATGGCCTTGGAACTCTTACGTTGGAAGACGCGCGTACATGGGTGGAAGAGACCGGACTTTGTCTTTTTCTCCCTCGGAGGCAGTTTTCCACGTCTGTCGCCCCATCCTTTGTAGAAGCAGTGGCCGGACGTCCGGAAGCCACTCCTGATCCGAAAACGATCGCCCTCGCCGAGGAATTGCTGATCCGTCTTGAAAACGAGGGGGTTGCCGTACGACTGAACCTCCAGGGTCAGCCGGGCGAACAGCCTGATTTTGTGGTCGCCGCGTGGGTATTGCCCTATGTGTACGCTCTTCGGGGTGATCGCGACTGGCGCCGCAGCCCGCAGTTGACTGGATCCCGGCAGGTTTCTCAACTCGCGGTTCATGTCTACAAGCAACTTGAAGGCGGCGATCTCACCGTGTCGCAATTGAAACAGGCTCTGGGGCGCGAGGTTTCGGAAGCCGCTGTTATCCGGGCCATCACAGAGCTTTGGCAGCAGCTTCGGATCATCCCCGTAATTGCAGCCAAAGGGCAACCGGCCAAGTGGCAGTTGCTCCGCACTCGATTCCAAAGGGCGATTGCCGAAGGCGCGTCTACCTCTCAAGTCACAGCGATTTCGGTACTTGCCTCAATTTACCTTCAGGCCGTGATTGCTGCGACTATGGAAGACGTCGAGCTCTTCCTTGCCGCACTGACAGCCCGCAGCAAGATCCGAGAGGTCATTCGCGGACTGGTGGCCACACGCCAGGTACATACGCTTTCCCTCGGGCATGCTCCGCACTTCTATGTGGCCGGAACGCTTCCAGAGTTCGAGCCAATTTCTTCGCTTTACGCAAATTCGACACTTTCAGCCGCTTCCTATTTCACTCGTTCTTTTGAGAGGGATGAAGCAGCTCCCAGTCCGGCGGTCTCCGTTCCCTTCGCGCAGCAGCCTGCGGCTTTTCAGCCAAGACCGATGAGTCAGGCATCAGCACCGCCGCCAGAGTCTACGCCAACTCCGGTCCTGCAACCGGAAGCCGCGAATCACCACGTAGCGAGAAACTCTGGACGCCGGCCGGCAACGAGCAGTAAGCCGGAGAGTGCACGTGCACAGCATAGTCGGCCGGCATCGCGGAAACCTGCCGTTTCAGGCCATCATGGGGCGTCGAACGGACATGCGGCCCGTCATAGTTCCGACGCACGCAAGAAGAACGGATCTCGACCTTCTGCGGAGTCCCGTTGGAAAGGGTCGAAGACTACAAAGCATTCTCATACGAGCAGCGGGCACGGCACGGGAACACATGGGCGGACGACCTCGAACGGAACCGGTTCTCACCGGGCGGGCAAGACGGTGCCGTCCTGGGCCAAGCGCACCGGGATTGCGAAAGCAAAACCTGCCTCCGCTAACAGCGGTTCACGTTCGGCAGGAAAGAGCCGTCCCGCGTTAGCGGCAGCAGGGCGTTCCAGCACAAACGGCAAGCGGTTCTTCAATAGCCGCGCCAAACAAGGCACGAAGAAACGCGGATGAGTCTGGAAGGATTTTTCTCCGGGAGGCTGAAGCGCAATTTCGTAATTGCGATCGATGGGCCGGCGGGCGCGGGCAAAAGCACTCTAGCGCGCCATTTGGCTCGGCACTACGGTCTCCTGAACCTGGAAACTGGTGCAATGTACCGCGCTCTGGCCCTGAAAGCGTTACGCGTCGAGGTGCCGCTCGACGATCCATCAGCTCTCGAGCGTCTAGCTGCGGAGACTGAGATTCAGCTAGAGTCGGGCGATAATGAGAATCGTGTTCTTCTCGACGGAGAAGATGTCACGGGCCAGATTCGAAATCAGATCGTAACCGATGCAGCTTCCCGGGTGAGTATCTTCCCGGCGGTTCGTGTTGGGATGGTGAAGCGTCAGCAGCAGCTGGCCGCCAAGGGCGGGGTCGTGATGGAGGGTCGTGACATCGGGACCGTCGTTTTCCCCGATGCCGAAGTTAAGATCTTCCTCGATGCAGCCCCGGAAGTCCGCGGTATGCGACGCTACGACCAGATTGGTCAGCAGGGTAAGCCTTCCACTCCTCCGGACGAAGTAATTCGAGATCTGCGAGCGCGGGATGAGCGCGACCGCAACCGAGCGGATTCACCTCTCCGACCAGCTTCAGATGCATTCATCCTGGATTCCACGAACCTGACCCTGGATGAAGCTCTCAAGGCGGCAGAGTCAGCGGTTGACAGCTTTCTTGCGAAGAACTCAAACGGCACCGAGCCGCAACTCGCTTAGATTGTTTGCATCTTCACGCACCGAAGCATCTTCTGGGGAGACGGATACACCGTCAGCAGTCAAATTTTCGCGTCTGCGATGGCTGATGCTATAGGCTTTTACACATGGAGCCGACGTGCGATCGCTGCCATCAACCCGTGACCACGGAGAGCTGTTATTGCCCTTCATGCGGTCTTCCGCAGTTGGTGTACTCGGCCGAACCTGGCGCGATTCCCGCGTCTTCTGAGCGCTGGCCAGAAGCCATCCGCGATGCGAGCTCTATTGATTGGAAGCAGGCTATGAGAGCAGCGCTGGCACTCTCTGTGCCCTCGGGGCTTCTGTCGTCCGGAATTTCTCCTCTCAGTCCTCTGGGAATCTTCTGGATGGGGGCTGCGGCAGCCTGGGCCGTTGCGCTTTACATGCGCAAACAGCACCCCGCCTGGATCACGATGGGGGCTGGGGCTCGATTGGGGCTGGTTACCGGCTTAATCGCCGGTTGGCTAGCTTTCGGCTTCAGTGGTGCAGGCCTTTTCGTGACGCGAGTTGCTATGCACCAAGGGAATCAGATCGATTCAACATGGATGGAGGTCGTCAATAAGATTTACCACCAGACCCAGCAGCTTGAGGCCCAGATGTCTACTCCCATGAATGCTGCCCAGGCAGAAGCCCAACGCAGATGGATGCTCTCGCCCGAAGGTCATGCTGGATTTCAGACGCTCGGACTGGCCTGGTATTGCCTGCTGCTTGTTCTCTTCTCGATTGCGGGGGGCGCCATTGGCGCGAGAATGCTTGGCAGACGCCGACACCCCACCGTCTAAGCGAGAATCTTTTCTCGAAGAATGCCAAGGCCGACGAGCAAGAGACGCTACCGTTCAAGAATCTGTTCGAAATACGCGAGCGCACGCGGATCGTGTGTCTGCCCCAGCCAGAAGATCGCTTCTTTGCGAACCGTAGGGCTGGCATTCGTCTGTGCGACGTGAAGCAACTCCGGCACTGCCTCGTCCTTCGGCAATTGACTGAGCGCAAAAACCGCCTTCTTCTTCACCCCAACCTCGGGGTCATTCTCCACGGTATCTTTTAGCATCTCCACGGCCTTTTTGCCGGCCTTTTGTCCAACCCAGAAGATCGCCTGTTCTCGAACGCCAACGTCGCTGTCGGCCTTGGCCATGGTCAGGAGATCATCCACTGCGGCCGGATCATGACTGACAAATAAGTCGAAGCTGACCTTCTTGCGAAACTCGGGATCGGGGTCGCTCGTGAGCTTCTTGAGCGCAAGATAGCCGTCGTGGCCACGACCGGCGCCGAGCCAGAAGGCTCCCTTCTCGCGCAGCCATAGCGGATTTGCGGAGGAGACAAAAGCTTCAAGGGTCGATGTGGCTTTTGAAGTTTCATGCATCGCGATGGCAGCGAGGGCCTGATCGCTATGCCGCTTGGAGTCCGCATTCACCAGGCTCGACAACCACGCTACGCTGTCATCCCCCTTCACCTCGTTCAACCATGTGAACGCCAATCCGCCGGCATCCAGTTGGCAGCTAGTTCCGATGAAGCGCACCTTGTCTACAGTTCCCTGATCGATTCTGACCAGAATGGCGATGCTCGCCTCCGTCCCATGATCCCCATCGGACGAGCGGTAGTTATTGTTCTCCGCTTCCAGCCGGTACACGCCGCAGCAGCTATCGTCCTTCATCGACTCTTCGCTTGAGCACATCGAGAAGCGCGATCCGGGAACAGCCGGCACCGCATAGCCCAACCACTGCGGCCCGCTCGAATGCTTCAGTTGATCCACAATCGCCGACAACCCTGCGCCTGCCGATTGGGCATGCAGCTGCGCATTGATCACCTTGGGCTGCTGCGCCGCCGCGATTAGGGACGACGCGAATATCGCTACGAACCAGATCCGTCTCATGGGGATTTCCTCTCTATTTGTTCAGAAGATCCATCAGGTATTTCGTGGCTTCCTGGTTATGCATCAGGCTCAGCTGCTGCACCAGGTACTCCTTCATTGCGATGTCTTTCTCGCCGCGCGCCAGCGTCACGAGGTCGGGCGCGTCGTTGGCGAGGAACAGCGACTGCGCGGCGGCCTTCTTCGTCTCCGCATCTGAGTTCTTCTGGTACGTTTCCACCAGCACCGGAGCCACCGACATTCCACCCGCAATTCCGAGATTGCGGATCGCCTTCCGTCGAAGCTCTGCATCCTGTTCCGACTTGGCAATGTCGGATAGCGGACCAACGCCTTTCTGGCCGCACGGAATTAGCGCGCTAATAATGTCTTCCTTCGTTTGCGAACTACTCGTTGCGCGATACATCGCCAGCAGATCGGTTGCCGCGCCCATTGCTCCCAGCGTGTGAACTGCCGTCCTCGCCAGCTCCGGATTGCGCTCCTGGCGCGCCGCCTCCAGCAGCTTCGAGGGATCTCCTGTCATGAGATAAGACTGGAGGATCGCCCGTTTCACCTGGGCATCGTTGCTGTGCTGATAGATCGAAGCAAGGGTGTCGTTCGCGCCTTTGCCTTTTGCTATTGCCAGCATCCGAATCGCCTTGATCTGCAGAGCCGCACCTGACTGGCCCTGCGCGATCTGGCTGATCAAAGCCTCAGCCTGCGGTGAATGGTTCTGCGCCAGCACAAACATTGCGCGACTCTTCAATTCCTCGGACTGGTTTCCGTTCAGAATCTTCTGCAAGATAGGCACAGCCTGCGTCTGATCCTGCTGCATCAGCGCATTCAGCGCCAGTAGCTTCAGGTTCTCGTCGGGCTCGGCCTGGGGAGAAACCGGGTGACCGCTCCTACCGCGAATCTCGATCTCCAGCGCGCCGCACTCATCGAGCCAATGACTTTTTGCATATTTCTTCCTTAGCTCGCCACACGTGCTCAGCGCGTTCGCGGGCTGGCCCTCTTTGTTCTCAGCGTATGCCTTCCAATAGAGCGCCCCCTCGGCGTGCTCTCCATGCAGTTGTGCGATGCGATCGAACAAGCCGACAGCGTCGGACCATCGGCTCTCATTGATCGCCTTTGTCCCATCGGCATACATACTCGCCTCATCCGCATACCCTGCGCCTTCAGCGAACGAAACGAGCATGGGCGTGGGATACTCGGCGAGCAACCTGCATGGAGCCGCCGCTAATCCTGCCACAAGAAAAATTGCGAATAGTCTTTCAGCTTTCATTAGATTGAGACTCCCTTCGCGGACGTCGGCCCGCTCTCCTGATTTGGTTTGCGCGCGAGCAGCACCCGCACTTCGAAAAGAATTCCGTTGGTATTCATGTCTTTGCGCACCCGGTCGAGATCTGCCGCCGTCAGATGGGGATCGTTTGCGACCTCCGCCAGTACCCGCTCGAGCCGATCCAAGGCGCCCGCCAGCGCAGGATCTCCTTCATTGCTCGCGCTCACACGGTAGAGCCGGTTCGAAGCCAGCAGTTCCCTCGCCTCTGACTGCAGTTGCGCATTCTCAGCTCTATCTTCGGGGTCAGCATGATTCAGCTGCACCAGCAGCCGCTCCGTGCGATCAAGATGGTCCGTCAACACGACCACAACAACGCGCTGTTGCGGCTGAGCGTTGCCCGCGACTTCGGGCTGATTCGTCTTGTTGTGCTCCCAATAGCGGCCGCCAATAAACGCAGCAGTCAGGAGCGCCACGCAGACGGCAGCGGCGGTTACGGTCTTCCACCAGCTCCAGCCACGCCATCTCGCCGTCTTTTTCTCGTACGGAATCAGCTGTGGACGCAGCGCCTGCCACACGCGATCACCGTATTCGGGTCCTCTTTGCGGAATCGCTTCCGGCTTGATCGCATCCAGACTCCGCTTGAACTTCGCATACTCTGTCGAACACTCCCGGCAGGCCTTCAAATGGGCCTTTGCTGCTTCTGAACCTTCTTCGTAATAAATGTCTAACTGCTCCTCTTCGCTCAGGTGCTTCATGCGTTCCCCCTCAGCGGCGCGAGTTCCCGGCGTAACTTCTGCACTGCTCGAAACACCGCCTGCTTGGCCGCATTCGGCGCTACGTTGAGCACCTCTGCGATCTCGGTCATGGACCGCTCTTCCAGATGCCGCAGCACGAATGCGCACTTTTCTGTGGCTGTGAGCCTCTGCATTGCCAGTTCCTGGGCTGCGCTGAACTCCCGGCCAAGGAGAACGCGTTCCGGATTGGGGTCCTGCGCCGCCACCTGTACGGTTTTTGCCTCCGGATCGCTCTCGTCGTCGTGCCGGTATTCAGCCTCGATCCCCGGCCGAGAAACCCGGCTGAGCGCGCAATTCACCGCGATGCGGTAGATCCAGGTTCCGAAGGCGGACCGCTGTTCGAACTTCTCGAGCCGCTGATATGCGCGCAGAAACGTCTCCTGCACAATCTCCTCCGCATCGGCTTCGTTGCCGGTGATTCGGAAGGCCACTCGAAAGACAGTCGCGCTGTGGGCGCGGACCAGCGCACCATACGCATTTTTGTCTCCGGCCAGCACCGCCCGGACTGTCGTTTGATCGCTTCCTTGCATTCAGCACCTTTGACAAGAGGTTCAATGCTGCGGTTAGGAGATTATTTCGAACTCGTCAGAAATGGCCATCAGGGCCACGGGACGTCGTCCTGCCTGAACTCCGAAAGTACGACAGCTAAAAGCCAGGAGCAGGAAGCTGATAGCGGTTCTCCACAACTTGCCCCAGCCCCCCATAGCCTTCTATCATCCGGCGAGAGACACAGCGGTTTGGCTTCTGACCTTTTTACTGGACGTATGGGGCATTCGGCTCTTACGGCGTCACCCTGTGAGGCGGAACCGCTTAAGCGGCACGAGAGAGCCTATGAGCGAGAAAACAACAACACCCGCCCTCCGCGTTAAGGGCAGGCTGATGTCCGCCTCGGAGATTGAGCGCACGCTGGTGCGTCTTGCCCACGAAATCGTTGAGAAGAGCAACGGCAGCGAGGACCTGACGCTGATCGGAATCAAGCGCCGCGGCGTCCCGCTGGCCGAACGACTGGGCAAGCTGATCACGAACATCGAGAAGCGGCCGGTCGATACAGGCACGCTCGACATCCAGTTCTACCGCGACGACCTCTCCACGGCTGATGTGCGCCCGGTTGTTACGCCCGGCGCTCTTGGTTGCGATGTGGAGGGCCGCGACGTGGTTCTCTGCGATGACGTACTCTACACCGGACGTACAATTCGGGCAGCGCTGGACGCGCTATTCGATCACGGTCGTCCCCGCCGCGTTCAGCTGGCCGTGCTCATTGACCGTGGGCATCGCGAACTGCCCATTGAAGCAACCTACGTTGGCCGCCACGTTCCCACCAGCAGCCGCGAAATCATTGAAGTCAAGTTCCATGAGGTTGACAACGACGAGCAGGTACTCCTTGTCGAGCGGGTGGACTGACACACGGCCTCAGCAATCAGTTTTCAGCCTTAGCACCGCAGGCGAAAGCTGAGAGCTGGAAGCTGAGACTTGAAAGCAAAAGATCATGAATGCACCAACTGCAGCGCCACGTCGCCAGCTTCAGACACCGCAACAGCCAACCTCTTCATTTCCTTACAATCCCGGCTCGCTGCTCTCGGTGATGGATCTGGATCTTCCGGTAGTCAGCCACCTGCTTACGCGAGCAACTGAGCTTGAAAGTCAGGATCCGCTCACCCGCGATCGCATCCTCTTGAAGCGCCGCATCGCTCTTCTCTTTTACGAATCCTCAACGCGAACCCGCACGAGTTTTGAACTCGCGGCCAAAAGTCTCGGTGCCGATACCACGCTCGTTTCGAGCCTGTCGTCGAGCATCGAGAAAGGTGAAACTCTCAAGGACACGGGGCTGACCCTGCAAGCGCTGGGAGTTGAAGCTATCATCCTGCGCCACAACTCTTCCGGCGCGCCATGGTTACTCGAACAGGAGACACGCCTGCCCGTCCTCAATGCGGGGGATGGAATGCACGAGCATCCCACACAGGCGCTGCTGGACCTTCGCACTATCCTTTCTCATCTTCGCCCAGGGGTCGAAACGGTCAAGCCGGACACGCTTTCAGGAGTGAACGTTCTGATCGTGGGCGACATTCTCCACAGCCGGGTCGCTCGTTCGAATATGCTCCTGCTGCCGCGGCTTGGCGCGCGAGTCATACTCTGCGGACCAACTCAACTTCTGCCCGACTCAGCAGCCGACGCCGGTCTCGGCATCACGGTGGAGCGTGACTTTGAAGCCGCCCTTGGGCGGTCGCAGGTTGTGATGATGCTCCGTATCCAGGCAGAACGGCTTGCCGGAATGCAGCTCGATCTGGAGCAGTACAAGGATGCCTACCAGCTCACAGGCCAACGACTGTCTACACATGCGCCCGCTGCGGTCGTGATGCATCCTGGACCCATCATTCGAGGCCTCGAACTTACGGCCGGTGTTGCAGACGGCACGCAATCCGCGATACTCGAACAGGTTCGACACGGGGTGGCAATTCGCATGGCCGTGATCGAACGCGCCTTGACGGCCGGAAAAGGAGGCCGCGCATGAGCACTCTGATCATTCGTCACGGACATCTGATCGATCCCGGTGCGGGCGTCGATGCTCCGAAAGACATCCTGCTTAAAGATGGCCGCGTGGCGGAGATTGCGGGACCAGGCAAACTAAAGTCCGCGAATGGAGCTGAAGTCCTCGATGCGTCGGGCCTCACCGTCGCGCCAGGTCTCATCGACATTCATGTACATCTCCGCCAGCCAGGTCAAGCTCACAAGGAGACCATTGCCACCGGAACAGCCGCTGCGGCAGCAGGCGGATTCACGGCTGTAGCAGCCATGCCCAACACCAGTCCAGTCAACGACTCGCCCGAGATTACCCGCTGGATGCAGGCTCCAGAACGTGGGGCATGTGTGCGCGTCTACCCGATCGGTGCAGCGACACGCGGTTCAAAAGGCGAGCAGATCAACGATTTCGCCGCGCTTAAGGCTGCAGGAGCCGTGGCGGTCACGGATGACGGCCATCCGATCCTGAAGGACGGAATTATGCGCGAAACTCTGGCCGCTGCAGCCCGCGTCGGGCTTAGCGTGATCCAGCACGCTGAAGACACACGCATGACCCAGGGCGCCAGCATGAATGCCGGACCGATCGCGTTCAAGCTCGGGTTGCGCGGAATGCCGCCTGAAGCGGAGAGCAGCCTCGTTGAGCGCGACATCCGGCTGGTCACGGAGCTCAAGGACTCGCGGGTCCACCTGCATGTCGCGCACACCTCGACGGCAGCAGCCATAGCCGCAGTTCGCCAGGCTCGCCGCAACGGACTTCGCGTGACCTGCGAAGTTGCGCCGCACCATTTCCTGCTCACCGAGGAGCACGTCGGCCTTTACAACACGAACGCCAAGATGAACCCGCCGCTGCGCTCCGCAGCCGATCGCGACGCCATGATCGAAGGCATCCTCGACGGCGTCGTCGACGCGATCGCCACGGATCATGCGCCGCATGCGACGCACGAAAAGGAAGTAGAGTTCGAGAACGCCCCGAACGGCATCACTGGGCTCGAAACCGCTCTCGGCCTCTGCTTGCGCTGGCTCCATAAGGAATGGAAGCTTCCCCTCGGCCGCGTTCTGAGTCTCCTCAGTGCGCAGCCCGCTGCTCTGCTCGGCCTCAAAGGCCGCGGCACGCTGGCTGTCGGTAGCTTCGCAGACCTGGTTGTCTTCGATCCCAAAGCCGAATGGACGTATCACGCCAAGGAAACGCGCTCCAAGGCGCGCAACACTCCGTTCGACGGCTGGACGATGCAGGGCAAAGTTCGCTGGACGATAAGCGAGGGCCGGATAGCCTATGCAGCTACAACTCCCCAATAACAGGTCTTCGTTTGGGGTCAAAAAGTATGAGAGCGGGTATCCCGAATCGCGGCCGTTCTGATTGTTCCAGGTAATCCTGCTTAGGACGCTTTGCCCAGCAGGGTCTGCTCCGCGCGAAGCCAGTCCTCGGCATCGTGGCCGTGCTGATATCCGCGGTCAGCCCAGAAACGGTGCGCAAGAGCTGCGATTTCCTCTCGGCTCACGCTGTGGATCTCCTGGGCACTCTTGGCGGTCTTTTTCGGTGCAATTGCCTTCGGAGCAGACGCAGACGCGCTCGTCTTTTTGCGGGGGGTCGCTTTCTTTGTGGTCTCGGTCATAACACTGTTCCTCCTGATAAGGGGTATGAATAAGTTCGGGCCACAGCGAATCTCGATTGAAATCCGCCACATAACTGGCCATCTACTTCAGGTTACTAGATAGTCAAATCCCAATAAAGCAAGAACATCCAGCTGGTACCATTTCGATCAGCGAAAACCCGCATCTTCATTGCTTCCAACGCATACGGTGAGATGAATATCTGTTAACGATTTCGCAATATGAAACCCGCTCTAACTCATAAGTCCTTGCTCCACCGGGAGTCAGCTGCCTATTCTTGTGACGCGCGGAACCTGCCCCTTCATCCGTCGCTCGAGGTTAACGTCGAAAATGGACAAACGGGAATTTCTCAAGTCGTCAGGAGCACTCGTGGCCGGAAGCATCGCCTCTCGTTTCGCATCAGGACAGGGCGGCTCGCAGCCGCACGCCAAGCAGCCTGCTCCACATGAGAACTGGAGCGGAAACATCCACTACAGCACCGACGACGTCCATTCCCCTGCGACCCTCGATGAAGTTCGCGATGTCGTCAAAAGGTGCTCGAAGCTCCGCGCCATCGGCTCCCGTCACTCCTTCAACCGGATTGCGGACAGCAATGCCAACCAGGTTTCGCTTGACCACCTCAACCAAATCGAGATCGACGACAAGGCGCGGACTGTCACGGTCGGAGCGGGAGTACGCTATGGCCAGCTTGCCCCGGTGATCGATGCCCGCGGCTTCGCGCTGCACAATCTCGCTTCGCTGCCGCACATCTCCGTTGCAGGAGCTATTGCAACTGCCACTCACGGCTCCGGCCTGCATAACGGCAACCTCGCCACTGCTGTCCGCGCCCTGGAAATCGTCACCGCGATTGGGGATGTGATTCAGCTCTCCCGCGATAAAGATGCCGATCAGTTCGCCGCAGCCGTGGTTCATCTCGGAGCGGTTGGCGTGGTCACCCGCGTCAGCCTCGACTTGCAGCCCACTTTCCAGGTCGCTCAGACTGTTTACCAGAACCTCTCTTTCTCCGAACTGGAACGCAACTTCGACGGGATCTTCGGCGCGGGCTACAGCGTGAGTCTCTTCACCGACTGGCAGAATCATCGCGCCACGCAGGTCTGGATCAAGCGTCGCCTCTCGGCCGGCGAAACCCATACTTCGCCCGAGCTTTTCTACAACGCTAAACGCGCAACCGAAAAGCTGCACCCAATCACCGGCCATCCTGCGGAAAGCTGCACGGAACAAATGGGAATCCCTGGGCCCTGGTACCAAAGACTGCCTCACTTCAAGATGGAGTTCACGCCATCGAGCGGCCGCGAACTCCAGACCGAATACCTCGTCCCCCGCGAGCACGGATACGAAGCCATCCTCGCCGTCGAAAAGCTCAAGGACAAGATCACCCCGCATCTCTTCGTCACGGAGCTGCGCACCATCGCAGCTGATGACCTCTGGATGAGCACGGCTTACAAGCGCGATTCTCTGGCCATCCACTTCACCTGGAAACCCGAGTGGAATGCCGTCAGACAGATCCTGCCGCAGATCGAGGCGCAGCTAAAGCCCTTCGGTCCGCGCCCGCACTGGGCGAAGCTCTTTACCGTTCCACCTCAGCACCTACAGGCTCAGTATGCTCGCCTCGCCGACTTCAAAGCCTTCATCAACCAGCACGACCCGTCAGGCAAATTCCGCAATGACTTCATCGAGACCAATCTTTACGCAAGCTAGAAGGGCTCTCGAACTGTGAACTCCCTCAACTGGCTCGTTGACTCTGATCCTGCAATTCGCCGGCAAGTGTTGCGCGATCTCACTAATGCCTCAGCCGACGAGATCGCCGCCGAGCACGCCCGCATCCCGCACGAAGGTCTCGGCGCCGAGATCCTCGCCAGCCAGCAACCAGATGGCTCGTGGCAGCGTGCCGATGCGCCCAAATGGCTGAGCACCCTCTTCACGCTCCAGCTTCTTCGTGGAACCGGCATCGATCCAGGCGATCCCGCCGTCGCTTCAGCACTCGCCCTTGCCGAAACTAACCTGCGATGGAACGATTACCCAGGCTGCTGGGATTTGCGTTCACCTGACTTCGGGCCGGAACCGGCGGACGGAACGCACGGGTGCAACGTGGGAGGAAACCCTTTCTTCGAAGGCGAAGAAGAGCCTTGCATCAACGGCGGAGTCCTCGCATTCGGAGCCTATTTCGGCCATCCGAACGAGACACTCGCTCGCAGACTTCTCAGCGAGCAGCTTGCAGACGGCGGATGGAACTGTGAAGCGCCCAGGTCGTCGCGCTCCTCGTATCACACAACCATCTGTGTACTTGAGGGACTGCTTGACTACGAACGTGCCATCGAACCTGCACATCCGATGTCGGGCAAGATCGCGTCGGCACGGCATCGCGGGGAAGAATACCTGCTGGAACGGCATCTCTTTCGCAGGCTATCGACGGGCGAGATTGCCAGCCAGGAATTTCTTGAGTTCGCTTTCCCGCCTCGCTACCACTACGACGTCCTTCGTGGGCTCGACTACTTCAGGGCTGCCGGACACGATCCAAATGACTCCCGTCTAGGCGACGCCCTGGAAATTGTCAGGAGCAAACGGCAGCCGGATGGCAGATGGCTTCTTGACCGCGCTTACGATGAAGTCGCCGTCCTCTCCACAGACGAATCGGTTGGAGAGCCCAGCCGTTGGAATACGCTGCGCGCTCTGCGCGTTCTCCGTCGATTTCCAGGTACGTCCAGCACCATGTCCGGCTAGAGAATTGGAATGAGCCACCACAATACCCGCTCATCGCAAAAACGCGATGAACGGGGCACAGCTCGTGTTTCGGAAACTTCCGCAGGCGATTTTTGGAAAGCCCTCCCCCCCAGGTGCTTTTGTTTGTTTTCATCAACTTACAGCCGATGATATCTGCAAACCTTTGAAAAGACGGTACTTAATATCTAAAATAATGCAAATAAAGAACTTGGGTCGTCCGATGGGGCAGTAGAGATGACGAGTCTCTTGTTCTTCAGTCCCCAAAACGAGTATGCCTGAACGGAGGCTTATGACCTGCAAAGCGCCTCTTAAGCCTTCGTGCCTAAATAGCCATCGGGTTGATAGGATCCCTCAGATCGAGCGGTGCTTTGACTTCGCTCACTGGAGGAGGATCTATGCCGGACACAACTGACTATCTTGCGCGCATTCGTGAGCTGGCAGGGACAAGTGATCCTCTGGACGCTCAGGGGCAAGCGGCGACAGCGATCCGCGAGTTGATCTCGGGCGTTGCTGCTGAGCGACTGAAGCAGAGGCCGAGGCCCGACAAGTGGTCAATTGCCGAGATCCTGGCGCACCTGGCAGAAGACGAGATTGCGACCGCGTGGCGTTATCGGCAGATGGTGGAGCACAGCGGCGTTTCGCTTGCGGGTTTCGACCAGGATCTCTGGGCGACGCTGGGCAGATACTCCGAACGAGACCCGCAGGAATCGCTTGGTTTGTATCGACTGCTGCGCGACGCGAACGTGCAGTTTCTCAGGACTCTTTCGCCGAAGGAGTGGGAGTGTTTCGGAATTCATGCGGAGCGCGGTCGGATCAGCGTGCGCGATCTGGCGACACACATGGTCGGGCACGATATGAATCACATCGAGCAGATCAGGAAGATTCTGAACGGCTAGCCTTTGCGGCGGTAGAGAATCTGGAATTCGTAGCCAGTGCTCGGCGGGAAGAGACCGGCGACATGGCGCAGGCGCTCGGCGAGCGCGGGAGCTGCGAGCAGTGGGTACTCGCGCTCACGCAGATCGTGATAATCAAAGTCGACTGCCAGCGACAACATGTAGATCGCAAGGGCATCGGAGAACGACGCGTCGTAGAAGGTGGTGCGCGCCCGCTCGTCGATGGTTTTTTTGCCGTTGGTATCCTGAGCGCGACGTCTCGATTCCCAGGCGTCCTGGCTGGTTTCGCCTCGGACCTGCGCATCAGCCTGGGACCATACCAACTGCGAGAAGCTCTCGGGAACGCCGGCAGCGTCAACGAAGTTGTGGGCCACATTGATGAAGAACTCGAACGCGAGGCCGAAGCGGTCTTCGACCAGTCGAGTGGAGAGAAAAACGGCCTCGGTGGTGCCAAAGGGTGCATTGCGATGGCAGACAGCGCGATCGCCGAGTTCCACGGTGTAGGACGGCGCGATCAGAGTCTCGCCTGTATCCGCGATTGCAAGAGGCACGAAGTAGTAGGCGCGATTTTTGAGCGCCGGAACCATACCTGCGGGGACAGCACCAACGAGACGCTCCAGATCAGCATCTACGATGCGGGTTTCGCCCCACGGAGCGTAGTTTAGTCCGTTGGAAGCGCGCAGCATCAGAACCTTGGCGGCGACTCTTTCAGCGGGCCATAACTCGATCTGGGC
>DATNFD010000163.1:0-19887 GCA_035606555.1 Occallatibacter sp.
CTTCACTTCCCCTGCGAGCACGCCCGCCTGCACAGCAGCACCCACCGCGACCACCTCGTCCGGGTTCACGCCGCGATGTGGCTCTTTGCCGAACAGCTGCTTGACGAGTTCCTGGATCTTCGGCATTCGGGTCTGGCCGCCGACGAGTACAACCTCGTCGATTTCCTTCGCGGTCACGCCCGCATCGGACATCGCCTTCTTGCAAGGTTCCAGCGACCGATCCAGCAGATCGGAAACCATCTGCTCCAGCTTGGCCCGCGTCAACTTCCGCACCAGGTGCTTCGGACCGGTTGCATCCGCAGTAATGAACGGCAGGTTGATTTCGGTTTCCACCGTCGTCGACAACTCGATCTTGGCCTTCTCTGCCGCATCCTTCAGACGCTGCAGTGCCATTTCGTTGCCCTTCGAACTCAGATCCAGTCCTTCTTCCTGCTTGAATTCCGCAATCAGCCAGTCCACAATCCGCTGGTCAAGGTTGTCGCCACCCAGGTGGGTGTCGCCATTGGTCGACTTCACCTCGATCACGCCCTCGCCCACTTCCAGGATCGAAATGTCGAATGTGCCGCCGCCAAAGTCATACACGGCGATCGTCTCGTCTTTTTTCTTGTCGAGGCCATAGGCCAGAGCAGCCGCTGTCGGTTCGTTCACAATGCGCTTAACGTCCAGACCCGCAATCTTGCCCGCATCCTTCGTCGCCTGGCGCTGCGCGTCATTGAAGTACGCCGGAACTGTGATTACAGCCTGCGTGACAGTCTCACCCAGATAGGCCTCTGCACTCTTCTTCAGCTTCTGAAGAATCATGGCCGAAATCTCCGGCGGGGTATATTCCTTCCCCTGCGCCAACACGGCCAGATGATCGCCCTGCTGGATGACCTTGTAGGGCACCATCTTCATCTCGTCGGTCACTTCGTTGTAGCGACGTCCCATGAAACGCTTGATCGAATAAACCGTGTTCTCCGGGTTCGTGATCGCCTGGCGCTTGGCCACCTGGCCCACCAGCCGCTCGCCGCTCTTCGAGAAGCCGACTACCGACGGGGTAGTCCGCGCACCCTCTTCATTCGGGATGACTTTGGGTTCACCCCCCTCGAGTACAGCCACGCAAGAGTTGGTCGTGCCCAAGTCAATTCCAATAATCTTTGCCATAATTCCTTTCCTGCCTCAGGGTAAGAAGATTTTCAATAGTCACTAGATAAGATGCACCATGAGTGGATTAGTGTCAACTTTCATTGACATTATTTATGTAAATATTGGTCCCGGATCATTCGTCCCGAATAAAGTTCCTCATCGGCATCCGAAGCCGCCCGTCCCTTGGGCCAGGTAGGGTATCGCCATGTGTGACAAACGACCTTGTACCCTATTGCGGACTAAAATAGTCTGAATTTATAGTTGATATGCGACTGATTCGGTCGTAGTTTGAAGCGAGGTTGCACGTGATCCGATCCTCCCGCTATCGCGGTCCGAAATCCAGTCGCCTTTTGCCTGCCCTCTTTATCTTCGCCTTGATCTCTGCCCTTCCTACGCCCGCACTGCACGCCCAGGAAAAGCCATATTTTGTCACCTACTCTCATGACCTCGAAGAGCCGGGGAATCTCGAAATCGAAACCAAAACGTCTCTCGGCCAGCCTCCGGATAGCCACCGCTACGGCGCTCTCGCCAGCGAAATCGAGTACGGCGTAACCGGCTGGTGGACCTCCGAGCTCTACCTCGATGGCCAGGCCACTGGGCAGGAATCGACCCTCTTTACCGGCTTCCGCCTCGAAAACCGCTTCCGCCCCCTCATGCGCGAGCATTGGATCAATCCCGTTCTCTACATCGAATTCGAGAACATCACCGGCGCGGACAAGAACATGCTCGAAGTCGTCGGTCACGACGGCCAGGGAGATCTCGCCGAGCCCAATGCCGGCACTCGCCAGGAGCACGAGCACGAAGCCGAGTTGAAGCTGATTCTCTCCTCCAACCTGAAAGCCTGGAACATCTCAGAGAACTTCATCGCCGAGAAGAACCTCGGCCACGAGCCGTGGGAATTTGGCTATGCCCTTGGCGCTGCCCGCCCTCTCCGCACTCTCGGCAGCGGCAAGCCATGCGTCTTCTGTCTTGAAAAATTCACAGCGGGCGCGGAAATGTACGGCGGTTTGGGCGACGTCGCCTCACTAACCCTGTCCGACACCTCGCACTATGTCGCGCCCATCATCGGCTGGCAGCTCCCTAAAGGTCGCCTAAGCTTCTCCACCGGCTTCGGCCTCAATAGCTCCAGCCTCGATCGCGTCTACCGCATCGGCTGGGCCAGCGAACTTCCTCAGATCGGCACGTGGTTCCGCCGCAATGGAGGCACTCGATGATTCGCCGCACTCTCGGCCTCTTCTGCATCTTCATCAGCGCGGCGCTTCTCCTCTGCGCCGCCTCCGGTCCCCACTGGGGCAATATCTCCGCCAAGGATCGCAACCGTACCAATCCCCTCGCCGCCCGGCCCGAATCGGTCTCAGCAGGAGCCTTGATCTACAAGGAGAACTGCCAGCAGTGCCACAACGCAGACGCCATGGGTGACGGCCACAAGAAACCACCTCTGAAAAGCGACCGGATCAAGTCTGCAACAGACGGCGACCTCGAATGGTTCCTCCGCCAGGGTGATCTCAGTCACGGCATGCCTTCGTGGTCCAGGCTCCCCGAAGCGCAGCGCTGGCAGCTTGTCGCATACCTCCGCTCAATCCAGCACTAAGGCGCGTAGCCGGGGAATCGGGGTAGGAAATCCGGCTGCGTTGGCGCATCCGACCCGGCTTCGCAGAGTGGGACAGAATTCCTTCTTAATTTGTGCAAATTCTTCGCAGACTGATTCATCGATCTCGTCATACTTGAATCACGGATGCTGAATCACGGATCGCCTCAGACCTTCTTTGCCCGGATAGACCTATCTCAACCGCGCCCATACTAAGTCGTTTCATATCTAGATTCTGGATTGTAAGTGAAAATGAACAGAGCAGTTACCGCCCGAACAAATCCTTAAGCTGAGATTCCGGGAGGTTTCCTGACAGAAATAGTGGCGGGTAATCCCTTGTTCACGGGGGTACGGACCGGACACATATCTGATGGACTGGTTTAGCCGAGAAATGAGAACCCGCTGGTCCCTCATCACAGCTAGGCACAGTCCGATCATTTAGTCTCGACTGTTCCGGTTTTGATGACCACGGCCGACGCTCAAGCTCGATATCCACTCACCCAGGGCGTCAATCCGTGGCTGGTCACCTGCTCGGTCATGCTGCCCACGTTCATGGAGGTGCTCGACACCGCCATTGCGTCGGTCGCCCTTCCTTATATCGCCGGCAGTCTCTCCGCCACCAACTCTGAAGCCACCTGGGTGCTCACCAGCTACCTCGTTGCCAACGCCGTTATCCTCCCCGCTTCCAACTGGTTCGCCCGTCGCTTCGGTCGCAAACGCTTCCTCCTCATCTGCATCGTCATCTTCACCGTCGCATCTTTCTTCTGCGGAGCAGCCCCATCGCTGGCCGTCATACTCCTTGCCCGCGTTTTGCAGGGAGCCGGGGGAGGCGCGTTGCAGCCGCTTGCGCAATCCATCCTGCTGGAAAGCTTTCCGCCTGCTGAGCGCTCCAAATCGATGGCCGCTTATGGTCTCGGCATTGTCGTCGCTCCCGTCCTCGGCCCCACGCTTGGCGGATGGCTCACGGATACATGGAGCTGGCGTTACGCCTTTTACATCAATATTCCAGTCGGCCTTCTTGCCGTCATCATGGTGTCGCGCTTCGTGCACGATCCGCCGTATATCAAGCACGCTAAGGTGAGCCCGTTCGACAACATCGGCTTTGGGCTCCTCTGCGTCTGGACGGGATGTCTGCAGGTCGTTCTCGACAAAGGCCAGGAAGATGACTGGTTCGGCGCGATCTGGGTGCGTTGGGCTGTCGCTGCGCTTGTGATCTCCCTTATCGGCTGGATCTGGCGCTCCTGGACGTACCCCAAGGGTCTCGTTGATCTGCACATTCTCAAGAACCGGAACTTCCGCACCGGCTGCTTCCTCATTGCACTCCTAGGCATGTGCATCTACATCACGATTACGATACTGCCGCTCTACTACCAGGAGATCCTTGGCTACACCGCTTTCACCGCCGGTCTCGTCGTCGGGCCCCGCGGAGTTGGTTCTTTCATCGGATCTCCCATCATCGGCATGCTTGGCTCTCGGATCGATAACCGAAAACTTCTTTCCGCTGGCTTTATCGGATTCGGCGTCTGCGCGCTCTTCTTCGGCAAAGTGAACCTCGACATTGGCCCTTACACACTGCTCCTGCCGATTACTCTCACAGGTTTCGCGTTGGCGTTTGTATTCGTCCCTCTTGCGACCATGACAACTTCCACCATTCCTCGAGAGGAAATGGGTAACGCAACGGGCCTCTTCAACATGCTCCGCAACATCGGCGGTTCTATCGGCATCGCGATGGCTACAACCGCCCTCATCCGTCGGGCCGCTCTTCACCAGACCGAGATCGGCGCAAACATATCTTCATCGAGTTCCGTGCTTCAGCAAAGCTCGCGACAGATCGCTACGTACCTCGGTCATCAGATCGGCCCCGCATCCTCACGACCTGGCGCATTCGGCCTGATCTACGGACGTCTCGTGCAACAATCCGCATTGCTCGCCTATGTCGATGTTTTCCGCTGGACCGCGCTTCTCGCCTTCTTCTGTGCGGCAGCCGTCTGGCTCTTCGGTAAACCGCCAAAAAGCATTGCACCGCCGCCAGGCGCTCACTGATTCCTGCGCAGCTTGAACAAAATGCAAGCGCTTGATTGCATGTGTACCCGATAAATCCCGCTTCGTAATCCCTGAATTGCGCATCCTAGTAACTGGATCAACCCAGCCTCTGCGGGTGCGGGTCTGATCCAACTCAGGGGCAGGGCCGGTGAGATTTTCGCGATTTCTCTCACCCAACTGGCAACGAAGGAGAATCGCATGTCAGTTGCCAGACTCTGCCCTTTTCTATCCCTTTTCGGAGATTACCTATGTCCTCCCCCTCGAAGGATCTGAAGGAAGTCGAATCCGCCCTGCGCTCGGTCATTCAAGCACTCATTGACGGCCAGGAAGGCTTCAAGAAAATTGGCCAGCAGCTCAAAGATGAAGCACTAAGAGACTATTTCCTCGCTGAATCGCTCACCCGCGCTCAGTTCCGCGGCGTTCTCGAATCGATCCTCCATCAGGACGGTGTCCATGACGTGAAGGAAAGTGGAACCGCTGCAGGCACTGTTCTTCGCGCATGGAGCGACATCAAAGCTACCTTCGGTGGTGGCGATTCAAGCCTGCTCTCGACCGCAGAGGAAGCCGAAGATCAAACCGTCGCGGCCTACAACAAGGCAATCGATTCCTACTTGCCGCTTCCAGTTCGCCAGATACTCACCACGCAGTCAGCTCATATTGAGAAGTCTCACGAATTCATCAAAGCTGCCCGCGATACGAAGAAATAGCGCTGAGGACATCCACTACCGTGCAAAGGCAGTCCAGCTGCGAGATGGGGTGGTTCTATGTGCCTACACGCGCCAGTGGCACGACGGATTGAACCGGTGGAACCTCGTCCAGCGGAAACCCAAGCCGTTTCCACTCATCGTATCCACCTCGCAATGGGCGTACGCGCTCGATCCCGAGCTTGTGGAGGGTCAGCGCAGTCTTGGCAGCCGTCGCCTCGCTGGGGCAAGTACAGAAGAGCACCACATCCCTGTCTCTCGGAATTTCACCATGTCGAGCCGCTAATGCATCAGGAGAGAAATGCATCGCACTTGGAAGCGTGAAGGGCTCCGCCAGTAATTCCAAGGGATGTCGCAAGTCAACGATGAAAACTGCTTCGCCGGCGTCAAGCTGCGCTTTCAATTCCTCAGGCTCGAGCCGAGACTGCACCAGTTTCCTCAGAACCATCCGTCGCCGGTACACCCGCCAGAAAAACCATCCCAGAATCGCAATCAACAACAGCGCTCCTGAGAAACGTCCCGCCCAATCGAGCAAGCTCGGATTCCGCTTTAGCGCGTCGCCGAACAGCCGACCCGCACTGAGGAGTGCCGAGAGCCACAATATCGCTCCGATAGCATCGAAGAACAGGAACGCCGGCAGGCTCATCCCATTCTCTCCGGCAACGGGCGCTGCCAAAGTAGCCAAACCCGGAACAAACTTGGCGAACACCAGCATCAGGCTGCGGCTACGTCCGAACGAGTCCTGGGTGCGACGTACACAGATCGTCGGCTCCATCGAGAGCTTGCACAGAATGCGCAGCACATGATGTCCATATCGCCTGCCAATCAGAAACCACGACGTGTCCGCCACCAGGCAAGCCACCAGACCTGCCCCTAGCGCCGCCAGGAAACTGATTTGATGCTCCGCCGATAATCCCCCAGCGGCGAGCAGCACAGGCGTCGCCGGCAGCGGAATGCCGAATTGCTCCACCAGAACCCATCCGAAGAGCAGGAGATAGCCGTAAGTCAGTAGAACGTGTGCGGGGAGCGCCATCGCTGAATCCAGTATGCAGGGGATTAGATCGCCAGAAGGTCTCTCGGGGAGATTCCGGAGACCTCAGTCTATCCGATGAAGCAGCCTTGGGATTCGGTGCAGCAGTTCCACAAAACACAGAAAAGCCGCCCGAAGGCGGCCTTTGTACCCGGCAAATGCCTCGCGTCTACCGAGTGACTGTCGCGCTCGTCGTCTGGAGCCCGGCCTGAGCCTGAACGTCTCGATTCGCGAAATAGTTCCGGTCCCAGAGATTGCGGTAGAACTCGCCTGTCAGCTCGGCAGCGCGCGGACCGAACGTCGGCCTTCCGCCTTCAAGGAAGAACACCGTGACCAGGCTGCCCATGGGTGTGTCTGAGTAAGAGACAAACCAGCCGAACCGCGTTCCCTTGTCGGAGCAGGTGCCGGTCTTTCCAAACACTGGCAACTCGTGGAAGTTCGCTCTGAGCCGCCGTGCCGTCCCGTATTCGACAGCACCCGCCATTCCGTCCTGAAGATCCGGAACGTAGCGAGCGATGTCCAATGTACGCTTGATCTTCGGCTCAAACGCCAGCACCTCTTGCTGTGAGGTCGGATGCTGGAGATAGTAGAGCGTCCCTCCGTTTGCAATCGCAGACACGAATGCGCCAAGTTGCAGCGGAGTCATGGAGACACCTTGGCCAAAGCTGCACATCCGGCCTACACCGCCTTCAGACTGAGGAATGGCCTCGCTCGGATAGACACCAAGCTGCTCGCCCTGAATGTGCCACCCGGCAAGCTCGCCGAGGCCGAACTGCGTCGCATAGTGGTGAACGCGCTCGAAGCCGAGTTCCCGACCGAGTTCTTCGAAGTAGAGATTGTTGCTCTTGGCGAGGGCGTCGGTCATGTTCATGCGGAAGCCAGCGAGTTGAACGGGGGTATCGCGCCTGACCAGGCCCTCGTGCAAAGCGGCTAGCGCCACTGAAAGCTTGATGGTGGAGCACGGCTCAGCACCGGGTGAAAGCGCCAGATTCTGATTGACCATGGCGAGAATTCGACCGTTGGATGGATCGATGACGACCGCGGTGCCGTTCATATCACCAAGTGCATCGATAGCAGCCTGACGGACAATGGGATCTTCACCCGCGCTTATGTCGGCGCCGAAGATATCGCCCTTCGCAAAAGAGCTAGCGGTGAAGCGCTCGTAGAAACGATGGCGGCGATGAGTGAGGGTTGCGTGACGGAATTTGGGTGTTGCGGAGTGTATGCGGCGTGAAGAGGTGGTGGTGCGCACGGTTGCGTGCTTCACATGCCGGCTCGATGACTTGGCATGGCGTACGTTGCGCTGCACGTCCAGAGCGACGGCCGAGTCAACACTCAGACCAAGGGTGGTTGCCGCCAAACTCAAGGCAAAAACGCAAGACAGTCTCATCGACGACAGATTCCCCTCAACAGTGGATTGCTTGCCATGCGTCCACCCTTAAGCGGCGCACTTTATTCAGGATGTTCAACTTACTTATCCCACACGCAGACACTGCAGTATGTGAGCAAAGTCACCCGCTGAACCGAAATGTTGACGTCCCCCCACATCGATCTGGAGGGAAAACAACATGTCCTGTCTTAACTTATTGTAGCCTGTAGCAAACTGGAGCTTGTAAGCACTATACCGCGCTTGAAATCTAGGACAAGCCCATGTTTGTGTTCTGCTGGACTAGAACTTCATCCGCCGCATAAACGTCGGGACGTCCAGATCGCGTTCTTCTTCGGTCGAAGATGTAACTAAAGGGTTTACCTGCTGAGGGGATGAATGCTCCTCGGTGATTGCAGACATCCGGACGCCGTTACCAAAGTCTGCGGCATAGTCCCTCGGCAGCGGCACAAACGACGGCTCTTCCGCAGTTTCTTCGCGGGTCGACCGGGTTGCCGCACCTACAAGTTCAGGTTCAGCATCGGCGCTCGAATCGTTCTCGTCCTCGCTCATGAAGCGTGGTGGCGGTGGTACCGCGGGTGCAGCAGGCGCTTTCTCACGCATCCAGCTGTCTGTGGGGAGAACGGGAACCGAAAGGACCTGTATCTCTTCAACGTCGAGCATGCGCGCACGCCGCTCAGGCATTTGGTCCCGGAACCCGGTCGCAATGACGGTGATCTTTACTTCATCTCCCATGCGCTCGTCGAGGACAGCACCGAAGATGATGTTTGCGTCTTCGTGCGCTGAGCTTTGGATGAGAGTCGACGCCTCATTCACCTCAGAGAGCTTGAGATTGCTTGAGCCGGTGATATTAATCAGGATGCCCCGCGCGCCGTCGATTGCTCCTGCGTCGAGCAGTGGCGAAGCCATAGCCGCCTGCGCAGCTTCAATAGCTCGGTTCGTCCCGGACCGCAGGGCGGTTCCCATTACCGCGTGTCCCATTCCGGCCATCGTGGTCTTCACGTCCGCGAAGTCGCGGTTGATGATACCGGGAATAGTAATGATGTCCGAGATACCCTGGACGCCTTGCCTCAATACATCATCAGCAATGCGGAAACTCTCGAAGAATCCGGCGTCCTTGGCAACCGCCAGCAGTTTCTCGTTAGGGATCACGATCATGGTGTCGACAGATTCGAGGAGTTCTCTGAGGCCCCGCTCCGCCTGTTGAAGACGGCGTTTGCCTTCGAAGGCGAATGGCCGCGTGATCACGGCAACGGTAAGGATCCCCATTTCGCTCGCGAGCGACGCAATTACGGGCGCTGCACCGGTGCCCGTTCCTCCACCGAGACCGGCTGTGACAAACACCATGTCCGCGCCCTCAAGCGCCTCAATGATCTTTTCCGAGTCTTCGAGAGCGGCGCGACGACCCACGTCAGGATTTGCACCAGCACCGAGGCCAGCCGTAAGTCGCACTCCGAGTTGTAATTTGATTGGAGCAAGCGAAAGCTTCAGCGCCTGCACATCGGTGTTGGCAGCGATGAACTCAACGCCCTCGAGTCCCGCCTGAATCATTCGATTCACGGCGTTTCCCCCGCCGCCGCCGACTCCAATGACCTTGATTTTTGCGCCGCGCGGATCTTCTTCGTGGAACTGAATGCGCATCTCTGCGGTTTCGATCTTCTCTTGATCCATGGCGGCTGGCGCCTCCCCGTCGGTAATTGACATGATCCTTTGCCCCTAGAAACTTGCTGCGAAGATGGCGCGCAGTTTGGCGCGCAAGCTGTTGTTTTCCGCCGCACGGGATATTCTCGTGCGATGTGCATACAGTAGCATTCCAATGGCAGTGGAAAAGCTGGGATGAACTAGCTCGCCTGGCATATTTGAGAGACGTACGGGCATTCCCGTACGCGCTGGAACCCGAAGCTGGCTCTCGGTTACATCGAGGAGTCCTGGCAGCATCGCCCCGCCGCCGGTCAAAACGCACCCCGCACCGAGCGCCTCAAGCACACCGCCACTGCGAAGACTCTCTTTTACAAAATACAAAAGTTCTCGTGCTCGCGGTTCCAGGATTTCCGCCAGCGTGCGCAATGCGAGACGTTGCGGCTCCGGGTTATTGATTTCAATCTCCGCTTCGATCGGAACCGCGGTCACAACAGCATGTCCATACTGGCGCTTCAATTCTTCCGCCTGCACGGTGGGCATCTGCAGCCCAACGGCGAGGTCATTCGTAAAATGGTTGCCGCCGACAGGCACCGAAGCCGTGTGCGCCACCGCACCCTCGAAGAACACGACGAGATCGCTCGACTGCGCGCCAATATCCAGAAGGCATACGCCCAATTCGCGCTCATCTGCCGAGAGCGTCGATTCAGCCGCGGCAATCGACTCCAGGACGACTTCCGAGACTTCCAACCCGGCACGATTGGCGCATGTCACAATGCTCTGCAGCGCACTTCCGGAGCAGGTGGCAATATGTAAGTCAACCTCAAGTCTCGCACCGACCATGCCTACGGGGTCAAAGATGCCGGGCTGATCGTCGAGAATGAACTGCCGCGGCAATAAGTGAAGAATTTCGCGATCTGGCGGGCGCTCGACCGCGCGCGCACGCTCTACGGCTGCACGTACATCTTCGCGCGTGATCTCACGCATACGGCTGCCCAGATCGAGTCCACCATTTGTGTTCAGTCCGCGGATATGCGGGCCGCCGATTCCGACCACAATCCGATCAATATTCGCCCGCGCCGCCCACTCCGCCTGTTCGTTAGCAGCCTTAACAGCTTTGCCCGCGGGGCCCAGATCCGAAATGAGGCCCTTTCGCATTCCTGCGGATTCAGCCAAGCCGTGCCCACGGTAACGAAGTGCGCCTTCGTTCACGTCCGCCGCAAGCACGCGGGTCCAGGAACTGCCTGTATCAAGCACAACAATCAGGTTTTCCTGGGTCTCGTTCATTTCTCTTGTCAACCTGTCGTGCCCCGGCGCGGCTTAGCAGCCGTCTTCTTCGCGTTATGCTTCGTTTGTTTCTTTGTAGCGACTTTCGACTTCGAATTCTTCGATTTTGCCGATCGCGCTGAGGTCTTTGCGAGAGGATGCGCCTTCACAGTCTTCTTTGTTTGAACATGTTTTGGGTGCTCTGAGTTCGGCGAGTCCGACTTAACCTCCGCTTTGGACGGGCTTGGCTTGGGCGCTTCGATCGAAGCCGACGGCTCTTGCAGCCGGCTTATCTGTGCAGGCGACGAATGTGCGCCATCAGTCATTTGGAGAACGACCTGCTGGTTATATCGCAGATCCACTTCTGCGAGCTTTGGATACTGCTGGCGCCACTCGGAGATGTGCGCCTTGTATCGCTGAAATCGTTCGAGAAAATGATCTCCACCAAAGTGAGCCAGGATGTCGGTTCCCTGTTCAGGCATCAGCACTCGGGCATCTTCCGGATCGCGCAAATCGATTTCAGAAATCTGGTCCGACATGTGCTTCCCGTTCGAATCGAGTTCACTCACAAGGCGTTGATAGACTTCCATCCGGGCTCTGCGCCCGGAAATCGGGTCGTGACTGTCGATTCCTGTGACAACGGGGAAGGAATAATGATGCTGAGCCAGCATCGCCGGAGGCTCGGTAAGAAGCACGCCATTTGCATCAATCAGTTCAACTTGGGATCCCAAGCGAACGAAAGCGATCGGCTTACGCTCCACAACCGAGATGCGAATCTGGTCCGGAAGAAGGCGCATGACCGTCGCATGCTCGATCCAGGGAATCTGTTCCAGTTGCTTGCGGCGTTCTTTGAGAGGAACGAAGAAAATGTTGCGGCCGATGTCTTCTCCGAATACGGGCAGCATTTCAGCACGACTCACCTGTGCAAGACCGCTTGCCTGGATGTTGGTGGTTCCGGCAATGCGGAAGCGCGCATCGCGTTCGAGAAAATTGGTGAGCGCATAGGCGCAGATGGTGACCACGGAAAACACTGCAATCGCGGCAGATGCGAGAAGGGTGCGTCCGAGTCTTGTGACGGGACGCCACCAGGGGCGGTTGATTTCTTCGCCGAAGCGGCGCGGCCTGGATCGGACCGGGCCGCGGTCATCATCATCATCTATTTCCGTGTCTCTTGGCACACCGGGAGGCATGCCGGGTAATCCGCGGCTGGCAACGGGAACACCGGGCTGCGCTCGCCGGAAGCGCGGTTCCGCGGGCACCTCGTCCTCCCATACCATGGGCCGAGTTTTATTTTCGCGTTGTGCCACGCCGTTAGCCGAAGATCGGGAGAGTCGCCAAGGTCAACTATAGAACGCGAAAGATCAGCTTTTTCCCGCGCTGAGAGGAAGGGGAACCCGTAGCGTTACGGCCTTATTCAGCGGCTTAGAATAAGCTACGGAAATGAGCCGCCTGCACTTGTTTCTCGCTTCCGCTCTGCTATTGGCGAGCGCTCACTCGGCCTTGGCACAGACGACGGCGTACAAGTACATCCGCGCTGGAGAACCCGCGAACGTTTTGGTGCAGTCTCGGGCGGGGTTCGCCCTGATGGGTGGCGGCACGGATCTGGATGAGGCGTTCCAGTTCCTTTGCGACCGGGCAAACGGCGGAGACATGGTCGTGCTGCGCGCAAGGGGCGATGACGAATACAATCCATACCTTCGCGGAATTTGCCATCTGAACTCCGTCGCAACGCTGATCATTCCAAATCGCAAGGCTGCCGCGGAGCCATTTGTTGCGGAGGCAATCAGCCAGGCGGCTGCAATCTTTATTGCCGGCGGAGACCAGAGCAATTACATCAATTTCTGGATAAACACTCCGGTGCAAACCGCACTGAACGAAGCCATCAAGCGTGGAGTGCCGATTGGGGGCACCAGCGCGGGGCTGGCCGTGATGGGCGAGTTTGCCTACTCAGCGCAGGGTGACAGGCCGGATGATCCGAACCTCGACAGCAAGACTGCGTTGGCTGATCCATTTGGGCCGCGCATCAGCCTGGCTCACGGATTTCTTGAGATTCCGATCCTGAAAGGGATCATCGCGGACACTCACTTCGCGCGGCGAGATCGCATGGGTCGCCTGCTGGTGTTTCTGGCGCGACTGAATGAGCCGAACGGGAAGCCAGTTCCGCCGAACTCGCAGCACGTGCGCGGGATCGGAGTGGAAGAGCGCGCGGCCGTTCTGGTCGAGCCCGATGGCAAAGCGCAGGTGGTTGGTTATGGGCATGCGTATTTCATCGAGGTGGACCGTGGAGCCGGAGTGCTGCAGAGGGGCAAGTCTCTAACGTATGGGCCGTTCATTGTGCAGAAAGTGGCGCCGGGCGCAGCGTTCTATATCAAGTCTTGGGCTGGAGATGCGATCAGCTACAGACTTACAGCTGAATCGGGCAAGATTCACTCCACGCAGACTGCGAATGAGATTTACTGAGGAGTGAAGGCGCTCGGATCAGCAGCGCCCTCGATCCTTGGGAGCGAACTAGGCCCAGTGAAGCGTCTGGACTGAATTGGAGGGCAGATCGACTGTCAGGGCCTGATCGGCCATGAGCAACTGGACCTGCTGCTCTGGACCCTTGTTCGCAATTACCACCACAAAGCTGCCATCTGGATTACGAAAGCCGGCGTGGGAGACTGCGGAGCCAGAGCCGGTTTCACCGAGAGCATTGGTTGCGAACACTCGTGCACCGCGCTTCACGTGTTGCGAGTAGTGCGCGAACGCCCAGTACTGCCCGCTGCGCGTGATCTTGTGCGAGGCGTTGTCGATCGTGATCACGCCACCGCAGGGAAACGGACCGATGTTCGGCTTCCCTTCTTCATCGAGCGCTACATTCCAGGCGGTTATGGATCGCGCCCAGTTATTGAGAATTCCGTTGAACTGGTCTGCCCACTTTGCGTAGTCGGTCTGATAATCAGGCTGCGTGATGTCCGGACCGCCCTCGGTCCAGTAGGCGTTCTTGTTTGGAAAGGCATCATGCACGCGAGTCATAGCCGAGGCACCTCCGACATAGCCGTGCCAGGCAACTCCATCGACCGCGTTGTAAACATCCGGATCGCTGAGCTCGTCGATCGCGCGGCCCCACAGGCTGTAGTTGTGGTCGAGAATCCATATTTTCGTCTTCAGGCCGGCCTTCTGGATTGCAGGCGAGAGGAACTTCGCGGCGAACTCCATTTCCTGTTCCTGTGCCCAGAGACATGCCGGCATCCGGCCACCTTGTTCAGCGTCGGTTTCATTCTGGACCGTGACGGCGTCGATTTCTATACCATCGGCCTTGTAGCCCTCGAGAAACTTAACGAAATAGCGCGCGTACGGATCGAAGCTTTGCACGCGCATAGCGCCTCCGAGCATGGAACTATTGGGCTTCATCCATCCCGGAGGGCTCCAGGGCGATGAGAAGAGGAACAATTCGGGATTCGCCTTGCGCGCCTCACGCAGTACGGGCAGGTAGTACTGCTTGTCGTGGTCGAGCGAGAACTTCTTCAGGTCAGGATCAGGCTCAGGGCTCTCGTCGTAGCTGTAGAGCTTGGTGGCGTAATCGCTGGCGCCGATGCAGGTGCGGCAGACGTTGAGGTTCATGGCGTCAGGCGCGAAAAGGTCACGCATCACGCGAGCACGCTCGGCATCGCTGAGACGGCTGAGCACGTAGGCGGACGCTTCGGTGATGGCGGCTCCGAAGCCGAGGATCTCCTGGCGCTGCGATGCGCTGTCGAGTTGAATGGCATCGGCGGCGACCTCAGTGGGCTTCTTCCATGCGAGTGGAGCGAGAGGAGAATGACGCGTGTCGCGGAAGCTGCCCCAGACCTTGACTTCACCGTGACTCTGGAACGCGTGAGCAACTTGTGGGCTGTGTGAGAGGGCGAGCGCTGCGGCGGAGACAGAGGCGGACTTGAGAAAATCTCTTCGCGATCTTGCTTTCATTTCGGGCTCCTGATTGTGGATCGTGATTAGTCGGCGGAATGATAGCAGGGGCGGTGCGGGCGGTAAACCGTTTGAGTTCAGCGCTAGACCGGTGCCGAGAATGCTGTGCAGAACGCGGCTAGTTTTTTGATTCGAGTTCGGTGAGGATCTGTGGGCCGAGCTGGCTTACACTGCCTGCGCCGAGGGTCATGATGATGTCTCCTTCGCGGGCGGCGGCAGTGGCGGCCGCGATTGCGGAGGGGAAGTCGGGGACGAAGTCGGCTTGAGGAGTTGTGATTTTCGAGGTGAGCAACTCGGCTGTGATGCCGGGAAGCGGCTCTTCGCTCGCGGCGTAGATGGGCAGGACAAAGACGCGATTGGCATCGCTGAACGCTGCGCCGAATTCGTCGAGCAAATCGCGGGTTCGAGTGTAGCGATGGGGCTGAAAGATCACGTGAATGCGTGCTTTGCAGTACTCGCGCGCGGCGGCAAGGGTGGCGCGAATCTCGGTGGGGTGGTGACCGTAATCGTCGACGACGGTGATGCCGTGCGCCTTGCCGCGAATCTGAAAACGGCGATCGACTCCGCGGAAGCTCGAGATGCCGGCTGTGATCCAGTCGGGCTTCACTTCAAGCTGATGCGCGATCGCAACTGCTGCCGTTGCGTTCAACGCATTGTGGCGGCCGGGGACATGCAGTTCGAAGGGGCCAAGGACTCCGCTGGGAGCATGCACGCGAAAGCAGGAGAAGCATCCGGAATCCGGCTTGACGGTTTTCGGATCGAGGAATTCGAGTCGATATTCGGCTTCGGGATCGGTTCCGTAACGAAAGACGCGACGATGGGCTCGAGGCAAGATTGCAGCAAGCGCGGGATTATCCGCACAGGCGGTCACGGCGCCGTAGAAGGGCACCTTGTCCATAAAGGCGAGATAGGCGTTTTCCACGTCGTCCATGTCGCGATAGCAGTCCATGTGCTCGCGATCAAGATTGGTGACGACGGCGAGAATGGGCGGCAACTTCAGGAAAGAGCGATCGCTCTCGTCGGCTTCTGCGACGAGGTATTGCGTGCTTCCTAGTTTCGCATTGGAACCGAGCGCATCGACGCGGCCGCCCACCACGACGGTTGGATCGAGGCCACCGGCTGCGAGGACGGTGGCGACCATCGAGGTTGTAGTTGTTTTGCCGTGCATGCCTGCGATGGCGATGCCGTACTTGAGACGCATGAGTTCGGCAAGCATCTCGGCGCGCTGGATGACGGGGATCTTGTGGGCCCGCGCTTCGATGACTTCGGGATTGTTGGGTGAGACTGCAGAGCTGGTCACCACGACCGTGGAGCCCGCAACATTCTCAGCTTTGTGGCCCTCATATATGGTTGCGCCAAGCTGGGCGAGACGATCCGTGACCGGTCCCCGACGCATGTCGGAACCGGAGACTTTGAAGCCCATGTTGAGCAGGATTTCGGCAATCCCGCTCATGCCGATACCGCCGATGCCAATGAAGTGCGCGTGCTGTGAGGTTACGAACATGGAAGGCGAAGGTTCAGGTTAGCACCTGAAGGCCTGCGTTCGTTCAGAGCCCAGCGCGCGTTTCTTCGGTCATGTAATCGACGACAGCTTTCAGGTCGCCTTTCGACTCCTCAAAGACTTTCAGCTGTCTGTCGGCGCCGGTGCCCGTCTTCATGATCTTGCGAATGCCCTCGATCGCTTCCCTGCTGCCAAGTTCATCGACGACGGGATCGATCATGGCGAGGTACTCCTCGATTAGGTCGCGCTCGGGGACCTCCCGCTGCTTGCCGAAATCGATGAGGCTGCCGTCAAGCCCATAGCGGACGGCCCGGAATTTGTTTTCCATCAGCAAAGGGCGAGCGTAATGGCGGAAGTCCTGATTTTTCTCGTGCAGTCGGCAGAGATAAGCGGCCGTGGCCTGGATGAGCGCGGCAATCGCGATGGTCTCTTCGGCGCGCAGCGGGATGTCGCAGGCGCGGACTTCAACGGTATTGAAGAAAGGATGCGGGCGAATGTCCCACCAGATTTTTTTGGCATTGTCGATGCAGTTGGTGCGGACCAGCAGGCTCACGTAATTTTCGAATTCGGAATAGCTGGAGAAGGCGTCGGGGATGCCGGTGCGAGGGAAGTTCTCAAAAACCTTGGCGCGATAGCCCTTATACCCGGTGTTGATGCCAAGCCAGAACGGCGAATTTGTCGCCAGCGCCATGATGTGCGGGAGGAAGTAGCGCATTGCGTTCATGACGCGAATGGCTTCTTCGCGGTCTTCGATGCCGACGTGTACATGCAGTCCGAAGATCAGATTGGCGCGCGCGACGAGTTGGAGATCTTTGACGACCTGGTGATAGCGCGGATCAGGATAGATCTCCTGGGTCCGCCAGTCGGCGAACGGGTGAGTAGCGCCGGCGACGAGTTCGAGATTGTGTTCGCGGGCGAGCTTTATCATCTCGCGGCGCAGTTCGTAGACGTCTTCGCGGGCCTCATCAATGTTGCGGCAGATGCGGGTGCCAACTTCGACGACGGAGGTGTGCATCTCCGCTTTGACACGCTCCTGCAGGCGCATCTTCCCCTGCGCGAGCATCTCAGTCTGGATGTGAGAGCGCAGGTCGCGCGTAACCGGGTCGATGGTCTGATATTCCTCTTCAATGCCCAGGGAGAAGGATGGCCGCATGGGATGACCTCGGTAGAGCTTGCAGCACATTGTAGACGAGTGTTCGTCGGGATCGGCTAAACGGGCTTACAATCCTGCGCGTAAGAGAACGGCGGGTTCACGTGTTAGCGGATCGTTACGAGGCGGGGCGTGTTTTGGGCGCGATGGTGGCGAAGTTGCCGGACATTGCTGACGGAGTGGTGCTGGGGCTGGTGCGGGGTGGAGTTCCGGTGGCGTTTGAAGTTGCAAAGGCCTGCGGCTTGCCGTTTGACATCCTGGTGGTGCGGAAGCTGGGAGTCCCATGGCAACCGGAGTTGGCGATGGGTGCAATCGCGAGTGGGGACGCAATGGTTCTGAATGAGGATTTGCTGCGGTCGTGCCGCATCTCTGGAGGACAACTGGACAAGGTGATCCAGCAGGAGCGGACAGAGCTGCATCGGCGGGAGGAGCTTTACCGGCAGGGGTATCCCGCGGTGCCGATCGAAGGAAGGGCCGTGATCCTGGTGGATGACGGGCTCGCGACCGGAGCGAGCATGCGCGTGGCGATCAGGGCAGTTCGAGCAGAGGCTCGGCGGGTGATCGTCGCGGTGCCTGTGGGGGCGAAGAGCACGTGCGAGGAGCTGAAGGGAATGGCGGATGAGGTGGTCTGTGCGCTGATCCCGGAACCGTTGGAGGCGGTGGGACAGTTTTACCGAAACTTCCTGCCAACTTCAGATGAGGAGGTCCGGGAGCTGTTGAAGCGAAGGCAGGAGGATCCTGCTCTCTAATCCGGCAGGTGGCCCGCTCATCGGTTTGAACTGGTTCGTTGTGTTTCCATCTGTGTTGTGCCCCATTCATCGCAGCTTCATCGCGATGAGTGGGAGTCGAAGCCTCGGCAGCTGGCCCACTCAACGGTCTGTGCCCCATTCATCGCAGCTTTATCGCGATGAGTGGGAGGGCTCATCGAAGTCGTCATCGGCAGGTGGCCCGCCCATCGGTCGTGAATCCGTCGTGTTGTGTTCCCGGAGCTGTGGCAGGTGACCCACTCAACGGTCTGTGCCCCATTCATCGCAGTTTCATCGCGATGAGTGGGAGTCGAAGCCTCGGCAGGTGGCCCGCTCATCGGTTGTGAATCTGTCGTGTTGTGTTCCCGGAGCTGTGCCCCATTCATCGCAGCTTCATCGCGATGAGTGGGAGTCGAAAGCTGGCCGTCCATTCCGATTCAATCTCGACAATGCTCCGCACTCCGGTCGCATAGTGGTTGAAACTGCTCCATCGGTACTCACGGGGCGATGCAACCAATCCTCTCTTGACAGGATTGCGGTGAATATAACGAATCACCTCGGAACGCGCCGCTTCGCCGCGGATGTTTCTGTCGAAATATCGATCTTGCCAGAACCGCTCGTGATCTCCCTTCAGTTGTCGGGAGGAAGTTTGCTTCAGTGCCTTCAAAATCTGCGCCAGTACAGTGGAGGGCGGCTCGTTGATGAGCAGGTGCACATGCTCCGGCATCAGCACGTAGGCGTAGATTCTGGCTTCATGACGAGCCCGGACCTGCTCCAGAATACCTTCGAGGATATCTTTCGATCTGGGCCCTTCAAGAAACGGAAGCCGGTGGAAACAACTGAAGGTGATGAAGTGGAGTGACTCGGCTTGCTGAAACCGCCTGAGACCGCGGGGCATGGCTCCATGTTACCCCTGGCAGGTGGCCCGCCCATCGGTCGTGAATCCGTCGTGTTGTGTTCCCGGAGCTGTGGCAGGTGGCCCACTCAACGGTCTGTGCCCCATTCATCGCAGTTTCATCGCGATGAGTGGGAGTCGAAGCCTCGGCAGGTGGCCCGCCCATCGGTTGTGAATCCGTCGTGTTGTGTTCCCGGAGCTGTGGCAGGTGGCCCACTCAACGGTCTGTGCCCCATTCATCGCAGCTTCATCGCGATGAGTGGGGGTCGAAAGCTGGCCGTCCATTCCGATTCAATCTCGACAATGCTCCGCACTCCGGTCGCATAGTGGTTGAAACTGCTCCATCGGTACTCACCGGGCGATGCAACCAATCCTCGTTTGACCGGATTGCGGTGGATGTACCGAATAACCCGGAACGGGCTGCTTGACCACGGATGTTCCGGTCGAAGTATCGGTGCTGCCAGAACCGCTCGCGATCTGCCTACAGCCGTCGAGACGTGATTTGCTTCACGGCTTTCGGAAACTGCGCCGGCACCGTTGCACTTTATAACTCTGTTCCGGCGCAAAATAGACTGTGCGCTCAACTGTGTCTCAGATTCGTCTGGCGCGGACCCGGGAGTCCTCCTCGATCAGAGAACTGATCGTGGTTCCATGCAGGGCGTGGATACATTTTGCGGAGCAGGCCATCCCGTCATCCGAAGAACCATTACCGTCCCATGTTACGGGACAAATCGGGAGTCTAGAAGGTAAGTCATTCATTCCGGATAATTTGATCCCTAAGTTAAATTTTTTCAATTATTTACAGGCACGTTAGTCCGTAAGCCATTGGAAACAATAGAGACCACAGGGGGGGGGAGGATCTCGATTTC
>DATNFD010000164.1:0-38358 GCA_035606555.1 Occallatibacter sp.
GGATTGACCGACATGATGGACCTGTACGGTATTGGCGATCATGGCGGCGGACCGACGCGCGCGATTCTGGACGAGGGGTTCCACTGGGCGACGCCATCGCAACCACAGAAGGTGATGCCGAAGATCGAGTTCGGGCTGGCGCAGCCTTATTTCTCTGCGGTGGAGAAGGAGATTGCCCCGGAGAGCAAGGAGTGGAATTACCAGTCGATTGCCAAAGGGTATACACCTCCGGCGGCAGTCGAGGGCAAGATTTCGATTCCGACGTGGAAGAGCGAGATGTACTTCGAGTATCACCGCGGGGTGATGACCACACAGGCGACGCACAAGAAGAATATGCGTGATTCTGAAGTACAGGTTCTGGATGCGGAGAAGTGGGCATCGCTGGCGTGGCTGGATGGAAAGCATTATCCAGGCGACGAACTGACTGAGGACTGGAAGAAGGTGTTGTTCAACCAGTTCCACGACCTGGCGGCGGGCTCGGGCATCGGCATTATCTACAAGGACGCGCAGAAGGACTATGACGTGGTGAAGTTCTCGACGAACGAGATTTCGCGTCATGCGATGGCTACGGTTGACGAGCGGGTGAACACGGCCGGGCCGGGAACGCCCGTGGTAGTGTTCAATCCGCTGGGATGGGAACGCTCGGGTGAAGTTGAAGCGCACGTGCAGGCGAAGGCCGGTGTAACAGCGACCGGCGCGCAGGTAGTAGAAGTAACGCCGGAGCAGAAGACGGGCTTTGCCGATGTGAAGCTGCACGTGCTGCATGTGCCGGCGATGGGCTACAAGGTGGTCTGGATTGGCGGGAAGGGAACTGCGGAACCGGCTGAGAAGGCGGTGACGGCGAAGGATGCCGGCGACACGATCACGCTGGAGAATGCAAAGCTTCGAGTTGCCGTGAGCAAGGCGAATGGATGCATTACCAGTCTGTTCGACAAGAAGACGAACTTCGAGACGCTGGCATCCGGAGCCTGCGGAAATCAACTGCAGTTCTTCAAGGACAATCCGAAGGACTACGACGCGTGGAATATCGATCCGGGCACGCTGGACGTGAAACCGGAGACGATTGAGAAGGCGGATTCCGTCGAGCTCCTGAAGACGGACGAGCCGGTCATCAAGGTGACTAGCCACTTCGGCAAGTCGAAATTCGAACAGACGATCGGGCTCTCGGCAGAGGGCGATGAAGTGAATGTCCGGAACCGGTTCGACTGGGAAGAGTCGCACATTCTGCTGAAGGCGGCGTTCCCGCTGGCCGCTTCCGGACCGTTCGCGACGTACGAGATTCCGTATGGGACGATTGACCGGCCGACGACTCGGAACAACTCCTGGGAGAAGGCGCAGTTCGAGGTTCCGGCAATGCGCTGGGCCGACCTTGGAGACGGGAAGCATGGGCTTTCGGTCATCAACAACACGAAGTACGGATACGATGCGGTCGGAAACCTGCTGCGGTTGACGCTGCTGCGTTCGCCGAAGTGGCCTGATCCCGATGCAGACATGGGTCAGCAGAACTTCGAGTACGCGCTATATCCGCACGCAGGGACGTGGAAGGATGCCATGACGGTGCGGCACGGATATGAGTACAACTATCCACTGTCCGCACAGGCGACGACGGCTCATGCAGGATCGCTGCCCGCGACGCACTCGTTTGTGTCGGTCACGCCGGAGAACGTGGTACTGACGGCAGTGAAGAAGGCAGAAGATGCAAACGGGTTGGTCTTCCGCGTGTACGAGTGGGCGGGGAAAGACGCGACGGCGGAGTTCCATGTGCCGCCGGGTGCAACCAGCGCAACCGTTACAAACATGATGGAGAAGCCGGAGGGCAGCGCACTTACGGTTTCAGGGGATGTGGTGAAGGCGCCGATTCATCCGTACGAGATTTTGACGGTGCGGGTGGACTACAACAAGGGGCTGGGATCAGAGAACGGCGGTCAGTGAACAGTGATTAGTGACAAAGGCGGGCGCGGCCGATGGCCGCGCCTCAGCTTTTTGGAGAAGGATTGAAGAGTCTCGACAGGCGAGGACTCAGCTTTTCTCCGAGGTGACGGCAGAGAAGGTGGAGACGATCTGATGGACGTTTCTGCTGCCGCAATTCGGGCACTTAATCTCCGTTTTATCCATGTCGGAGATGTGGTGCTGCTGGGTGAATCCTTATTGCAATCGTGAATTGGGGCGGGATTCCGACGGAAGAACCCGGTGGAAGCCGGATGTGATTGCGAAAGACTTGAGCGGGCTGATTGAGTTCGTTGAGAAAATGTGAGCTGCCTGGGGATGCAGGCGTGGCATGCGCAACGGGAAGATTGCCAAATCGGAAAATTATTGAGGCTACCATATGCTGTTGTGAATCAAACACCCACGGATTCCACGACATCGAGGTAGTTCAAATGGCAGCCGCTGAAATGAGTTTTCTGCAGGGTCAACTTAAGGAGCGGAAGCAGCGCCTGGAGACAGTGATTGAGGCGACCCCCGATGATGCAAACCTTCAGATGTTGCTGCGGGAGGTGGATTCCGCGCTGGATCGATTTGAGGCGGGCACCTATGGCCTCTGCGACACGTGTCATGAGTCGATCGAGCGGGACCGGCTGCTGGCAGATCCTCTGATTCGGTACTGCCTGGATCATTTGACAAAGCATGAGCGGGCTGCACTGCAACGCGATTTAGATCTTGCGTCGGAGTTGCAGCGGGGACTGCTGCCGCCGCAGGATCTGAACGTTGGCAGGTGGGAGACGAACTACCACTATGCGCCTCTCGGGCCGGTGAGTGGGGACTATTGCGATCTATACCCGGCGAAGGAACAACTCTACTTCATGCTGGGGGACGTTTCGGGAAAGGGCGTAGCGGCCTCGATGCGGATGACGCAACTGCACGCCTTGTTTCGCAGCCTGATCGGCATGGGTCTGCCGCTTGTCGAGATTGTGGAACGGATCAACGGGTTTCTGTGCGAGAGCGGGCTTTCGGGACAGTACGCGACGCTGGTTTGCGGACGTGCGCAATCAGGAGGCGAGGTAGAGGTTTTCAATGCGGGGCATTTGCCGGTAATTGCGGTTCAGCAGGGGAAGACGCGCCTGCTGGAGTCAACCGGATTTCCGCTAGGAATGTTTCGTGATGCCACATTCGTTCCCGTTCGCGTTCAGTTATGCGGCGACGAGATGCTGTTTCTTTACACCGATGGTGTATCGGAGGCGGATGGAGGAAGCGGAGAATACGGTGTAGAGCGCATTGTGAATCTGTTGCTGGGTAAGGTTCCGTGCTGTGCGGGAGAGGCTGTGTCGGCGTGTCTGGAGGATTTGCGCGCATTCGTGGGCGGGCAACCGGGGATGGACGATGTGACGCTGCTGGCGATCCGGCATGCGGGGTAGAAAGGGCTTCAGGGTCTAAAGAAATGAGCCGCTTCGACTTCGCTCAGAACAGACTCTCCGGTAGCCGGCTCAGCCAAGAATTACTCCGGGGGAAGGCCGACTTCTGACCTACACGCAGCGAGAGCCTGCGCTCCGTTCTTTATGCCTTTAGCTGCCTTGCAATTTCCGAGGCGTTCGGCCAATTCCCGTTCAGCACCTGAGAGCCTGGTATCCGAGCCTTCGTGGCCGCTCACCGCCCAGAGGTCGCCATTTTTATCGCGGAACACGTGACGGCCGTCCGGCAGCATTACTGTGCCGGCGTCCATTTCGTCCATGTGCTTCACGACCTGCGCATCTGCGGTTGAGAGCACGAATAGCTCAAACTGAAGCATGGTGTCCGCGAGCTTGGAGTCTTTTTCGTTGGCAGCGGTGTAGAAGTCAACGAATTGGTTGAAGCCCGGCTGTTCGGATGCGCCGGTCGGGAACTGCGCGTTCAGCACATCCGGAATCAGATCGAGTTTCTCGTCCTTGTTCTCCCTGATTCTGGCCCTGATGACTTCCCTGAAGCGGGCTTCGGGCCAGGCGAACTTTGCCATCAGGGCAATGAAATGCTTTTGCTGGTCGACAGGCAGCGCCGCGAACTCCGCGTGGGTTTGGGGTCGAAAGTTGGCTAGCTTCGCCTCAATTGCGTCCGTCACTTGATCTGAGAGCAGGATGTTGTTCTTTTTGAGAGTGACAAAGAGGCAGTCTTCCACCCAGATGCGATTGGCGTTTGGGTCTTTTTCGACTCGCTGCAGATCAAAGAGGCGCCCGCGCGATTCATTTCTCTCATATTCGACGAGACCCAGCGCCATGCTGTCTCCGGGAAGGATCTTGGTGAACAGGTCCTCGATTTTGTCGGCGGCTTCGGAATTGCCACTCTCGCGAAGAGCATTTTCAGTTTCATCGATGAGGCGTGCGACAAACTCTGCCTGGCCTGCGAGGGGGAGTTTGTCGAAAAGAGCAAATGGGAGGGCGTTGAGGGTTGACGGAAAGGCAAGAGCCAAGGCGGCTACAAAGAAGGACTTCAAGCGCACAAGTACCTCCTGAGAAATCAAGGGGGGAAGAGGCGAAGCCAATCGCAGAGAGGGGACGGCTGAGCGGATTGGCAATTTCGCGCGGGATGATGATAGGCCCGACGGTGGTGTTCACGCAATCAGGACTATGCAAACGCAACAAGGCCGTCCCGAGCGAGCAGGACGGCCTTGTTGGTTAAGAGAACCAAGGGGAGGAGAGTTGGAACCCCACTCTCCCAGGAAATCTGATTAGTCGCCTGCGACGGGTTCGGCTTCTTCGCGGTGGCGGTTGACCGGCGAGGCGGCGTTGTTGGTTGCGGGGCGGATGTCGCCGATCGAAACCATTCCACCCTCAGGCGGTTTCTCGCCCAGGACATGTTCGCGGTAGAGCTTGGCCATGCGGGCGTTCTCGGCTTCCTGTTTCACTTTGTCCGCTGCGGTCTGAGCATTTCGTGCGCGGAGGCGCTCTTCGCGGGCGTTCTTGGCAATGCCGAGTTCGTCGAGGGTGTGGTTGGCTTCAGAGTTAACGTGCTCCATGTTGAGCTTGAGCTCGTGGCCGACGTAGGTCATGCCGACCTTTTTTCCACCGGCGAAGATCTCATGACGGCCGTGCTCCTCATACCACTTGGTCAGCGTGGCGGTCATGTGCATCTTCTCGATAATGTTGCGCCAGCCCACGCCGGTGTTGTATGCGCAGAAGCTGATTTCGCCTTCCTGCGTGGCGTAGGGAATGATGCACTGCTCGGTGCGGCGGAAGTCGTAGTTGAAAAGATCCTGGAACCACATGCCCGCGATGAAGAGGAAGTTCCAACGGTCCTGACGGCGAAGCTTGATGTCTTCCATGGTGCGATCGCCTTTAACGCTGCCGTAATTCTTGCCGGTGGCGTTGAAGGTCTTGTCCATTTTCTTGAGCATGTCAGCGATCTTGAAGTGGGTGGGCGCCTGGAACGGATCGTAGTTGCGGAGCAGCGCGAGTCCGAATCCGATAACCGACATCCACTTGCCGCGGGCGGCGTCGTTAACCTTGGCGAGATCCTTGGCGACCTGGTCCATATGGAGGAAGGCGGTGACCGGTGCGGCTTCCTTGGTTTCCTTGTCGATCATCAGCGCCATGCCGATGCCGCAGTTGGGGTGGCATCCGCAGGAGAGCTGGCCCCACTCGGCGCTGGGTCCGTGCACGAGATCGGCCCAGTCAGAGAAGGTGGACATGAAGGAGATCGGGAACCAATCGCGCTCGGGGACGCCGAGACCGACCTGGTTCTTAACGTCGTGCGCCATGTGAGAGAGGGTGTAGCGCTGAGCCACACGGCGCTCTTCGCTGATGTCTTCGTCGCGGCCGGTGAACGAAACCGGCTGGAAGCTGAGGAAGCTGATCTTCTTGGGATTGTCGAGGGCAAACTCGATGATGCGGCCGACCTGCTCGTTGTTGATGCCGTTGATGATCGTGGTAACGGGGACGATCTCGACGCCGGCTTCGTGCAGGTTGTTAATGGCCTGGAGCTTCACGTCGAAGAGGTTGCCGACCTTGCGGTGCGAGTTGGCGGCGTTGCCGATGCCGTCGAACTGAAGGTAGACGTAGCGGAGACCCGCTTCGGCAGCAGCGCGGCAGAGTTCCTTCGACTTGGCGAATTCGATACCGTTCGATGCGGCCTGCACGGAGTTGTAACCAACCTTGCGCGAGTAGGCGACTGCATCGAGGAAGTAGGGCGAGAGGGTGGGCTCTCCGCCAGAGAACTGAACGCTCATCTGACGACGCGGCTTGATGGTGATGGCGTTGTCGAGCATGGTCTTGATTTCGTCCCAGGTGAGTTCGTGGACGAAGCCGACCTGGTTGGCGTCCATGAAGCATGGATCGCACATCATGTTGCAGCGGTTCGTGAGGTCGATGGTGAGGACCGAGCCGCGGCCGTGCGTGACGGTGGACGTACCGTGATTGTGAAGCTTGCCTTCGGTTTCACCGTGGGCGCGGATGTCGCGGCCGGGGAACGACTCTTCAAGGTGCTTGAAGAAGGCCGGGTCGATGGACATGACGTCTTCGAAGTGGCCGTGCTTGGGGCAGTCCTTGACCATGAGGATCTTGCCGTCGCGCTCGATGATCTGCGCCTTGATTTCGCCGATCTTTTCGTTCAGGAGGACTTCGTGGGGCAGTTTGCCGTCGAGAATCTGCTTACGGATCTCAGGGACGCACTTGGGGCAAAGGGAGTCGGTGGTGCGGGGCCAGCCTAGCGGGGGTTTTTCTTTCTGATAGCTCTTCAGGAGTGGTTTATCGCTCCATTTCGGGGTAAACGAGGGGTTGGGGCTGATACGGTTCAGCCGCTCGTAAAAGACCCACGCTCCCCTGGCCGCGTATACGGCGGCTTTCTCGGCGTATTTCATGGTTTTAGACATGGTTGGTGCGATCTCCTTGACTAAGAATCAGCTAGCTGTGTGGGGGGCACGACCTAAGTGACTGCCGGAACCCAAAAACTCAGTTACAAGAGTAACGGGGTGGGCGGGTCAATCCAACGCGGGTGCAGCGAATGGTCAAAAAAGCATGCGAATGGGGAATGCGAGGAGGTGAATGGGGTGCTCGCAGCAGAGACAAAGGGCTGCTGTTGCATGGGGTTACGGGGAAAGGGGTGAGCCGAAAACTATGGGAAGCCTGGGGCGCCGGGGGTGGAGACCTGGTTGATGATCTGCTGGACGAAGACGATTTGGACGTGGATGCGGCGGGCGACGTCGGGGAGGAATTCGGTGACGAAGTTGTCAGTGGGGGCGAGCGCCCATCCGGTGACGACACGAGCGGTGGTGGTGGGCAGGTCGGTCTCGATGCCGGGTACGTAGAGGTTGGCAATTTCGGCGTCGATGGGTGAAGCGACAAAGGTGGAAAAATTCGGCATGCCCTTGCCGTGATCGCTTTTGGCCCAGCCAACCTGGATGATGGCGTTGAGGATGCGGCGAGGGATCGGTGCGTGGGGCATGCGGTGGTAGTGCGGGTCCTGGTGGAATATGGACGGAATGAGGAAGGTGCCGAAGAATTCGCTGGTCATGTCTTCGGTGTAGCTGACGCCGGTATAGCGCCAGAAACCGCGCAGCCCCGGGCCGTAGGCGGAATGCGAGTCGGAGCCGATGGCGATGGCGGAGTTTGCAGCGATGGTGACGGCGTTGAAAGGATCGAGGAGGTTGCGTGCCGCTAGGCGCGCTTTTTCTTTGGGGGTGAGGGGCTTCACGTCGGGTCCGTTAATGAAGCGTTGGTAGAAGTTGACGAGAGGCAGAGGGAGGCATGGAGGCAGATTCTGGATGGTTTGCGCTGGGTTTCCGGCAGTAGACGGCAAGGTTTGCTCGACAGGAGGGTATCCAGCTGTGGCGGCTAGATAGCTGGAGCCAAGGAGTGTGAGGGTCTTGCCGGAAGACTCGCTTTTGGGGATGACGCGGCAGGGGCCCTGTTTCTGACTTTTGATGATGGGCAGCGGGGCAGCGGGGATAGCGGCGGCTGGATTAGCGGGTTCTGTGTTGGCGGGAGCCTGAGCGGCGACCGAGCCGGAAGCCGCGAGAACGATTGCAGTGCAAGCGAGATGAAGCAGGATGGGATTGGAAAGTGGACGCGAGGAAAGAGTCCGGCGTTTGGGTTGGCAACTTGCGGCCTCGTGCAAAGAGAGATCCCTCGCTCTAATGGAACTTTTCCTGTGCCGCGCCGTAGAAGGATGGAGATAAAGGACCGGCACAGTGCCCCTCTCCCGAACAGTCAACGTGCTAGTTAATCCGACGCAAAATATTCAGAAAAGGTAACTTCGCGTCGTGAGAATACGAGGACAGAGCGGATTGCGGTCTCTTCGAGAGGGTTGTTTCCGCAGGCACGGTATATGCGGAAGGCGCCCTTGGCGGCATTGACGGGGTATGGTGCCGAGTCGAGACTAGAAAGCGAGGCTTACAGTTTATGAGCTCTTATCCTCCTCCACCACCACCTCCTCCGGGTCACGGAGTCGGCGGGCGAATTGATGAAGCGATCGAGCTGATTGAGATGGAATTGCGGCATGCGATCGCGTATGTGAACGACGCAGTGGTGCCACAGGTGCGCGGTGAGTCGATTTCAGCGATGCGCAAGCTTTCAGACAAGCTGAGGAACCTGGCAGACAAGATGGACCAGCAGCAACGAGGCCAACGCGGCTAATGCGACGGCTCACTTCCCCGAGCACGTTGCGCATTGAATGGATGGTTGTGGTGCTGATGGCGGCGATGATTGCTGCCGGATGCGGCCATAAGAAGACGCGAGTGAGCCCGACGGCGACGGCACCCCCGGTGTACACGCCACCGAGAAGCACGAATCCATCACGGACCCCGGGTGAGCCGCCGGCCGCAACGGGGCGCATTCCGGTGACGCCCCTCCCGGAGGGCGGGATCAGCGCGGAGGACAAGGAGTTCATCCTCTCGCATCGGCCGATCTTCAGCGAAGAGGGACAAGCGACCTGGTATACAGCGCCGTATAAGGGGCGGAAGGCGGCGAACGGGCAGGTGTTTCGCGATGAGGCATTGACGGCTGCTCATCGGACGCTGCCGATGGGGTCGCTGATCGTGGTTACAAATTTGAAGACGCGGCAGGCCTCGGCGATGCGGATCAGCGATCGCGGGCCGTTTGTGCCGACGGCGATTCTCGATTTGACAAAGGCGTCGGCGAGATCAATCGGTATCTGGCCTGGGTCGGGACGCGTGCGGGTGGACGTTTATGAGACTCCGAAACCGATGGATGTGGGCGGGCGCTGGTGCGTGCAGATTGGCCCGTTCACCAGCGAACGCAAAGCGATCCGATTCAAGCAGAAGTTGATTGATGAGTATGGCGGATCGCGGGTGATCGAGTTTCCGGGGGAGCGGAGCTACTGGGTCCGGATCAGGCCCGCGGGAGATGATCGCGAGCAGGCAGAGGGGATAGCACGGCATCTGAGACCGGATGAGGGTGTGGCATATCTCACGCGTTTGGATTGAGCACGGCCGAGGACTTACTCGCTATAGCGATTGCCTTGATAACGGCTCACCGTGGATTTGCGGGCCGGATAGACGATGGAGGGCCAGTGTTTCTCGGGAACCCATTTGCCATTGACGTCTTCTACACCGACGCTGTGACCGCAAATCTCGCAGGGATAGACTCCCCAACCTGCACGGGTACGGCTGTTCTGGAGCAACTGCTGGGTTTCTTCGCTTAGTTTTCCTTCACATGGCTTTGTAAGTATCGGCATAATCCTCTTGTCTTGCCTATTGCTGGTGATCTTAATGTCGTTGGGTGTCGATCAACGAGCGGCTTGCCCGTTTCAGGCTGGAGGGGTGCAATACCTTCTTCAAAGCCTTCTAGACACTTAGATGCAATGAAACAGGTTGGGATAGCCGTTGATTCAAATGATTGGGGTTGCGAGGTCAAGCGCAGGGCTATGAGAGCTCTCGGCTGCAGTGAGCAGCGGTAATTGATCATTCCGGCGCGGGGTAGTAGGGCAGCTTGTCGTTGGTCTCGTTTGCTCGTTTCACGGTGATGTCGTCGAAAAGGAGCGCCGGGGCAAGGACGGTTTCGGGAACCTCGGTGGCGTAGTTGGCGACCCATAGGTTCTTGCCGGCGGCAACAACTCCGGAGCGGAGAGCGCGCTGGTCGAGATCGTCGAGGACGGCACCGCGAACGAGGGTGCGTTTTCCGTCGAGGTCAATGCGATAGAGGAGGCGCGGCGTGTTTTCCGCACCGAGAGTTTCGACGTAGTAGACGGATTTAAGACCGCGGTCCTTTGCGAGTTGAACAAGCTTGCTGTTCAGTTCTTCGTCCGTGAGACCCTGCTGCGCGGTGACTTTGAGAACGCCGATGGCCGGGCGGGCCGGACCGGTAACGCCGGCGCGCGCGTGCCCGTTCGATTCGGGGAAGTCGCGCACCGGTGTGCGGCCGATGAGGTAGTTCTGCAAGTGGCCATCAGAGACGAGCTGGACGGTTTGCGCGGGAACGGCTTCATCATCTACGGAGTAGGAGCCGACGAGGTACTTGCCTTCCCATGTTCTCAGCGCGGGATCGTCGACGACAGAGAGAAAGTCGGGCATGATGCGGGCTTTGTAGCTGGAGGCGAAGGGGCCGTTGGTGCGTGCTTCCGTGCCGAGTTTGGGTCGAGTAGCCGTGACTCCGGGGGCGAGAAGTGAGTGAAGGGTGTCGGCGCTGGCGTCAGCGGATAGTAAGACGGGGCCGTGATACTCCTCTTCGACCAGCGGCGCTTTGCGCAGATCGCTGAGGGAGGAGATGAGGGTGAGCGCGTGCTTGTGGAAGTCTTCCGGGCTGTCGAGGTCGGAGAGAGAGGCGCCGCTGGTTCCATAGGAGCGATCGAGATGCATGCCGTCGTCGGCCTGGGTACCTACGCCGATGGACTCGGAGTAGCTGCTGGATGATTTGCGAACGATGGCGCCTTCGCTGGAGGCAATCCAGGTAGTGGTGACGCGCGCGTGAAAGGCGGCGGTGGAGTATTGGACCCCCTGCTGGTCGCCGGTAAGGGCTGGATCGGTGCGGTAGATGCCGCTGTCGCGCGCAACGCGGTCAGACCAGGCGTTTTCGTCGACGGAAAGTTTGAGCGGCTCGGCGAGAGAGACGATGGGCTTGGCTTTGCTGAAGTCGTCGGCCTGGGGAGGCGTCTGGACCTGCTTGAGCTCGGCCTGTTTCTGCGCATATGCAGCAAGGGCGGCTTTGTAGGCCTGGTCGGTTCCGGCCCACAGAGCAGAACGAAGCGCGATGGGATCGTCGTCGATGGAGGCAAGCTGAATCGCCCCGTCGCCCCGAAGGCCGGAATTGTCAGTCTTGTAATCGCCTACGCGGACGGTGATGCGCGCAATGCGGGCGTGCCCGTGGTGCGAGCCTTCGGTATCACCGAACATGGCGCGGCTTTCGAAGTCCTGCACGTCTTCCATGCGGTACTCGATGAAGTAGGGTTTCTCAAAGCCGGAGAGTTGCAGGTGCGTCATGCTGCGATCGAGTTCGTCGAGCATGGCTTTGAGAACGGGATCCTTTGCCGCGTCTGCGCGGGTGGTCTGCGCGGAAGCGGGATGCGGCGCGATGGTGGCGAAGGAGAGGAGTCCCGCTACGAGAAAAGGGGAGATGTGGCGAGCGAGGTTCATTGGCCCTCCTTCGTTACGGGTGTAGATGGCGCTCCGGGAATGGGGAGGATCGGTGGGCGCTGCGTGCCCTGCTGCTGGCGCTGGGTTTCAATTTCGCTGACAAGCATGGCCGGAGCCACGGCACTGACGGGGATGGTGCCAGATTCGGCTCCGCACTCGCCGTTGAAGACTTCGCTTTTGTCGCTGGTGGCTAGGATCCGCTTCATTGCCGCCAGAGGTGTCCCAACGATGCTGACGCCGCGAACGAGTTCATCAGGCCGGCCGTCGACGTAGACGCGCCAGACGACGAGTGGGATGACCTGGAAGGCCTGCGGCGCGCTGCGGGTGGTCACAGCGAATCCCGAGGAGATGTCTTCGAAGTAGAGGCCGTAGGGTTTGCCTTGTTTCTTCGCTTCTTCGATCAGTTGTTTGCGGAGATCGGCTTCGGGTTCGGTCTTCGTCGAGGTGACGATGAGATTGCCCTGGCGGCCGGTGGGCATGCGGCCGGTTTGCGCGCGGCCGTGGCCATTGGACTGGGCGAAGCTGGCGATGGGCAGGCGCGACATGAGGAAGGTTTTGAGCACACCATTCTGGATGAGATCGACGCGGCGGGCTTTCTGACCTTCGTCGTCGAAGGCGTACGTTCCGCTTAGCCAGCTCTTGTTGAATGTGCTGACAGTGGGATCGTCGGAGACGGAGAGGAAGGGCGGCAGGACTTCTTTGTTGAGTTCCTTGGTGAAGGTCTGGCCTTCTTCGTCACCGCGCTGGCGCTGGCCTTCGAGACGATGGCCGAGAACTTCGTGGAAGAAGACGGCGGAGGCACGTCCGGAGAGGATGGCCGGGCCGTCGAAAGGCTCGGTCACGGGGGCCTTGCGGAGTGCCTCGAGACTCTTGCCGAGTTCGCGGACTCCGGCTTCCATTTGTGCCTGCGAAGGGAGACCGTCGGCGGTTTCGGCTTCGAATGTCTGGCCGCGGAAGAGGTCCATGCCATCATCTGCGCGGGTGACGGCGAAGACGACTACGCGGGCCTGCTGGTGGGGAGCGACGATTCGCGAGCCTTCTGAGGAGGCGAAGTAGTCGGTCTGGTTCTGAACGGTGAGCATGGCGATGTTCTGGTAAACATCGGGGAACTCACGGAAGACGAGGCTGAGGGACTTGATGCGCTGCTCCCAGGCGGTGCGGTCGATGGTGATGTCTGGAGCGGGAGCGGAGACAGAGACCTGTGGCGGCTCCTTGCTGAAGTCGGGCGAGGAGTCCTCTTCTTTGGCGCGCACCTGGGCTTCGGTTTTGACACGGAGGTAGTTGTCGAGAGCGGTTCCGTAGCCGGCGTTAGTGGCGAGCCAAAGGGTGCGGGCAAGGGCAGCGCGGTCATCGCCGAGAGGAATCTGAAGGCTGTTGACGGCTGAAGCGCGGTGGTTGCCATGGGTGTTGTCGAGTTTGGGATCACCGATGCGAACCTGGACGTCGGCTACGCGGACGTGGCTGGTGCTGCTGTCGGCGAGAGCGCCGTACTGAGCGCGGATGGAGACGGCGCTGGCATCAGAGATGGAATAGCTGAGGAAGTAAGGCGGAAGAAGCTTGTCAGCGTCTTTCTGGTTCGATCCGGACTGGCTGGCGGAGGGTTTGCCGAGCGAAGTGAAGGCGCGCTGGAGTTCGCCGGTCATGGTGTCGAGGAGCACGGGCGACGCTGGGGTGACGGCTTTGGCTGCGGCGTGAACTTTGGTGCTGTGCTGAGCCGAAGCGCCGGAGGCAAGAAGGGCAGCGGAAAGCAGAGCCGCGAGCAGGCGGAGTTTCCCGGCGGATCTGCTCGGGGACCAAGAGAGACGAGGGCACCCTGAAGGACGAGAGGACTTCTCAGCTATGAACATCGGTAAACTTGATTGTCTCAAATTCCTGATTCTTTCGAGGGAAAACTGGTGAGGATCGCCAAACGCATTCTGATCGCAGGTACTGCGGGACTTCTACTGCTGGCAGGTGGGGTGGCGGGGTGGTCGCAGGCGGGCAAGGCAAAACCGACGCCAGAAAACGAACTTGAGCAGGTGCAGGAAAGGGGGATGCCCCATTCCGAGCAGGCGTATTCGCTGCCGCCTGAGAAGCTTGCGGAGGCGAAGGCGCTGAACCGGATCAGGGTCTCGGTAGCGATTGCCGGGTCGGTGTGGGGACTCATTGTTCTTTGGGCCTTGCTGAGAACAGGGTTGGCTACGCGGTTAGACGTGTGGACACGCGAAACGCTGAAACCGGGATGGATGCAGGGAATTGGATTCTTTGTGATTGTGCTGGTGATCCTGGCGGTGGCAGATCTGCCGCTGGGGGTGATTGCGCATGCAGCGAGCCTGAAGTATCACGTAAGCGTGCAGGGCTGGGCGGCGTGGTGTGTCGATAACGCAAAGGGGCTCGGCGTGTCCCTGGGGATCGGGGTGCCGGTTGCGCTGTTTCTGAACTGGGTGGTGCGGAAGTCGCCGCGACGCTATTGGATGTGGATCTGGGTGATCTCGCTTCCGCTGGTGCTCATCTCGGTTTTTCTCGCGCCACTGGTGCTGGATCCGATCTTTAACAAGTTCTCACCGCTCGAGGCGACACATCCGGCGCTGGTGGCGAAGCTGGAAGAGGTGGTTGCGCGGACGGGAACGAAGATCCCGCCGGAGCGGATGTTCCTGATGAAGGCCAGCGAGAAGAGCAACGGGATCAATGCGTACGTCACCGGAATCGGATCGAGCAAGCGCTTTGTGATGTGGGATACGACGATGGACCGGATGCCCGATGACGAGATCATGTTCATCTTCGGGCACGAGAGCGGGCACTACGTACTGGACCATATTCAGAAGGGGCTGACGTTGATGCTGGCGGGTCTCGGGCTCATGTTCTGGGTGTGCGCGCATCTGGCGGAGTGGATGGTGCGGCGGTTCGGCGAGAGCTGGAAGGTGAGCGCGATGTCCAGCCGGACGGGGTTTCTGGTTTTGTTTTTTACGTTTTCGATTGGGAACTTTGTGTCAGAGCCGTTGGGGAATGCGGTGAGCCGACGCTTCGAGCACCATGCCGACATGTACGGGCAAGAGGCGATTCACGGGCTGGTTGCCGATCCGCAGAAGACGGCAGTGTCGGCTTTCAACCACATGGGAGAGGCCTGGCTCGAGGACCCTGCGCCGAATGCATTTGTGGAGTTCTGGCTGGACAGCCATCCCTCGGTACAGCAGCGGGCGAGATTTGCAGAGCACTATGATCCCTGGGCGGACGGGGGCCGGGGAGAATTTTTCAGCAAATAGGAAAGAAGTGAGCTGACACTGAATGGCGGCCAAAGATAGGCGGGCTCTCGTCGCGCCGAAATCGGGAATCCCATAAGATAGATACAGTCATGGTTGCGGCTTCCCTTATTCCTCCATTTTTTGCAAAGGCGGCGGGCTCGGTGCTCGTGGCGGGGGCGGGGGCTGTGGCCGTCATCATCTGGCGGCTGCGAGAGACGCGGACAGCCGTTTCGCTGCGGAAGATCATCATTCCGCCGTTGGGGATGGCGACAGGGTTCTCGATGTTTGTGGACTCGGCGTTCCGGGTGCCATGGACGTGGGCGCTGACAGCTTTTCTGATCGGAGCGGTGATTCTGGCGTGGCCACTGTTGTTGACGACGCGGCTGGAGCGGCAGGGTGAGACGGTCAGGATGAAACGCTCGAGCGCGTTTCTGCTGGTGATCCTGGTGCTGGCGGGAGTACGGTTTTTTGCGCGAGGGTATTTCGATAGGATCCTCACGGCGCAGCAGACGGCTGGAATCTTCTTTATTCTTGCGTTCGGCATGATTCTGATCTGGCGGGCGAAGATGCTGGTGGACTATCGGCGGCTTACGGCAGATTTTGAAACGAGCGCGGCCTGATTCTGTAGCAAGACCTGGAGATTGACTATGCAATTTTTGACGCTTTCGCGCCGGAGGACAGATGCGTTCCCGGCGGAGGCATTCACACCTGAGCTGATTGCACAGGAGGGTCAACGTGTGAAGGAGATGTATGCGACCGGGCTGTTGCGTCAGGTGTGGAAGCGCGGAGACACACCGGGAGCCGCGATCATCTGGGAGGCGGGGAGCGAGGCCGAGGTGCGCGACGCAGTGGCGACTCTGCCGATTTACAAGGCGGGAATGCTGGAGCTGAGCGCGATCTTGCCGCTTGAACCTTATGCGGGCTTTGGCCCATCAAAGTAGGGCCCGTGTGCGGATTTGGCGGGATAAGATGCTGTCTTTTCCTCATTCTCCGCGAGGCTGCAGCAAGTCGTACACTGTAGCTTCGTTTCCTCTAGTTGAAAGGAGCTTTTCTTTTTATGGCTTATCCGGCGAACTACCGCTACACGAAAGAACATGAGTGGATCTCGCTCGACGGGAAGATCGGGACCATTGGGATTACCGATTACGCGCAGAACTCGCTGGGCGACATTGTGTATGTGGATGTCCCGAAGGTGGGCGACTCGGTGACGGCAAATAATTCGTTCGGCTCGGTGGAGAGCGTGAAGGCGGTGAGCGATTTGTTCTCGCCGGTGAGCGGGACTGTCAGCGCGGTGAATGAGGAACTGAAGACGTCGCCGGACAAGATTAATGAGGCTCCGCACGATACATGGATCATCAAGGTGGAGCTTGCGGATACGGCGGAGTTTGAGAAGCTGCTGGACGCGGCGGCGTACGAGAAGTTTGTCTCCGAGGAGACGGGCAGCTAGGGACGTAGGGACAACCGATGAGGGCGAGCACGTGGGCCAATCATTCAGGGATCTGGCAGTATGGCGGAGGTCAATTCAACTTACGGTAGCTGTATTCCAGCTGACTTCTGGATTTCCTGACTCGGAGAGGTTTGGGCTCACGAGCCAGATGCGCCGAGCAGCGGTTTCGATTGGAGCAACATTGCTGAGGGGTATGGGCGGTCAACTCGTGGGGAGTACTTATTATTTCTGGGGCATGCACGAGGCTCGTGTTCTGAAGTTGAAACACAAATTGTGATCGCGAAGGAACTGCGGTTTGGCTCGGAAGAACAGATTGGGAAAGCTGAAGAGTTTTGCGGTGAAGCTGGACGGATGCTGGGTGGCGTAATTAAGTCGTTGCGTGCAAAGTCATAGTCCCTAGTCTCTTGTTCCTTGAAAAGGATTGTGTCAAATCATGCGTTATCTACCAAAGAGTCCGGCTGAGCGCGAGCAGATGTTGAAGGCCATCGGCGCGAAGGCTATCGACGATCTGTTTGCGATTATTCCGGCGGAGTACAGGCTCACGCGCGATCTCGATGTGCCAAGGCAGCAGGGCGAGAGCGAGATCGTTTCGTATTTCAAAGCGGCAGGCCAGAAGAACGCGACCGATTACGCAAGCTTCCTGGGTGCGGGGTGCTATCGGCACTACCGGCCGGTTGTAATTGATGCGCTGGTGCAGCGTGGCGAGTTTCTGACGAGCTACACGCCGTATCAGGCTGAGATTACGCAGGGAACGCTGCAGGCGATCTTCGAATTTCAGACAATGATTGCGGAACTGACCGGCATGGATGTGGCGAACGCCAGCATGTACGACGGTTCGACGGGCGCCGCGGAAGCCGTGCTGATGGCGATGCGTGTGACGGGGCGGCAGAAGGCGGTGGTAGCGTCGACTGTGCATCCCGAGTATCGCGAGGTGCTGCAGACGTACCTACGATATCGCGACCTGCCGACTGCGGAGATTGGCTACGTGCCCGAGACCGGGCGCGTGGATCTGAAGGCGCTTGAAGCTGCGGTGACCGAAGAGACGGCGGCTGTACTGGTGCAAAGTCCGAACTTCTTTGGCGTGATCGAGGACATTCCGGCAGTTGCAGAGATCGCGCACAAGAAGGGCGCGTTGCTGATTGTGTCGATTGCGGAAGCGGTTTCTCTGGGCATCGTGCGGCCTCCCGTTGAGGCGGACATCGTGAGCATGGAAGCGCAGTCGTTCGGAGTTGCGCTGAGCTACGGCGGTCCGTTCTGCGGGGTGATTGCGGCGAAGGAGCAGTATCTGCGGCAGATGCCCGGACGGCTTGCGGGACAGACGGTAGATGGAAACGGGAATCGCGGATTTGTCCTGACGCTGTCGACGCGCGAGCAGCATATTCGCCGAGAGAAGGCGACTTCAAACATCTGCACGAACCAGGCTCTCGTTGCGCTGATGGCGACGATCTTTCTGACGGTGTATGGGAAGGAAGGCGTGCGCGAGCTGGCCGAGCACAACCTGGCCAAAGCAGCGTATGCAGCCAAGACGTTGAGCGCGCAGCCGGGAGCGAAGCTGCTGTTTAAGGACACTCCAAGATTCCATGAGTTTGTTCTGCAGACGCAGGAGCCGACGGCGCAGTGGACCCAGCGGTTGCTGGACGAGAAGATCGTGGGCGGGCTCGATCTAGGCAGGTGGTATCCGGAGCTGAAGAACTCGACGCTCTGGTGCGCAACGGAAGTAGTGGCACGAGAGACGATCGATCACGCGGCGAAGGTGCTGGCATCGGCGCCGGTGGAGGCGTAGGAGGGTACGAAGTGCGATGAGGCACATGCCAATGGCAGCAGGTTGCCCGAAGAATCGCGATGTGGAAAGAAGAGCCTGAGGCGTGGATCGAGACTCGTCATCGTGGATTTGATGGACCGAAAGCGGGAGTTTTGTAACAGGGCACGACTTCAGTCGTGCCTTTGAATGTGCAGAAAGGATGGGGCTTTAGTCCCTGTGAATGGCGCAGCCAAAACGCAACTCGTCGTCCGAGCATATCCTGCAAGCGGATCGGGTGTTCTTCGTGACTACGAAGACGAGTATGGGCCGTCGGCTGTTGCAATCCGAACGCAATGCGCACTTGCTGATTCAAGTTCTTCGATCGCTTGTGACGGAGCGCGCCTTCGATCTGCATGACTTTGTGATCATGCCCGACCATTTGCATTTACTGCTTACCGTTCATCAGGGAACGACAGTTGAGAAGGCAATGCAGTTGATCAAAGGCCGATTCTCTTTTCGGTTATCACGCGAATTGAATTACAAAGGCGAGGTTTGGCAGCGCGGTTTTTCTGAAGTACAGGTCTTGGGCCGGAAAAGCCTCGAATCGCATCGTGAATACATTGCGCAGAACCCGGTCAAGGCGGGCTTGGTGACCTCGGCAGATGAATTTCCGTTCTGCTATCGTTTTTTGGCGAAAAAGAAAGCGGATCAGGCCTACCCGCAGGGGCTAAAGCCCGCTTGAAGCAATTAAGCAGATGCGGCACGACTGAAGTCGTGCCCTGTTACAAAGCTATTGGCACCGGTCGAAAGAGCGATGTCTTACCGGTCGTAAGATCATGTACCGATCACAATTGATGTTTGTACCGGTTACAAGCACTGACGTAGAGGAATCGATCAATGGCGGCAATTGAAGGTGGAATCAATCGCACTATCGGCAAGGTTCGGCCGCATCAGACTCAGAACGAAGGGCTGGTGTTTGAGAAGTCGGCTGCGGGGAAGCGCGGGTACAAGCTGCCGCCGCTCGACGTGCCGGAGGTAGACGCGAAGGCAGTGCTGGGCGCAGCCTATCGCGAGGAGAAGGCGGGGCTGCCGGAGCTGAGCGAGATTGAGATCATTCGCCACTTCACGCGGCTGTCGACGTGGAACTATGCGATCGATCTGGGGATGTATCCGCTGGGGTCGTGCACGATGAAGTACAACCCACGCGTAAATGAGTTTGTGGCGCGGATCGAGGGGCTGGCAGACGCGCATCCTTACAGGCCGGAGTCGCTGGCGCAGGGGATTTTGGAAGTGATCGATCTGCTGCAGCGCTGCCTGATTGAGATTACCGGAATGGATGCGATCACGCTGCAGCCGGCGGCGGGAGCGCACGGTGAGTTCACGGGCATACTGCTGGTGCGGGCATGGCACGAGTCGCGCGGGAATGCGCGGCGGAAGATTCTGATTCCGGACTCGGCGCACGGAACGAATCCGGCGACGGCGGCGATTTGCGGCTACCAGGTAGAGAATCTCAAGTCCAATCCCCAGGGAGGAATCGATCTGGAAGCGCTGGAGCGGCAGGTAGATGAAGATACCGCTGCGCTGATGCTGACGAATCCTTCGACGCTGGGCGTATTTGAAAACGAGATCCACAAGATTGCCGACATTCTGCATGCAAAGGGCGCGCTGCTCTACATGGATGGCGCAAATATGAATGCCCTGGTAGGGAAGGTGCGCCCGGGCGACTTCGGCGTGGACGTGATGCACCTGAACCTGCACAAGACATTCTCGACGCCCCATGGAGGCGGTGGTCCGGGATCGGGCCCGGTGGCGTGCAAGAAGTTTCTGGAGCCGTTTTTGCCGACACCGGTGTTGGTTCGCAAAGCGGACTCTTCATCCCAGGTCTCAAAATCGAGACCTGGGGCACCCAGTTCCGATTCGTTTTTGCATTGGGAGTTTGACCGGCAGCAGTCGGTTGGGCGGGTGAGGGCGTTTTACGGGAACACGGGAATGTTTATTCGCGCGCTGGCGTACATTCTGGCGAATGGGCCGGATGGATTACGGCAGACGACGGAAGATGCCGTGCTCAACGCGAACTACATCCGGAAGAATCTCGAAGACCTCTACGAGCTGCCCTACAAGACGCCGTCGATGCACGAGGTGGTGTTCAGCGACAAGCGGCAGGCGGCAAAGGGCGTGAAGACGGGCGACATCGCCAAGCGGCTGATCGATTATGGATTCCACCCATATACAGTCAGCTTTCCGCTGATTGTGCACGGGGCGCTGATGATTGAGCCGACGGAGAGCGAGTCGCTGGAGGAGCTGGACCTGTTCATCGAGGCCATGCGTTCCATCGCCAAAGAGGTGGAGGAGACGCCCGAGTTGGTGAAATCGGCGCCGCACTCGACCCGGGTTTCGCGGCTGGACGAAGTGCAGGCGGCACGGAAGCCGGTGCTGCGGTGGAAGCCGGACGCCAAGTAATTGCCCCGAAGGGGTGACAGCTAAGTTGAAGCCAGTGTGCGGATAGGGCAATTTCATGCCTGGCCGGATGCTGCGCCGGTAACTCTGAGCATGTGACTTTCTACCCGTGCCGAGTTACCGCAAGAGGCCTGTAAACAGCGGCTATCCTGCACATTTCCATTGCTTTCGCTTCTGACAAAATCGGATAATCAGATTCTTCAAAGCTGGTTGTAAAGAAACGCGGCGCTCGATGCTTCCCGGCGGGGGAAGGGGGTGCCGGATCCAGGTGTAAGACGTGACCGGTGGGCTATCTGTGGTTTGGACCGGTGCAATCTCGGACAAGTCAGAAAATTTCGTGAGAAGCCTGTCAAGCGAACGAGCGCGGCAGGGAGGTCTACCAATGATGAAGCGGTTTCGGAATGAAGAAGGACAGACGCTGGTGCTCACGGCACTGCTGGGATGCATCCTCATGGGGTTTATGGCCCTGGCGATCGATATGGGCGTCAGCTTCAGAACGCAGCGCAGAGTGCAAACGCAGGCCGATGCAGCTGTGGTAGCGGCAGCGTTGTGCGCTACCTATGGCGGGCAGTTTTGCACCCAATATTCGACGGACTCAAGCGGGGCTTCCGTCTCCCCCAGTGCCGCAGATGCGACTTCAGTCGCCACCCGTGCGGCGAAGATAAATGGTATGCCCTCGAATGCCACTATTTCGGTGGCAGCCGCTGCGTATGGTCAGCATAGAAGCGGCTACTACGAAGTGATCATCAAGCAGCCGAGCGCGAGTCCTTTCGTCGGGACTTTCGCCGGCATGTTCAGCGGCGGGTCGGCTGCCTATAACCCCATGAATGTGGGCGCTCGCGCGGTGGCCGGGTTGGTTCCAGGAACAACCTGCCTGTATGTGCTGAACAAGACAGCGGACAAATCCCTCTACGTAAAGGGTGCAGCGCAGATCACTGCTCCGTACTGCTCCATCCAGGTGAATTCGAGTTCCCAGAGCGCCATATGTACAACTGGGAATAGCGCTGACATCAATTCCGGGCAGATCCTGGTGGTCGGATCGCAGGGCAGCAGCCAGAACTGCAACCAGACGCAGAGCAATGTTCAGAGTGGCGGTGGGTCTGCAAACGATCCGCTTGCGGACATGAAAATGCCCGATCAGGGCTGCACCGCTGGCAATACATTCGGCTGGGGAAGTCCCGCGTCCGTGACCGTGACGCTCACGCAGACGGGCAGCACGATCACACTGAAGAACACCTCCACCGGCGTGACCCAAACCGTCACTCCAAGCGGCTATTCGCCGACCGGTGCCGGAGGACCCACCGTCAATGTGGCCTGCTTCAGCGATACCAATGTGCAGCTCACTACCAGCCTTGGTTCCGATGCCAACTCGGCCTGGGTCTTCCAGCACGGGTTGAATGTCGCCGGTGGAAGCTCCTTCATCAAGATCACAGGAACCACAGAGATCCAGGATGGCAATTTCCAGGAGGCGAACACCAACCTCTTCATCAGCGGTCCTACGAGTACAGAACCTTACACCGGAATGGCCTTGTTGGTTCCTTCACACGGCGCAACCGGTCCAACCTGCCCGGGTTCGATTTCCTCAATGGGAACAATTCCGGCCGGCGATGGGTGTCTTAATCTTCAGTTCGGCAGCGGCGGCAGTCCTAACCAACTGTCTAATAAGTGCTCTTCCACTTCGACAACGCCTGGAATTGTTGGCACCGTTTATGCTCCGCAGGATGTCCTCTACATGCAGGACAATGGCGGGTGTCTGTCGGTCACCAACATCATTGCCGACGAGCTATGGAACAAGAGCGGTGATCTGGAGATCTATAACTACAACCTCGCATACACGACTTCGCCGCTGGATGTCGTGCGGATCGTCGAGTAAGGAGTGCACAGGATGAGCTGCAAAGCATTCGTGCGGTGGTTCAAGTGGTTCCGAACCTGCGAATCCGGATCCGCAATGGTGGAGACAGCGCTGACATTTCCGCTTTTTGTGGCGCTGCTGCTTGGAGCGGTGGAACTTGGGGATCTCGCTTACAAAGCGAACGAGATCACGAACGCGGCCAGATCTGCCGCACAGTACGCGGCCTCGACAGGAGGCGGGTATACGGATTGCGATGGCAGGGTGCCGGACACCACGACCCACACCTGTACTTCGGCTCGCGGCATTTACATCACAGCACAGAAAGATGCGCCTCTCGTTACCAGATCGTGCACCTCGTTTACAGTTGAGGCGTCGACTTCCTGCATCTGTTCCGACAATACCGCTTGCGCTTTTTCAGCGACTTCGGCAGGGTACACGTGCGGGAAAAAGCCCGTGATCATGGTTTCGGTTCACACGTCGGCACAGTGTTCACCGGCCGCATCGGTTCCTAATCTCTTTCCGCTTGGATCAGCTTTCACCATAAACGGGTACTCCCAGCAGGAGGTCACATTTTGAGAGCAAACTTGATCAAAGCTGACTTCTCACTGGTGTTGCGTGCAATTCGCTTTTGCGTGAAAAGAAGCCGCCGGGAGGACGGGAACTCGTTGGTCGAGATGGCCCTAGTGTGTGCTTTTGTTTACCTGCCGATGCTTTTCGGCATATTTCAAGTGGCGTATGGGCTGTATATATACAACTTCGTGTGCAACGTCGCGCATCAGGCAACCCGCTATGCCGCAATACGCGGCTCCAATTCCTGCATCGTCCAAAGCAATTTCGTGGATTGCAATCTCAATCCGACGGGCTCGACGAATCCTCCGAGTGCCTCTGGTACACCGCTAGATAACTATGTGAAAAGCCTGAGTTTCATGGGCATAGACCAGAGCAGGATTACGGTCACCCCGACTTGGTTCGGTAGGTTGAATGACAGTTCGGGTGGTGGTTTCTCGGTCGCTAGCTGGGACACCCCGTGTAACACCGCTGGTTGCAACGCAATCGGAAATTCAGTGCAGGTTGTAGTTACCTACAACTTCCCTCTCGGCATACCGGGAGGCAGGACACTCGCCATCACCGGCGTGTCCAAGATGATGATCAGCGAATAGCCCGGAGCGGACAGGCTTCGCACATCTTGGAGTAACTTTCCGCAATTCCTCAAAGAGCAAGAAATTGGCATTGGAAGGCACAGGGAACTGTGCGTTTATTGGGGTAATGTGCCCTGCGTAACTTGTATCTTATTGATTTTATTTACAGGCAATAAATTTCGTAACTGATTAAGTAATTAACCCGTTAGTGGCATTGCTGTTCGTCAGTCGGGAGATCATTCTCGTCATAGATCTAAATAGTCTCCTCGACTCAGGGCCACCTCCTCCATGGACTTCCGTAACCCTGGCGAGAACTGCTGCGGAACTCCTGACGGGCTGTTGTCTGCCGCTCGGAATCCACAGTGCGCGTAGCAATGGATTAGCTGTACGGGTGCACTGGAGGTTTGAATGAGGCTGTTCACTGAGGATCGGGGTCAAACCCTCGTTATTACAGCGTTGTGCATGGTGTGCTTTATGGGGTTCATGGCGCTGGCCGTAGATGTGGGGATCCTGTTCAGTAGCCGGCGCAAGCTGCAGAACGCAGCTGACGCTGCAGCAACAGCGGCGGCGCTTCGCTATATCAACACTTACACGGGAACCAATGGGAGTGCGGCGCAGGCAGCTGCAATTGATGCCGGGAATAAGGCCGGCCAGGCGAATGTAAGCGGAAGCAGCGTGAGCGTAGCTGTGAATACGAATCCAGCTTCCCCCGCGGCGCATAGGGGATGTGTGGGCACGGATTGCTATTTCGAGGCGATCGTGTCGCAGCAAAACCCGACATTCTTCTACAGCGCGTTCTACGCACTTTGGAAGGGCCAGAGCGCAGGGACTGTCGGAGTAGGAGCACGAGCTGTGGCGGGGGCTCCGGGGGCCGCCGACAACTGCATCTACCTGACCAACAAGAACGGAACCGCTCTCAAGGTGCAGGGAAACTGGAAGATCGATGCGTCCAACTGCGGAGTCTACATCAACTCGAGCAGCAGCACAGTAGAGGACGACACGGGTAAGGCAGCCAATTCCGGAGTTTCTGCGGCTTCGATTTCGATTGTGGGCTCAATGCCGAACAATGTGACGATCGCGCCGGGGAGCAGTCCTACGGTTCTTCAAACGCTGCCGCAGTCGGTGCCATTTAGTGATGTGCCGGGTCCCACGGTGCCGGCCACTTGCCCGGCGCCTTCGGGGAACAAGCTTACAGGCACGGCGGCAGCAGGATGTTACAGCGGAACAGTCAATCTTGGAAACGCGACATTGAACGGACTGTATATCTTTACCGGCGATGTAACGATCAATGGCGCGGTGACGGGAACAAATGTGACGCTGGCGATCATGAATAGCGGGTCGCTGACGATAAAGCCGGGGGGGTCGACCGTAAATCTGACGGCTCCCACGACGGGAACATACAGCGGCCTCGTGATCTACCAGCCAATTTCAAATACGAACACTATCAAGATGCAAGCTGGGAGTACGAGGGGGACACTGGGAGGCTGGGTCTATGCTCCGGGAGCGACACTTTCGATGCAGGACAATGGTGGCCCGACCTTCACGGTTGGGGGCCTGGTGGTGGATCACATTGACAATGGTCCAGCATCGCTAACCATTACGGGCTATACGCCGAGCAGCTCGCCGATCAAGTATGTGGCTCTGGTGGAATAAGGAGAATCGAATGTTGAGAGGCAAGGAAGAAGGCCAAGCCCTCGTCGAGACAGCATTGTCGATGTCTTTATTTGTGGTGCTGATGCTGGGTGCGGTTGAGTTCGGCAGGCTTGGATTTGCCGCGATCGAGGTGAACAATGCAGCGAAGGCGGCTGCGCAGTATGGGTCGCAGGATCACGCGAGAGCTCTGGATCAATCGGGGATGCTGCAGGCCGCGAGGAGCGAATTCGTGAATCCCTCAGCCCTGAGCATGACCTCTCCAAGCGGCACGACCGGTTATGCGTGCAACTGCGCGAGCGACGGATCAACGGTGAACTGCACTGCGAATGACCCGAAGTCGCCCGTGTGCCCCGGATCGTACTCGGAGGTGACGGTTACGGTTCAGGTGCAGACCTCGTTCAATCCCTTGATTCACGTGCCCGGATTGCCAGCGACTTACAACCTGGTCGGGACCGCAAAGCAGAAGGTGCTGCAATGAGATTCGCTGCTATGAGACTGGCTGAGCTGAGACTGCGATTCACCGATGAAGAGGGGACGAGCCTGACTGAGTTTGCGCTGTCTGCGTCGGTTCTGTTTATGTCGTTGTTCGGCATCTTCGCGCTCTGCGGCGCGCTTTATTCGTATGTGTTCGTAGCAGAGGCTTCGCGTGAGGCGACCAGGTATGCCATCGTGAGGGGATCGTCCTGCACTGGATTTTCGGATTGCGGCATCGACCAGGCGGGGTTGAACAGTTACGTGCAGAAGATGGGATTCCCTGGAATCAGCAAGGGGAACCTGTCGGCGTCGGCGAGCTGGCCCAGCGGACATGACCGGGGCGATCCTGTATCCGTGACGGTGAGCTACAGCTTTCCGCTTGCCATCCCATTCTGGCCCAAGTCGGGTCGTGTGCTCCAGATCAGCAGCACGTCGTCTATGGCGATTTCGCAGTAGACGTTCCTCCGTAGTACAAGGGCAGCCCATTCGAACACGACTTTTATTCGGTGGGGCCGCCGCTCCGGGCTGAGCTTGTTTGAGTTCGGCGGCCCCAAGTGGCTTCGTCTGAAAAGGCGTCAGGAATGATTGGCCGGGTACGCAGGTTACGTTACGTTACGTTGATATCTAGATTTGGCCTGGGGATCAGGAACTTAGGTAATCAGAAAGTACCTAAATGCACTTGTTCCGCATCTACTTACTTCCTAGAATTCACACACGTTCCGCTTTTTATCTGGGGCTGCAAGATTTCGCGAGTTGCGCTGTACGCCGGCGCGGATTCTGTGCGGGATGCGGAAGACGCTGGAGTTAAATCCCGTCATTTGTGTGTAAAGGATGCGCATGAGAATTCTTCGCGATGAAAAGGGGCAAGTGCTTGTAATGACAGCCTTCTCCATGGCCTGCCTGCTGGGTGCGCTCGGTCTCGCGGTGGATGTCGGGGTACTCTTCAATGCCCGGCGGCAGATGCAGACCGCAGCAGACGCGGCCGCGCTGGCGGGCGCTACTGAGGTGTTTTACAACGGCACGGGCTCAACGAGTGTGAACAGTAAGGTCTACGCCGCCGCCAAGGCCAACGGTGTGGATCAAGCGGTTTCGGCCAACAACGTCCTGGTGACCGTTGGGCCCACTCTGAGCCCGGGAAATGTCTCCTGCCCAACCTGCGTCAAGGTTCAGCTATCGAAGCCGAATCCGACGTTTTTCATGCATACGATGAGCTCGTTTTTCTTCGGGAACCATTCGTTCGACAACGTCAATGTTTCGGCAATGGGTGTCGCCGGGGCTCCGGGTTACTCACACACATGCATGTATGTCATGGATCCGACCGGAAACGACACGCTCGACATCCATGGAGCCGGCAAGATCAATGCGTCTGGTTGCGATGTCTACGTCAACTCCAGCAGCCAAAATGCCCTGTGCGTGACGGGTAGTGCCGGAAAATCGGACCTTTCGCCGGGAGGAGAGATCGTAGTCCATGGAGGTCAGGATTCGAGTGGCAACTGTAAGGGAGATCCAGGTGCTCCCACTACCTTAAACAGCGGCGTGCAGAGCTCGCCCTATGCGAAGACGTTGCCCATTGACCCAACCACGAACTGCAACGCCGGAAATACTATCGATCTAGCGGCCTCGGGTGGAACCCTCAGCGGGACCGTCGCTGGACCAGGCTACGGTAACTATGTTTGCTATAAGGACAGTGCCATAACGAAAGGAAAAATCACTCCTGTCACCCTCAGCAACGCCACTCTCAAAGCGGGTAACTACATTTTTGAAACGGGCGTCACTATTACCGGAGCCACCACCATCGGGGAGGGAAACGGCTCTATCTCAAACCCCGCGACGAACACGAATGGTGGCGCAACTGTTATCGTCACGGGCGGCACGTACGACAGCGGTACAGCCACGACATTCAGCGATTGGGCACCGGCAGATCCAAACAATATCTACGACGGTCTCGCGATCTATCAGGTTGCAAGCGACAGCAACCCTATGACGCTTCAATTCGGAAGCGGCAGTTCGATCTTTGATGGCGCGGTGTACGCACCGAGCGCGCAGGTGACGCTTCACGATCAGGGTGGCGCCGTTAACGCGACTCAGCTGATTGTGGGGTCGATTTATCTGAATGGCACGGTGAATCTGCAGAATTACAGCGCACTGAACCCGACCACTTCGCCGTTTCGGGTAATCACTCTGGTGCAGTAGGAGAAAAACATGGAAGTCAAACTTTTCAGATTTGGCATAAAGCTGAAGCAGCTTCAGCAAGGATCCGACGAAGAGGGAACGGCCTTGCTCGAACTCGCTCTTTCGTTACCAATGCTCTGCCTCATGCTTCTGGGCGCGGCCGAGTTCGCGCGCATTGCCTATGCTGCCATCGAGGTTGGAAATGCAGCTCACTCCGCCGCAGTCTATGCTGCATCCAGCCAGCAGGCCCTGGCTGATAATACGGGAATCACCAATGCGGCAGCCGGGGATTCGCCCAATCTGATTGGTAGCAATGCAGTCTCAGTAGTGACACCGATAACCAAGAGCTGCACCTGCTCCGATACCACATACACGCCCTCGAGTTGTAACGACAATCAGACGTGTCAGAATCACCATGCGTCCATGATCACGGCGGTCACGGTCCAGACTAAGACTACCTTCTCGCCCATGGTCGTTCTGCCGGGCTGGAAACCTACCATAACCCTGATGGGTAAGTCGACCGAGACGGTGTCGAACCAATGAAAATCGATGGTTTCCCAAGATTAGTCTGGGGTGCAGACCGCCGGGTCGCGCTCTGTGAGGATGGCAGCTCACTCGTGGAGATGGCCCTGTCCTGCCTGATTCTGATTCCTGTTCTGTTCGGGATTATTCAGATGTCATTCGCTCTGTATTGCTATCACTTCGCTGCGGATGCGGCCAGAGAAGCTACCCGATTTGCCATCGTCCGGGGGGCTAATTGCCCAACATACCTGAGCAACAATTCATATTGCTCTCCGACCGATGGCAACCAGTTCGGGGCGACGGCGAACGATATCGCTCAGTACGTCAAGACCCTGGGTTACCCCTACTCTGCTACCGCCACAACAAATGTGCGGTGGTGCACGACCGATGGAACGACTCCCGCAACCTGGATTTCCTGTTCCAGCACTCGAAGCAACAGCATCGGTAACCAAGTGCAGGTGACCGTCACTTACAACTACCCGCTCGTCATACCTTTCCTGCGGACCAATAAATTCGACTTGAACATGGGAAGCGTTTCAAGCATGACCATCGTTCAATAAGCTCAGCCTGACGGCCGGTGGGAGATCGAGTGTTCGGTGCCCGCGCCGTCGTTCCAACGCTGCTGAGGTTGGCCCCTTCTCGTTGAGTTGGGGCCATCGCTTTTTGGGGTGTTTACTTTCCGCGGCTCCGGAATATGAGCGCCGGCAAAGGTTAGATTTCCTAGGTTTCCTCATTCGCCGTGTTTATTCACATGACACGCGTCTGAGAATGCGATGCAGCTTCGCCCTAAACTCTAAGGTATGGCCACCCTGCCTGACATCACATCGCTCGACGCCGGCCTTCCCGCGAACATTGATGCCGAGAAGACGATTCTTGGTTCGATTCTGCTTGATAACGCCTTTCACTCGGAAGCTGCGGAGAAGCTGGAAGCGGACGACTTTTCACTGGATTCGCATAAACGCATTTTTCTGCGAATGAGCGAGTTGATGAACGAGCAGCGGGCGGTGGATATCGTCACGCTGTCGCACGAGCTTTCGCGCTACAAGGAGATCGAGGCGATAGGCGGGGTGGCGTATCTGGCGTCGCTCACGGAGGGATTGCCGCTACGGCCGGTGATCGAGGACTATGTCCGGATCGTGAAGGACAAGAGCCTGCTACGGCGGCTCATGCTGATCTGCTCGGCGGCGATCGCGAGAGCGGCAGACCAGAGCGAGACGGCGCTTGAGGTGATTGGGGCGGCTGAGACGGCCTTGCTCGAAGTGAGCGAGAAGGGCGTCTCCGGGGGCCTGGTGGCGCTCGACAAGATCGTCGCCGACTCGTTTGGGTCGATCGATAACCTCTACAACAACAGCCGTTCGGTAACGGGGCTGGAGACTGATTTCACGAAGCTGGACGAGATGACCAGCGGACTGCAGAAGGGCGAACTGGTGATCATCGCGGCGCGGCCCTCGATGGGAAAGACGGCATTCGCAATCAACATTGCACAAAATGCGGCGGTGAATCACAACGCAATTGTGGCGGTGTTCAGCCTGGAAATGAGCAAGGAGTCACTGCTGCGACGCATGCTGGCCTCACAGGCGTGGGTCGATCAGCGCGCTCTACAGACCGGCTTTATCCGGCGCGAGGATCACGACAAGCTGGTTCGGGGACTGGAGCAGCTAGTCGAGTCAAGGCTGTTTATTGACGATACCGCGGGTATTTCACTGGCAGAGATGCGGGCAAAGGCGCGGCGCATGCGGCAGACGCTGGGGGGCCTGGACCTGGTGGTGGTTGATTATTTACAGCTAATGAGCGCAACGCTCCCGAGCGCGGGCGGCAAGCGGTATGAGAATCGCACGCAGGAAGTATCGGCAATCTCGCGGGGCCTGAAGGCGCTGGCGAAGGAACTGGATGTGCCGGTGGTTGCGCTGTCGCAGCTATCGCGTGCCAGCGAGAGGCGCGGAGATGACAAGCGACCAATGTTGAGCGATCTGCGTGAGTCGGGATCGATTGAGCAGGATGCTGACGTGGTGATGTTCATCCATCGCGAAGCATACTACAACCGCGATGAGGAGATGAGCGAGTCGGACCGTGCAAAATCGGAGATCATCATTGCGAAGCAGCGTAACGGTCCTACCGGCACGGCGCATCTGAATTTCATTGCGCGTTATACGCGCTTCGAAAACGCGGACACGACTGCGGAGATGTGATCCCACAGAGAGCAGAAACGGCGCATATGCCGCGACCGGCTATGCGCCGTTTCAATTTCATATGGGCTAGGGCTGCTGTTGCGGCACGATTAGTGCTCTGGATTGGAACCGATCATGGATGTCGGCCTTTCGCCATGCAGTGTTCGTGTGCGGTCTAGTGTCAGCATTGTCAAACCTCGGTGAAGACGAACGCGACGCGGCCGGCGATGTAGTCGCCAGGGTTTACGTGGGCGGCAATGTCTATCAGGGTTGCAGGATATGCGATGCTGCGGGGACGAATAATCAGATGAGTTCCGGCCTTGTCGATGTAGCGCAGCATGACTCGCAGACCATCGCGGACAGCGTACACGTTTTGTCTTGGCGGATGGTAAGGGGCGAGCGAATTGTAATGCCGATCAATTACGGCGATCGCACCTTCGTACAGAACCGGGTCCATTGGACATGCGTCGTCGCGCCCGATGCGAATGGCAACGAATCTCCGCCACGACGCTCGCGATGACACTCTGGGGTGGTGGAGCGATTGCATCTCTTCAGAGGGCAGATGCAGCCACATTCGTACGGCGCCCGGTCTGATATCAGGTTCGAACAATGCGCTGGAGTGCGAGACCAGAGGAACCAGCTCCGCACGCTGAACTCGCGATTGAGGGTGTTGGCCCAAGTCGACGAGGTCTTCTGCGCCGAGGTGCTGCGCTTTGAGGAGACGATCAAGCGCATGGATCGAAAGCCGACCCGCACCATGCAGATACCTGGAAAGGTGAGACTTTGCGAGACCGGTCTGCCTGGAGAGCAGGGTTATGGAGAGATCGCCACGCTGGAGTTTGCGCAGCAAGACCGTACGAAGGCGTTCATGCAATTGGGAAAAGTTCATCTGTGGAATGTCCACTGGCAGGCAACAACAGCAGTGGCCCTTGTTCGCTGCGAGGAAACTGAAATCGGGTATTTTGCCTTCATTTCTGGAGCTCACTTGCTAAGGCATGGCGCTTGAATGGTGAAATGCGCTTCCGACGCGTTGACGCAGAGGATACGTCAACCTAGAGTGGGTTTACTAAGACTCGGACAGTTGTGGGACATTCTCCGGGAACGGAGCGGTTCGGGCAATCGAACATGGGTGGTAGTTGCCCGATTCGAGCCTCAGGGGAATGATGGCAACACGCAGTTACAAGCCTGCGGAGACCCTGACTTGTCCATTTCCAGAATCTGCACGCTTATCTCAATGACATTATCCCTTCGAGCAACGGCAGGAATCGCAGACCAGGGCAGCAGAACCCTGAGTGCAGATGCCAGGCTCGGATTACCTCGCCAATCAGACCAGAAACAACTGCGGCGGCGGGAGAGATTTCACGCGTGGGGAAGAAATGAACGACATTCCGGTCTACTTAAAAATATGCGAAGGATGCGGTTGTTTATGGTACCGCTCCTCGATTCAGGGGTCTGTATATTGTATTGATTGTCGCGGTAAGCTCGAGGCATTTCCAACTCCAGAGTCACGCAAGCGTCCGGGACGACCGGTTAGCAGGCGACTGCCTAAGGTGTGGGCTGTAGCAACAGTAGAGGGAGGGGCACGGTGAGCGCTGCTCTGCAATTGCCGTACCTGCTGGCCGCCGCAAACAATCGGCAGCGCGTCACGGGAGTTGAGCACCAACGGAACTCCGCACCGGAGATGGACGAAGCGGTTCCTCAGATCAGGTTTGCGTTCTATCGCAAGCACACTGAGAAGATGCTTCGGCGTTATCTGTACGCATCGATGCTGGTGGGGAGAGCTCCTGGGATTCTGGGCGAGCCAATTGGTCGCGGATGGGCGTCGAGCCGGCGCGTGAAGACATTCGAAGATGCGGTGATCTTCGTGCTCGATATTGAGCGGTGTCTTGATCAGTTAGGCGAAGTCGATCGCGGTCTCCTGAGCCGAATAGCGTTGCAGGAATATACGCATTCAGAGGCGGCTGATCTTCTCGGGTACAGCGTGAGGGCGATTTCTTACAAGTACCCGATGGCGCTTGACCGCCTGACGGAATTGTTGCTCAGAGCTGGGCTGTTGATCATTGCGGATTAACGGTCTTTCGTGTGGAAGGTGCGCAGAGGGGAGCGTCTCGTTGAGGCTCCCTTTTGCGTTGATGGCGTTATCTCAGCGTGTCAGACCTACGAGGCCCTGGATGGATTGAATCTCATAATGAGTGGCATGGCTTTCGTGACGCGAGAGGTATTTGAGGCGATCTTCCGGGATGATGGAGACCGTGTAGTTAGGTCCAGCAACGGCTTTGAGAGCGTCGAGCGAATCCCAGACCATGATGGTGATGAATTCAACTTCGCTGTCGAGAGCGCGACGCAAAACGTATCCTCCGCGATAGCCCGGGACCTTGCCGATGCCGGGGAGCAGTTCCGGTTTCAGCTTCGCTTCGTAGGCGTCGGCGTCTTCGGGCTTGGTATAGCCGTGCCAGATTCTCGCAATCATCGCGTGCCCCCTGCGGTGAGAATGAACAGATCACTATGGCATATTCTGCGGCTGCTGCCACGTTTTATGCGAGAGGCTTGCTGTCCAATCGGCAGTGAGGCTCTGTCATTACGATTCGATTCTGGAGTTGATTCGAATCTTTTGTCTGCGGTTCTGGTATGGTGGACGGTTCAGAAGAATCGTTCACAATTGGCGTTCCGGAGGCAAACTGGCATGTCTTCACTTCTTCGCATTCTCGCATGTAGCGTCATTGCTGTTTCGACCGTTGTTGTTGCACAGCAGCCGACGGCGAAGCCAACCACAGCGGCGGAGGCGCCGAATCGCGATACCAGCTACATCGACGCGAACGGGACTGCGCACGTGACGCGAGTGGTGCCGGTGCCGCAGACCATCAGCCCCGAAGCGCAGAAGTCACTCAGCAGGCAAGAACCCGACCAGGGGCCCCCGCAACCGCTCGAACAGCGGCGCAAGATGACGGATGCTTATACGGCGGGCGCTCGCGTGCAATGGACAAAGATTTGTCCGAACACGATCGTTGAAGAGAAGATGGCGGGCGTGCCGGTGCGAATTGTCACGCCTGAGGGTATGCCTGAGAGCAATAAGGATAAGGTGCTGCTGGATCTTCATGGGGGAGGATTCAATTCGGATTCGGGGTCATATACGGAATCGATTCCGATTGCCGGCTATACGAAGATCAAGGTTGTGGCGGTGCTGTACAGGCTTTCGCCGGAGGTGAAGTTCCCGGCAGCCGTGGATGATTCCATCGCGGTTTACAAGGAGTTGTTGAAGACGTACGAGCCGCGGCACATTGTTATTTACGGTACATCAGCAGGAGCAATCCTCACGGCTGAAGTCGCGGCCAAGGTCAAGCAGCTTGGGCTGCCGATGCCGGCAGCGCTGGGAATCTTCAGCGGCATGGGCGACTTTGCACGCACGGGCGATTCGATTGCGATGTACGCATTGCGCGGGTTGTCGGGTCATTTGGATCCACCGGAGCCGGGCGCGCACGATCCATATTACGTGGCAGACACAGATCCGAAGGATCCGGTGCTGTCGCCGATCTATGGTGATCTGCACGGGTTGCCGCCGACGCTGTTCGTTACCAGCGGACGCGATCTGCTGTTGAGCGGAACGGTGAATCTGCATCGCGCTTATCTGCTGGCCGGAGTGGATGCGCGGCTGGTGGTTTATGACGCGCTGCCGCACGCGTTCTGGTATGACCCGAAACTGCCGGAGGCGATCGAGGCCAATCACATCATGGCGGATTTCTTTTTAAAGGAACTCGGCAAATGAAGTTCGGCTCCGCAATCAACGTGTGACTGGCTGCGGGGCGAGATCGGCGCGGACGCGCTGCATGATGCCGAGATAATAGGCGAGATTGTGGATGGAGTTGAGGGTGGCGGCCAGAGGTTCGCCGCATTGCACGAGATGGCGCAGATAGGCCCGTGAGTAGCGACGGCAGACCATGCAATCGCAATTCGGGTCGGGCGGGCCCTGGTCTTCGGCGTACTGCTTGTTTTTGATGTTGAGCCGGCCCTGGCTGGTGAAGAGCAGAGCATGCCGAGCGGCGCGGGTGGGGAGAACGCAGTCCATCATGTCTACGCCCATGCGCGCGTACTGCTCGATTTCGTCAGGATAGCCAACGCCCATGACGTAACGGGGCTTGTCTTTGGGGAGCAGCGGAAGAACTTCGCTGATAACCTCGAGGGTCAGCTCGCGTGGTTCGCCAACACTGAGTCCGCCAATGGCGTAGCCGTCGAAGTTCATCTCGACGAGGCGCTCGGCGGATTCACGACGGAGGTCGTGGTATATGCCGCCCTGGACGATGCCGAAGAGGCTCTGGGTCTTCTGGTTGAATTCGGCGCGCCATGAAACCTGATGTTGATTTGCGCGAAAGTGATCAAGCGAACGGCGTGCCCAGGCCATGGTGAGGCGCAGGCTTTCCTCCGCACGCGGACGATCGGCGGGGTATTCGGTGCACTCGTCGAAGGCCATGCAGATGTCGGCGCCGAGCGCGATCTGCACGTCCATTGAGTGCTCTGGTGTGAAGAAGTGGCTGCTGCCATCCAGGTGCGAACGGAAGCGGACGCCCTCATCGGTGACTTTGCGGAGTTGCGTGAGGCTGTAGACCTGGAATCCGCCGGAGTCAGTGAGCATGGCGCGAGGCCAGCTGATGAAGCGATGAAGACCGCCCATGCGGCGGATGACTTCGTGTCCAGGGCGGAGATAAAGATGATAGGTATTTCCGAGGATGATTTTTGCGCCAAGCGATTCAAGCACGTCCTGGGGGACGGCTTTCACGGTGCCAGCCGTTCCAACCGGCATGAAGACCGGGGTTTCAACGGTCTGATGCGGCAGATCGATCTCTGCGCGGCGTCCGCCGGATGCGGTTGTGTTGAGCAGGTTGAATGCGAGGCTCACATCGCCATTTTATCTGGCTGAATGAGCACGGGCTTCGAGGCGTTGAAGGTTGCGCAGGGAGCTTGAGAGGAACTCCCTGCGCAGGGGCTTACCCGATGCGATGCATACGACGGGCACGATAGATGCGGCGAGAGGCGATGTTCTGCCGACGATGGATCATTCGGCGTTCGCGCATGGTCAGGCGGCCATTGTGGCGGGCGCGCATAGTACGCACATGGCGCCGAATGCGCATCTGCTGGCGCTCGAGCCGAGCGCCCTGGCGCGGAGTGAGTGCGCCATGTCGGATGCCATTGCCGATGCGTTGTTGCTGCTTGAACTCGCGCTTGACGATCGGGTTCTTTGCTTGTGCGGGCGCGGGTTGGGCGAATGTAAGGGCAGGCGCTGCAGCGAGTGCCGCCACAAGAACAACTCTAAGTAGTTTCATGTTGTATCTATCTCCTGTGAGGCGGTGGCTGAATTTCGCTCCTGGCCACTCACACTCACTCAAACACGGAGAGTTGAGAATCGTTGCGCTGGGATTTAGCGGCAGAATTGAGAGTTACTGAAGAGAGCAGAGAGCTACTTTGCGCCACCGAACTGCAGCTGAAGTCCAGCGCGGGCGAGGCGGGGAGTGGCGAGTGTAGTGCTGGGTGTCTTTGAGACTTCGATGGATCGGTCGAAGAGGTTTTCGGCAGCAGCGAAAAGCTGAAGGTGCGGGCCGAAGTCGTGAGATGCGTACGCATCGAGGCGGAAGTAGCCGTGAAGCGCGAAGAGATTTGCATCATCATCGTACTGGCGGCCACTGACTCGGCTTTGCAGGCTGAGCGTACCCAGGCGAGGCTTGAATGCGCGAAGATTCACGGTACCCATATTGCGAGCCACTTCCGGAATCCAGTTGCCAAGGTCCTGCGAGCCACGCGAGACCACTGCATGAGCATATTGATAGCCGCCATCGAGCGCGAGCCAGCGCCGTGGCGCGACTTCGAAGTCGAGACTGAGGCCGCGGCTTTCGATCTGGCCGAGGTTCTGGCGTTTGAGCAGGAGAGGCGAGCTGGGGTCGAGGGTGACGGCGACAATGGGACGATTTACCTGCGTATCGAAGTAGCTGGTGCGGATTGTTCCCCAGTGCCACTCGCTGGCGAGGCCAAATTCCCAGCCGGTTGCGCGCTCGCTCAAAAGCGAGGAGTTCGGCAGAGTGAGTTTGCTGCCGACTTGAGTGGAGCGGTAGAGTTCGCTCGGCGTAGGTGCGCGGAAGGCGCGAAACCCTGAGCCGGAGAGAGCGAAGTGAGAACCGAGCTTACGGGAGAGACCGAGCCGTGGATCGAAAATGTGTTCGCTGGTTGAAGGCGGCTGTGTGGCGGCCGGAACCCAAGCTGTTCCATTCCAGTTCACTTGATGCGCGTCATAATTCTGGAACCAATCGAGACGGTTGGAGGCGGTAGCAGTCCAAGCGTGATGAGTCCACATCGCTTCTGCATAGCCGGCCGAGTCGCGCTGATGATCGTGGGTGTTGCTGAGTGCGCCTGTAGAGAAGACCCGTTCGCGATCCCAGACGCGCACATCGTGCACGTCAGCGCCCGCGAGGATGAGGAACTCCGCACCGATGGGCCGGCTCCAGTGAGCCGCTGCGCCAAGTTCGTTGGCGGGAACGAGGGTAAAGCGGGTCGGGCTTTCGCTGCAGCGGGCGGTGCAGGTTGGATCGGTAACAGAGGTGTTCGAAATGCTGGAAAAGGTTTGCCTGTAGTGTTCGGTCGAGCCGTAAAGGCGCAGTGCTGCGGTAGCGTTGTGCGGGGCTTGCCAGTCGGCTCCAGTGGCATAACGCCAGAGACGGGTGCCGTTCTTCTGATAAGGTGTTCCGTTATCGCGCGCCTCGTTGAAGCCACTTCCACGGACGAGGAGGCGCAGCGGGCCGGTACCGTGGTCAAGTTCGAGAATGCCATTCTGGCCGTGCATGTTGGAAGAGGTGTCGATGGGTCCGCGCTGGGACGGAGCCAGCTGGATGAAGCCGTTGGTGCCGAGAGCGCCACCGGAACCGAGGATGCCCCATGCGCCCAACTTTGTTTCGAGCAGCGCGCTGGTGTTGTAGGTGCCAAGGCCACCGTAGCTGGAGCGGAATTCGCCTGTGGTGGCTGAAGGCCGCACAGGGACAATGTTGAGGACGCCGCCAATGGCGCTCGATCCGTAGAGATCGCTGGCGCCGCCACGGAGAACCTCGATGCGGTCGATAGCGAGTTCAGGTTCTTCTTCCCAGTGGATCCAGCCGCCGACGGCATCGTTGAGGGGAACGTCATCCTGCGTGACCAGGGTGCGGCTCGCAGACGTCGAGCCAAGGCCGCGAAGACTGACGCCCTGGGACGTGGGGTTAGCGACAAGAGAACTGGAGCGGCGAAAGAGTTCGACACCAGGAAGTTGGCGCACCTGTGCGTCGACCGTGAACCCGGCGGTACTGCTTAATGCGGATTGTGAAAGTGTGCGCGTGGTTACAGGGCTTTCGAGCGATGCGATAGGGGCGCGATAGGCCGTGACGGTGACCTGCTGGCTTGTCGCGGCGGGATCGAGCTGAACGGTGATGTTGGCGCTGGTGTCCACAAACTTTTCCGCAAAGCCGCTAGCCGTGACGTGCAGGTGGCAGGGAATGCGGCAATGGACGGTGAGCTGTCCATTGGTGTCGGTACGGCCGAGGAGTTGTCCAGCAGCTTCCTGGATGCTCGCTCCAGCAATTGCCGCACCGGATTTATCGATGACCGAGATTGTAAGGGAGACAGGCTTCTGGGCAGGGAGGAGCAAAGATGCTGCGAGTGCGAGCAGGAATGGCAGCAGAAGGCTATTGCCGCGCCGCACTACGCCACGCATCGTTCTCGATTGGCAAAACGGCATCGACATCACCTTTGCGAGTGGTCTGGAGCGAGTGAAGCAACTCCGCGACGGTCTTTCTGGAGCCGGGAATCAACAGATCCGGGGCGATCTCGGCGAGGGGAACCAGCACGAAGGCGCGTTCGGACATGCGCGGATGGGGAAGCTCGAGATCGGGCTCATTCAGTTGAAGACTGCCTGATAGCAGGATATCCAAGTCGAGGGTACGCGGCCCATTCGGGATTCCCGCAGTGCGGTCCCGACCGAACTGCTTTTCGATCGAGAGCAATTTATTGAG
>DATNFD010000165.1:0-25776 GCA_035606555.1 Occallatibacter sp.
ATTACGGCGACAAGGACGTATCCGTCTTCGCCGGAGCGCGTGCGACGTCTTGGAGAAACATGATTCATTTGCTGCTAATTTGCGCTCAGCGGAACGGTCTGCGTGTTGTTGTAGCCGAGATCTGTGATTTGTACCGCTCCGGGATTGATCGAGTCGACCTTGTAGCGGTGATCAACAATATCGCCCGAACGTGCCATGAAGATGTCGTCTCCGCGAACCAGGAAAGCACGAAGCGACTTATCGGAGCCTTGCGAGTAGCCGAAGTACTTCAGATCAATCGCCGGCGGTCGGGGCGGTCCGGGTGGCGGAGCTGCGACCGGCGGAGTCATTCGGGCGCTCTTCACCGGCTGCTCAATGTGCACCGGTGCGGATTCTGCTGAGAAGATGTTGCGACCTGTACCGGCGTAGACCACATCTTCGCTTTGAGCGAGTTTGTCCAGATGCAAGGCGGGATCGATGTTGTTTGTCGAGATCTTTTGCGCTTGTGGGCCCGCAGACCGGTTCGCAGCAGTTTCCCCGGCAGGACGAGCACCGGGGCTGCTCCCCCGGCTGGCCCCAGCGGCCGGAGTCGGGTTCGGAGATGAACCAAAATAGCTGTAAACTTCATATCCGCCGACGCAAAGAATGACTGCGGCCAGGGCGATGACTGTGTAAACCTGGCGTTTGTTTTCTGTTCCAAGAGCGATCGCCATGTTATTCGCCCTCCTGCGATGCGGGAAGGGTATTGGCGGGCGCTTCAGCAGGCGTCTGTGGCAGCCCATTCGGTACGTCGGACGGCCGAAGCCAGGTGGAGACCCGCAGGCGAAGATTCACGAGACCGCCCTGCTGGCCCGTGAAGGCCATTGCACGGATCACGAAGAACGTGTGACTACGTTCGAGGCCGTTCACGAAATGCATGATCTGCTGGTACTCGCCACTGATGCGTGCATCGAGCGAAATTTCCGTCAGGTTACCGGTCGTTGCCCCTTGGGTGTACTGCACGCCAGAGATATGCACACCTGACTTCACCGCGAGGTCACCTACCTGTACTGCGATAGATGAATAATTCGCCGGGATACGCTCCGCATAGAAACCCTGGATCTGTTTGCGGGATTCGAGCACGCGCTGTTCAATTCCGCGCAAAGGGGCCGTCTGCACCTCGAGGGTTTTCAATTCGATCTGGCGGTTCACCAGGGCGCTACTCGAGCTCGAACTCGTCGCGGCCCAGTCAAAGCCGAGGCGTATGGCGAGTCCGAGCACGACGAGACCGAGCACGGCCACACCAATGTAGTGCCAGGTAAGCGGAGAGGAGAGCTGTTCGCGCTTGGCAACGGGCTTCTGCGGCGTCATTGCGCTACTCCTCTATGTGGCTGTACGGGTGCGTGCGGTCTTGCCATCCCGGTGTGAGGAGACCGTGAAGACGTCCCCTGTGTTTCGTCAGAGACTGTTGCCGATGCCTTGTCGTTTGCGTGCTTGTGTTCACTGGCACCAGCAGGATTGTAGTCTGCCAGTACATCGAAATCCACGCGGCTGGATGCGCTCACGGGCTGTGTCTGCTGGTTTGGGCCGCCTGTTGCTTCTGCGCTCTCACCCACAATCCGGGGCATGACGAAATGGCGTGAGTGTTCCAGATTCTGGACGAGTTGAACATCGCGGTCTCGCGGACCGATGACCCTCAGGTGAACCGAGATCTGGCCGTTCTTAATGGTAGGTTCGAGTGTGGTCACCTGGACACCGGCTGGAAGAACCGTTTCAAGGTCTTCCATTGCAAGGGTCCATGAGAAGCTTTTTTCATCGAAGAGCTGGTTTAGATTCTCCGCGTGCTGCAATGTGCGCGCATTCTCAGGTTCGCGCATCGTAGCCTGATAACCCTGCTGTTCATGGCGAAGCTGTTCTACCTTGGAGTCAAGGGAGTGCTCGTGCTCGCGTGCTGCCTCAGCTTTGCCGTGAACGAAATGCAGGGCGATCAGCAGCAGAATCGCGGCCCCGGCCAGCGAAGCCATTGTCATCCGCAGGTTCTTCAGAGCCGGCGCAATATCGGCAAACTGTCGCGAAGCGAGATTGATGGTTACGCGCACGCTAAGCCGCTCCTGCCAATGCGCCGGTAAGACCGGCAACGCTCATGTTTGATAAATTCGTCGCCACGCCAGTGGAAGGACGAGGCGCCAAGTCGATAATCTTCAGCTCTGATGTTCCGAACCAGCGTTCAAATTCGCCTGCCGAGCCGTTCCCGGCAAAATACAATTCCCGGGGCAGGACAGAAACCTTGTCCTCATAATATGCTGCTGCAACGGCTACGCTGCGCTGGACTTCGAGTAGCCTCTGCTCTGGATCTTCGGGCAGGTCCAAGGTGCGGTAGAGAAGCAGGTCGTCACCCCGAGTAATGGAGGTCGTAATTGCCACTTTGCTCAGGCAGGCCGCAAGCATTGGCTCCTCGGATTCGAGCGTAGCAAGAGCGGCCAGCGCAGATGGCATGACGGAGCCGGGTTCGTAGCCGGCGGCCCGAACGACGGTTTCATACTCGTCCAGAATGTTGCTCGGGAGTACGGCGACGAGAACACGCGCTTCGGTTTTCGTCTGAGTGAGGATCTGGTAGCTCAGGCCGGCATGCTCCACATCAAAGGGCACCATCTTGCGCAACCGGAAGCGGAGTACCGGGATCGCTTCGGAAGCTCGGGTGGGCAGGGTGTCAAAGTCGAGAACAAACACGCGGACCGCCGTATCAGGGATCACAACCGTCACGAACCGCGTGCCTGGCGAAACGGCGCCCAGCGCGTTACGGATGGCGAGCGACACCGCCTCAGGAGATGTCATGTTCAGCTCGCTGATTCCTGGAACCAGAATTCCGGGACGTAGCGGCTCGAATGCAAAAACGGGATCCTCGTGCTTGCCGGGCAGGGAAGCAGCGACGACGCCTTCGGAGGTCAACTCGATGGCCGCCGGGGGCCGCTTCCCGTACGATGCTGCTCCAGTCGGTGTGCTCAGGATAGGACTCACTATCGGGACGCCTCAATGAACGTGACTTTGTTGATTTCCTTCAGCGTAGTCAAACCGCGGCGAACACGGTCGAGGGCGGATTCACGCAGAAACGACATACCTTCACGTTGAGCCAGCTTGCGAATCTCAGAGGTTGGCTTCTTCTCAAGAATCAGCTCACGGATAGGGTCGGTCAAGTCCAAAAGCTCATGAATTGCAGTACGTCCCCGATACCCCGTGCCGCCGCACTCAATGCACCCCGTTCCCTCGCGGAAGGCAAATCCGCGCCACTCCGCCGGATCCATGCCGCTCGCAATTAAAACCTCGTCCGGGTAGCTGACATTGCGTACGCAATGCTCGCAGACGGTGCGGACGAGTCGTTGCGCCAGGATGCAGTTCAACGCCGAAACGAAGTTATATGCTTCCACGCCCATATTCAGGAATCGACCGAGAACATCGACAACGTTGTTCGCGTGGACGGTGGTAAACACCAGGTGCCCGGTCAGCGCCGAGTTGATTGCAATCTGGGCGGTCTCCTGGTCACGGATTTCGCCCACGAGGATCTTGTCGGGGTCGTGACGCAGGATGGAGCGCAGACCGCGAGCAAAGGTGAGACCCTTTTTCTCGTTTACCGGAATCTGCGTGATTCCGCGAATCTGGTACTCGACCGGGTCCTCAATCGTGATGATCTTGTCTTCGTCGCTCTTGATTTCGTTGAGCGCGGCGTAGAGCGTAGTCGTTTTGCCGGAGCCGGTAGGACCGGTAACCAGAACCATGCCGTATGGCTCACGAATATATCGACGAAAGCGCCGCAAGTCCTCTTCGGCGAAGCCCACCACGTCTAGCGTGAGGTGCCGGAACTTTTCGCTCATCGATTCCTTATCGAGAACGCGGAGCACAGCATTCTCGCCATGCACCGTTGGCATAATCGAAACGCGGAAATCAATGAGGCGAGTCTTATAGCGCACCCGGAAGCGGCCGTCCTGCGGTACGCGGCGCTCGGCAATGTCGAGCTCGCTCATGATCTTGATACGGCTGAGGATCGTCGTATGGTGCTCGCGGGCGATGGGCGCCATGGCTTCCTGCAGCACGCCGTCGATCCGGTACTTTACGTGAAGGGAATCGTCGTATGTCTCGATGTGAATGTCGGAAGCGCGGCGTTCGAGCGCTGTAAATATCGTCGTGTCGACGAGGCGGATAATCGGGCTGATGTCTTCATCGCTGGTCAGCTTCTCGATCGAGATGCTCTCGTCCTCGGCTTGCTCTTCGGCGCCGACCACGTCAAACGTAAGGCCCTCGCTGGCCTCGTCAAGTACGCGCTGCGACTGTTCGGTCTTCTTCAAAAGGTCGGTGATCTGAGATAGCGTGGCGACGCGCGCGATGATGCGATGGCCGAGCAGTCCGGCAATCTCATCGAGCACCATCAGGCGAGAGGGATCGCTGACCGCAATCACCATGGCATCCGCCTGTTGCTCGATCGGTACGAAGTTATAACGGAACATCAGTTCTACCGGAACTGTGCGGAGCAGGTCGTGCTGGATTTTGAAGTTCTTTAAATCAACGAAATCGGCGCGGTAACGTGCGGCAAGCGCCTCTGCCTGCGCCCGTTCGTCGAGCCCATTAACTGCGGCCCCGGTCGGCACCGTGATTGTAGTGTCAGCCATATATAAGGATTAACCTTGTCCTCCACCGGCAACCGACCCAAGCGAGAAGATCGGCAGGTAAAGCGAAATAAGAATAAAGACGACTACGATGCCCATTACGATCAGGATCGCCGGTTCAATGAGCGAAAGGGCAGCAGTCAGTGCGGTAGCTACATCCTCCTCGAAGAACTCTGCGACCGAGTTCAGCATCTGGGGCAGCGCGCCTGTTTGTTCGCCCACCGAGATCATCTCGGTGGATAGATCCGGGAAAACACCAGTGTTTGTAAGCGAATCTGCGAGGTTCTTGCCTTCGCGTACAGTTACAATCGCGCCTCCGACCGCTTTCGAGACTCTGCGCGAAGAGATGGACCGTGCGGCCGTTTCGAGCGAGGGAACAAGCGGCAGTCCGCCGGAAAGGAGTGTTGAAAGAGTGCGGGAAAACAAAGCAACCTGATACTTGAGCCAGATCCTGCCGAACACCGGTAAGCCCACACGAATGGCATCTATCGTATCGCGGCCCTTGTCGGTGATGGCGAAACGCCATAGTCCGACCACGATGGCGATAAAGACGAGTGCGATCCATACGATGTTGTGCTGCGACCACTTCCCAAACGTTAGAAGCCCGATTGTGAGTTGTGGCAGCTTCGATCCCATCTGGTCGTATAGTTGGGCAAACTGTGGAATCACAACCGTGAACATGAAAACGAGTAACCCGCTCACAATGGTGAGCAGCAAGCCTGGATAAATGAGCGAAGCCGTCAGTTTTTTGCGAAATGTGAGCGAAACCCGCTGAAAGCCAATGTAGCGTTCCAGTACTTCCTGCAAATTGCCCGAGCGCTCGCCTGCGAGCAGGGTGGTGGTATACATCACGGGCACGCCTGTTTGTGCCTCGAAAGCGGCCGATAACGGCTCGCCAGTCTTAACGCGGTTCGAGACATCATCGAGCTGATTCCGGAAATGAGCGCTCTTCTGGATTTTCGAGAGCATTTGCAGCGAGCCGAGGATCGGCAAGCCTGCACGGATGAGCGTAAGAAACTGCTGGTTGAAGATCAGGAACGGCTCGAGCTTCACCTTACGTCGCGACATCCCGCCAAGACCGGAACGAGCCTTTACTGAAAAGACATGGTATCCGGCATGCAAAAAGCGCGCGCGGAGTTCCTCGGCGCTTGAAGCAGTCTGAACCTGCTCCTGAACGCGGCCGCGTTCATCGGCCAACTTGATGACGAACTCTGCCATGGGAGGTTTTGCCGGCCTGAACTCCGGCCTTTCTGCTCGCTTTCCTGTTCAAGGTTAACAGTTTCGCTCATATCATAGACGCAGATCACTTAGAAACCGCTCGCGAAGGGCGATGGCCGCACCGCCGGAGCTTGGCTTGAAGGGTACTTAAGTTAGCTTCTGGATTAACTGTCCTGTTTTGCTGGAGGTATGCTGGACACAGGCTAAGCCGACCCCGGGAAGTTCCCCAATGGATCACATCGCAAAATGGAGCAGGTCTCACGGCGAGGGTAGCCCCTTGGTGCCGGAGAACCGGGCAACGGCCTGGCTGGGACTGAGTCCGCAAGCGGCCGCACTGGCCGTGATCATCTTGCTTGGCCTTGTGATCACAGGGGCCTATTTCTCCGTGGTTCGCGATCACTTTCGACGGGTGGTTGCACCTGTTCCCTATCCTCATGAACTCGCCCGGGTCACATTTGCAGTTGCCGGGGATGTGATTCCCCACGAGCCAGTTCGAGCTTCGGCGGAAGCGGCCGGTGGGGGAGTGGGCGGGTGGGCATCTTTGTTTTCCGACGTCGCTGACGTGTTCAAGAGGGCGGATTTTGGTTTTGTGAATCTCGAAACTCCGATCGCACCTGCACACTCGAAGGGATCGAAGCCGTTCATGTTCGACGCGCCGACCGCCCTTCCCGAGGCGTTGAAAGAGAACGGGATCAAGATTGTCTCGTTCGCGAATAATCATGTGATGGACCAAGGTTGGCCGGGGTTTGCCGAGACCCGGGATCACCTACGCGCAATCGGCCTGCAGTTTGTTGGGTCGGGTAATACTGCCGGGCAGATGTGGCAACCCTTGGTCGTTGAGGCCAACGGTATCAAGGTTGGCTGGCTGGGAATGACGCGATGGCTGAACGGGAACCGCAATCCGGACAAGGATAACCAGCCGCATGTGAACTTCTTCCCCTATCCCGGCGAAGGGGGTGGGGCTCCGGGTGCTGATGAGGCGCAGGTTCTGTCCGCAGTGAAGGCAGCCAGGGCTCAATGTGATTTGCTCGTCGTATCCGTCCACTGGGGTACCGAATACGCGGCTGCTCCTCGCCCAGAGGATGTGGAACTGGCGCACAAAATCCTCGACGCTGGAGCGTCCGTGATCGTGGGGCATCATTCACACGTGCTCCAGCCAATCGAGACATATACGACGGCTGACGGGCGCATCGCGGTGAACTTCTATTCCCTCGGGAACTTCCTCTCCAATCAGTCGCGCAACTACGTAGAGGGTCTAATGCCGGAAAAGACCGGCGATCCGCGCGACTCGATGATCGGACTGTTCTCCGCGGTGCGTAATGACTATGGACCAGCCGGTGTTCGCGTCGAGCTGGGGCACGTTGGCATGCTGCCGGTCTGGGGCGAGAACAACCGAAACGCTATCGCAGCGGGTAAGGCGAAAGCACCCAGCATCCATCCTGTGCTTATCGACCGTGAGATCCCAAAGGTGCAGGCGGAGCTCGTTGACCTGAACAGGGCCACAGAGAACGGCGGACAGATGAACGCGGAACAGAAGCAGCAGTTCATTGATCTGAATCAGGAGTTGAAGCTCTTGATGGACCGCAGATCGCAGATCGTGGGGCGGGCGGGTGACGAGTTCCTCACCGATCCACCGAAACTTCCTTCGAGCTAGCTGGAGTGCGGGCGAGCTACTGACTCTTCACAACACATGGCGCGACCAGTAGACGGTCGCGCCATGTGACTTTCTCGAATGCAGACGAGTTCCGGATAGTCGTCTAGAAAAGATTCCAGAGCGACTGGTTGTAGACCTCGTGATGGAACTGCACTTCCGGCGCCTTCACAAAAGTACCCAGATCGCGTGCGCACCGGTTTGCCGAGGCCTGCTTCAGGTCGGCGAAGCGCCCCTGAACATCGGAGCCCAGGATTTCCGCGATCCACTTCGATGATTTGAAGTCATCAATCGCCGCCTGGATGTGGTCGGGCAAGTAGCGCTCCGCCTGACGGAGGTTATCGATCTTGGCAGTCGTTCCGTCGATGCCCGTCTTGAAGATTGCGTAGAGGGCCAGGTATGGGTTGGCATCTGGCGCAACCGATCGAACCTCGGTTCGCATCGAGCGTGAGTTCCCGATGGGAACCCGGATCATCGAGCCGCGGTCAGTCGCGGAGGCCTTGATCTGGTTGGGAGCCTCAAAGTGCGGATCGAGTCGACGATAGGCGTTCACGCTGGAGTTCAGGACGAGGCAGATGTCAAGCGCATGCGTCAGGATGCGGTCGATAAACTCCCAACCGAAAGCTGAGAGCTTCTCCTGGCCTTTCTCGTCCCAGAACAGATTGGTCTTGTCCTTGGAGATCGAGACATTGGTATGCATGCCGCTGCCATTAACGCCTACGACGGGCTTGGGCAGGAAGCACGCGGTGTAGCCCATGTTGTTCGCGATCTGGCGGCAAAGCAATTTGTAGAGCTGGATCTGGTCTGCAGCGGCAACGACTTCGCCGTAGCCGTAGTTGATTTCGAACTGGCTGGGCGCGACTTCCGGGTGATCCTTCTCGTTCTGAAAGCCCATGGCGCGCTGCACTTCCGCAGCCGTGTCGATGAACTGGCGCAGCGGATCGAGCGGAAGGGAATGATAGTAGCCACCGGTGTTGATGAATTCGAATTTGGTGGTCTCGTGGTATTTACGCTCGGCGTCCGTGCCCGCGAAGAGGAAACCTTCAATCTCGTTGGCGGCGTTGAGGGTATAGCCCTTTTCCTTGTAGAGCTTGTCGGCGTAGCTCTTCAAGACACCGCGGAGGTCGCCGGAGTAGGGCGTGCCGTCCTTGTCGATGACGGTACCGAAGACGAGGCACTTGCCATTGCCGAAGACGTCAGAGGGAACCCAGTAGAATGCGCTCCAGTCGATGCCGAGGCGAAGGTCGCTTTCCTTCTGCGCGGTAAAGCCGCGGATGGAGGAGCCGTCGAAGGTCAGGTTCTCGTAGGAACCGAGAAGGAATTTTTTGTCGTAGTCGAGGAGGTGGAGACGGCCTTCGAGATCGGTGAAGAGTACCGTAAGCGCCTTGATCCGTTTCTCGTCTCTCAGGTACTTCAACCGCTTCTCGCGGATTTCATCAATGGCGACGCGGTTGAGCCGGTCAGCCTTGGCCTGCAGATTTAGTTCCTCAAGCTCGTCGTAAGGGAGCGCGAGAAAATTGCGGTACTCAGTCGACATGGTTCTCCTTCCGGGCAGGAAATTGGTTGTGAGGCATTCAAACTCAAGTCTAGGGTTCGGCGCATAAAGAACCCGTGAAGATTTGGCCGGCGAGGGGGTCGGTCAACGATGGCTTGCGACCACAGCCACAGAATCAGAATAACAACGGGAATCAGCGCAAGTGCCGCATAATAAGCAACCTGACGCGACATATGCGACTTCGTCTTGCCCCGTTTCCTAATTTCGACCCGGTCTTCCACACCCACGTCTTTTTTAATGCTGCAGATCCTATGCAAATGCGCACGCGGGTTTCCCGTCTTGCAACCCGGAGTTCTGGGGCGAGTGTGCGTTCGTGGACGGCAGCATTCGCGTGCTGGACCAGCTTTGGAAGCAAGCCGATGAGCATCGCACCAGAAAAAGAACTTTTAGATTCCTTTGTCCGCACTGAGACCGCTGTCGGCGACGCGACTTCGCCGAACTCGAGCCCACCTGCGCCGTCGGCGACGGTGGAAAGGTATCCGTGAGAACGGACCTGATACGTTGAAGAAGGTACAAACGAACCCAGAGACCTTCATAGTTGGTCCAGACTTTCCCAGGATAGCTAGCCTGACCAGACACGACGTCCAACATGGGTCTGTGCTCTCGGTTTATGGCGAGCAAGCTCTCGTTCGCGATGTCACGGGGACTACCGGGTGGAACTCGAGGGCATCAATGCGATGTGCGTCATAAACTCCACCCGGTCCGGAATTAGATGGCGGCCAGGTCGCGCTCTTTACTGCGAATGCGGACGGCGCCGCCGACGCTGTAGAGGAAGATTTTGCCGTCACCGATTTTACCGGTATAGGCAGCATTCGAGATGGCATCGATAGCCTTTTCGACGGAGTCATCGGAGATGACGAGTTCGACTTTGATCTTAGGGAGCAAGTCCACGTCGTATTCGCGACCCCGGAATACCTCGGTGTGGCCTTTCTGACGGCCGTGCCCACGGACCTCAGAGATGGTCATCCCCTCCACGCCCAACTCGATGAGAGCTGCTTTCACCGCTTCGAACTTATTTGGGCGAACGATGGCTTCAAGTTTGGTCATACGTTCCTCGCAGTCTGGTTGGGGCAGAACCCGGATACTCAGCCCCGGGCCTGCCTGAGCTATACATCATCAGTCACCCGTGGTGGCAGCGCTGCGCAAGGGGGAAGGGTTGTGAGCCGCAGAGTGCCCTGTCACGTCGTTTGCCATGCCGGCCGGAGCAGCCAGCGATGAGATCACGTACTCGGGATAAGCGGAGATCCCGTGCTCGTGGAGATCGAGGCCGTAGAGCTCACCTTCTGCGGAGACGCGCAGAGTACCGGTGAGATTTACGAGATACATGAGCACCATGGCTACGCCAAACGTGGCGGTAGTGACGATCGCGCTGCCCACGAATTGTGCTTTCAGGACGGTGAACCCCCCATGGTAAAAGAGGCCCGCCAGGGGAGCAGAGTTGTCAGGCCCGGTCGGCCCGGTTGCGCCATATTTGCCGCATGCGAACAAGCCAAGCGAGAGAGTTCCCCAGATGCCGCACAATCCGTGGACGGGAACGGCACCGATGGGATCATCAATGCGGAGCCATTCGAGGAGTTCGACGCCGAGGCAAACAACCACTCCGGCAATGCCGCCAAGAATGATAGAACCGGTTGGGCTGACCCAGTAGCAGGGACAGGTGATTGCAACCAATCCGGCGAGAAATCCGTTCACGGTGAAGCCGACGTCCCATTTCTTGGTTAGGAAGTAGGCATACATCATTGCGGTGAGACCAGCCGCGCAGGCGGCGAGCGTAGTGTTGGCCGAGACGCGGCCGATTCCGGCGATGTCCATCGCGGAGAGCGTTGAACCGGGGTTAAATCCATACCAGCCGAACCAGAGGATCAGACCACCGGTTGCGGCGATGGTAAGGTCGTGCGGCAGCATGGGCGCTCCGCCATCGCGCTTGAACTTGCGACCCAGACGCGGACCGAGAACGATGGATCCCGCAAGAGCTATAAATCCGCCGATGGTGTGAACAACCGTTGAACCGGCGAAATCGTGAAAGCTTGTGCCGAGATTAGGGAGAAAATTGCCGGGCGATCCCATGGTGGCGAGGAAACCATCTGGTCCCCAGGCCCAGTGCCCGATTATGGGGTAGATAAATCCGGAGACGCCGAGGGAGTAGAGGAGATCGCCAACGAACCCAGTGCGCCCGATCATGGCGCCCGAAGTGATTGTGGAACACGTGTCAGCGAAGGCGAATTGGAAGATCCAAACGGCAAGGAAGGCTACACCCGTGGACTCGTAGGTTTCAGGCGCATCCTGGAGGAAGAACCAGTGATACCCGATGAATCCGTTGCCGTGGCTGAACATGAATGCGAAGCCGATGGCATAAAAAAGGATTCCGCAGAGACAGGTGTCAACTATGCACTCCATGAGCACATTGACCGTCTCGCGCGAACGGCAGAAACCGGCCTCGAGCATCGTGAAGCCGACCTGCATGCCGAAGACGAGGAAGGCGGCGATCAGCGTCCATGCAGTATTGATGGGGTTGATTACGTCGGCAGCCTTCATCGTAGTTTCAGCCGCGTAGACCTTGGCGAAGAACATAGCAGTGAGCCCACCCATGATCAGCAGCGTGAGTCCAATACCTGTGAGTTTGCCTGCGAGCATGGTGGCTCCGTATTTCTGCCACTCTGGTTGACCAAGACGCTCGGCCAATCTGGTCAGCTTCTGCGAGAAAGATAGAGTCCGTTCTCTCCGCACACTGGGTTTCATCGCGATGCTCCTTCAATTTGGGTTGAACTTTGCGGTACCGAACTGATCGAGAGGTGCGAGTGTACTTCCGCAATCGATGCCTTATGGGAGCCTGTGGACAGCCAATCGCACTCCGGGCGAGGGCGTGTTCCAGATCTAAGGGAATGCTCTGACGAGAGCGATCAAGATGGAATGAAGAGAATCAGATTAATTCAAGAACTCAGTTCACTGCTTCCGGCTGGTTGTGTGACCGCAACCAGCAGGGGCGTGAGGTCCTAGCGCTTGGGGGCGAAGATCGCAATCAGGCCGATCGTGAAGGTGTTCTGCGAGTTGACAATGCTATCTGCACCCTTGTGGAAATAGGGCTGATCGGACCAGTCGTGGCGATATTCTGCACGAGCCAGGAGGCCAAGTGGCCAATGATATTCGCCGGTTGCGGTGAATTCCTTCACAGTTTGCGCAACGCCGGTCGAGTAGCCGTCCCGATCATCGAAGACTTCGATACGCGCGGCTCCCGCAAATTTCGAATTGATTTGATGATGTGCGGCAAATGCGACGCCCTGCCACAGGTTCGTCTTGTTGTCCCCAATTCCGTCGTGGATGGAATCGCTGTTCGCGCCGATGTCGTAATTGATATATGCGCTGAACTTCGAATTCGGAGTCAGCAGCACTGTCGTATCGAAGAGATTGCGATATCCGTGCTGCTCCGAGTAAATGGCGGGACCGGTATAGAAGTTTGCGTTCCATGTGTACTTGGGCTTCACGTATGAGCTGGTGAGACCGACGGTGGGGCCACCTACGTTGTTCACAATATTGTTCCAGCCGTTTACCAGCTGCACGCCGATCGTCTCCGTTTTCGAGACAGGCATGGAAGTGCGGATACCGAAATGGTAGTAAGGAATAGCCCAGGCGAACAGAATGGAACGCGAATAGTTCCAGTTGTCTTTCGACTCAATGACTTCAGCACCTGCCGATGTGACCCACTTACCGAGATCCAGCTCAAATCCTTTTGCCTTGGGCGGCTTGACGCTGGCATATGCCTGCTCCACAAACTCGAGCTGGTTGCTGGCGTTTACCAGCTTGTTAACTCGGCCGTAGACCAGGTCCACTCGCGCGCCGATAGGTGCTGGATCATGATTGAGGGTGAGCTTTGCCGTATTCAATGCCCACTGGTTTGTCTTGTCATTGAAGTTATAAAGATCGTTGACCTTTCCGTTGTTGTCTTCGCCAGGGTCATTCGAGTTGTAGCCGTAATAGCCGTCGAGGAAGCCGCTAACATCCATGGGACCGACGCGCCAAGGCTTGGGGTCGGGTGCAGCTGCAGGAGTTGCAGCAGGCGCCTGGGCAGCTGTAGGAGCAGATGCCGGGGGCGTGCTTGTCTCCGGAGCCTGCGCACCTGCTGCAACGGTGACAGCAAGAGTTGCTCCGGCAAGTAAGTGAAGCTTGAACTGAATCGACTTCGAAGTTAGCGACACGATTGCCTCCTGAAATAAGTTGAAAAATGGCCGAATGGTTTGTAAGAAGCGAACCCGTATGCTCAACACCTCGGTGGTATTCGAATCCCCGGGCTGGAGAAGGGGCATACGCAATAAAAGGCAAAGCCCATGAATGAAGACATGCGCCTCAGCGCTGCTTCTTGTCCTTTGGCTTATTCGCTGCTGCGGCTAGGTTCAAGTAACGCAAACAATGCATAAAGAAGAGATGAGGATTGGAAAAAGAATTCCTAAGCCTGCGAGAGCCCTGATTTTTCAACGTGATCGCACACCAGGCAAAAGTGCGAGCCGGGTGAAGATCAAGCTGCGCGCGTAAGCGGAATATAGGGAACTGATAAAATCAGGGAACATCTCCCGCGCACGAAACCAACAGCAGGACGCACGCGGGGAATCCTCTCTGAACCCGGCATGCTGCAGGAAGCTGGTTCCAGTTCACGAGAGAAGACATTCGAGCAAGCCGCTCAGCTTAAGCCACATTCTCAGGCGTTTGGAACGTTGCGGACGTGTATTGAGAAGGCGGTCGGGGGCAAAGAAACCAAAGCGATGGAAATGGCGGGTAAACGTTTGTCCGGCACCTATATCCCCCTTCGTTCAGCTTTCGCCGAAAAGCGTCTGCGCGAAAGCGTAATGCGCACAGTACGGTTCTTGACCGTATGCGCCACTGGCATTGTCGTTGTCGTGCTCATCGGATTCCTAACCCACTGGGTTCAATGGCTGCTGCCGGTCGCTGTGCTTCTGTCTCTACTCGTCGTCGTTTCCGTCACGCTTTGGTGCGGATTCTGGCAGGCTGTTGTTGTTTCGCTCTCAGCGGTGTGCGTTCAGGGTTACTTCAATGCACAAATGGCGCGGACGAATCCCGCGTCTGATCCGGCTAATCCCATTCAGCTTGTCGCTTTCATTCTGACGGCATTGGTGATTAGCAGGCTTTCAGCCCGGGTTACGGAACATGCGCGATCTTCCGACTCGTGGGGTGGTCAGATGCAGGATCTCTACGAGTTCACGCGGCGCACATTGCAGATGAATCTGCACGTCGAACCGGGTCCGCAACTCGCCGAGCTCGTACATGAGATTTTTGCGCTTGAGGCCGTTGTCATCTTCGATGCCGATCTTCATGAGATATACGAGGCTGGTTACTGGAACGTCGATCCGCAAGAGCTTGCACAGAACGTCTACTACTTCGAAAGCTCTGACGATGACCCTGGTACCGGGATTGCGCGCCGCGTTCTCCGGCTGGGGAACATTCCGATTGGCTCGATTGTGATGAGAGGAGACACCAGCCCGTTGACGAACAATGCTATTGCCTCTCTCATCGCTGTCACTTTCGATCGGTACCGGGCATTTGCGAATGAGAGCCGCATTGAAACGGAACGCCAAACTGAGCAGCTTCGATCAACTGTCCTGGACGCGCTCGCGCACGAATACAAGACGCCGCTTACGGCAATTCGTGCGGCATCTACCGGACTTTTAGAGATGGGCAAGCTGTCCGTCGGTCAGGCCGATCTCGTTTCTCTGATCAGTGAGCAGACCAATTTGCTGAGCGAACTGACCACGAAGTTGCTGACAACGGCCCGACTTGATGCCGATAAAGTCACTGTGCATGCGGCACCGGTCGGAGTGGCCTCTCTTATCGATGAGGTTGTTGCCGGCTTGAGTGACCGCCTGGCGACCATGAAGGTCGCTATCGATTTACCAGATGAAGCGCTGGTTCTCTGCTGCGACCGCCGCCTCTTAACGATGCTGCTTACCCAGTACATCGACAATGCCTGCAAATACGCAATTTTCGGAACGACGATCACAATCCGAGCCATACAGTCGAAAAGTGAGGTCATCTTCTCGGTCCACAGCTTTGGTCCGGAGATTCCAATGTCGGACCGTGAACGCATCTTTGACCGCTATTACCGTTCTTCGAACTCATCGAATCGCGCCGCAGGTACCGGTATCGGCTTGTCTGTAGCGAAGCGCGCTGCGACGATACACAACGGGTATGTGTGGGTGACCGGCGATCAGGACGAAGGCAACACATTTTACGCGGCCATACCGACCCAGGCGCGTAAGAGGGAGTTGTAAATGAACCAGCCTGTTATTCGAGTTCTGGCCGTCGATGATGAGCCAGCGATCCGCCGGGCACTGAGGGCGCCTCTGCTCGAACTTGGTTTTCAGTTCACCGAAGCGTCGCGCGGAGAAGAGGCGTTGCAGCTGTTGCATTCGGGAGCTTATGACGTGGTCCTGCTCGATATCAACATGCCGGGCATCGGTGGAATCGAGACGCTTCGCCGCATTCGCGCCTTTGCTCCGCGGCTTCCGGTTCTCATGCTGACGGTGCGGGATGGCGAGGAAGAAAAGGTGGAAGCTCTCGAACTCGGAGCCGATGATTACGTAACGAAGCCTTTCAGTACCCGGGAACTCGTCGCTCGTATTCGCACAGCTGTCCGCCGTGTCCACGCTCCCGCGCGAGCAGAGGACGCTCCTATCGAGATCGGGGAGATTCGCCTCATCCCTGCCAAGCGGAGCGTTACGAAGCGCTTACAGCCTGTGCACCTCACGCGCAAGGAATTCGATATTCTCTATTGCCTGATGAGCCGCGCAGGACGGGTTATCTCCTATGCGAAGCTCCTGACCGCTGTCTGGGGCGCAGATTGTCGTGAAGAAGTGGAGTATCTTCGCACCTTCGTCCGCCAACTTCGGAAGAAGATCGAAGACGACCCTTCGAATCCCGTGTATCTGCTGACCGATGTCTATGTTGGTTACCGTTTCGCCGACGCCCAGATGCTTAGCGATCGGGCCGAGACTGCGCCCTCAGCAGATAAACCCGAGCAGATGCCGGAGAACGTTTCTTAGCGAGAGTCACTTCGACGCTCTGAGCAGCTTTCCACATCGGTGACTCCAGTCACTTTGCGCTCCCCCCGCGCCACATACCATTAGCTCAGGTATAGCTGCGAATCTGTGCACGGAGGAGTGCGATGAATCTGGGGTTCATTGAGAGTAAGACATTCGACGAGATCGCGATCGGCGATACAGCATCGACTGAACATGTGCTGACCACCGATGACGCAATGGCGTTCGCGTCCATCTCCGGCTTCCACGCCGTGCTGAACTCCGACGAACAGACCAAGCGAGCGGGCGGAATTCCACCTACTGGTCCCAATATGTGGTGTGCTTCGCTGATCTCCGGCCTGTTCAGCATGAATACTCCGGGGCCTGGCTGCACGCTCACCAACGTGTCTCTGTCCTTCAAGAATCGCATCCGCGTCGGGGACCGCATTCTCGTTAACGTCAAAGTCGTTGCAAAAGATGAAGGCACGAAGAAGATCATCTTCGACTGCGACGCCAACAACGGAGAAGGCACTCCGATCTTCTCCGGAACGGCCGACCTTCTTGCTCCAACCGCGAAGCTGCGCTGGGCCACACTTCCGGTGCCTCAACTTATCGTGAACAACCAGTACCGTCATTATTTGGGTCTTATTGCTCGCGCAGATGCCAAGCCTCCAGTGAAAACTGCAATTGTTTGGCCGTGCGATGAAGTCTCGCTCGGAGGAGCTTACCAGGCGTTCAAAGATAACCTGATTGCGCCGGTTCTCATCGGCCCAGAAGCTGTGATCCGAGAGCAGGCAGCGAAGATGGAGATCGACCTTGGTAGCATCTGCATTGTCGATGTCGATCAGAGCCGCTCCGCGGCATTTCGCGCAGTAGAGCTTGCCCGCAAGAATGAAGTTCAGATGTTGATGAAGGGCTCGCTGCACACCGACGAACTAATGAGCGCAGTCGTGTCGCGTGAAGGCGGGATGCGCATTGGCCGGCGCATCAGCCATGTGTTTGCACTCGATGTGCCGTCTTACCACAAAACCCTGTTTGTTACGGACGCGGCGGTAAACATCCAGCCGGATTTCGAAACGAAGATCGACATTCTGCAGAATGCGATCGATATGTTGCACGCGATTGAGATCAAGAATCCGAAGGTTGCGATTTTGTCGGCGGTGGAGTCAGTCAATCCCGCCATTCCCTCGACCCTGGATGCAGCGGCTCTCTGCAAAATGGTCGACCGCGGGCAGATCACGGGCGCAATCGTCGATGGACCGTTGGCGTTCGATAACGCAATCTCGAGCGATGCCGCGCGGATCAAGAAGATCAAATCGCATGTCGCGGGCGACGCTGATCTGCTCATGGTGCCGAATCTCGAAGCAGGAAACATCCTGTTCAAGGAACTCCAGTACCTCGCCGGCGCGCTTGCAGCCGGTGTGGTTGTCGGCGCGAAGGTTCCTGTGGTGTTGACCAGTCGCGCGGATGGAGAACTGGCGCGTATGGCAAGTTGCGCGCTTGGCGTTCTGCTCGCGAAGCCGGCTCCCAGGGTCGATTGAACTCTGGTTATGCTGACGCTCCGATCGGCATGTTAGAACAGATTGGTGCACAACGAATCGCGTGTTTCTCGCCGCTCCTTTCTGGGTAAAGCCATCGCTGCTGGTGCTGCATCTGCCTCAGTTGCCGCGTTAAGCCAGTCTGCTGCTCCTGCCGCCTCGACTGCGCATGAGACGAGCCTGCTCGACATTCTTCGTATTCCCGATCGTGTGACCGCATTCGAAGGACTAAGCCAATCGCTTGCGATGACTCGCTCGCAGCGTTCCTGGCAGGCGAGCGGCATAGAGGTCGAATTTCAGGGTGACGGCAAGCAGAATTCCGTATTCATCTCGAGCCCTGAACACAATTTGACGCACGTCCATCTTCGCTGGTCGATTGATGTGTCTGAACGCCTGCGCTGTCTTGGCGATCATTGGGAGCGAAGCTACGGCGATCTGGCCTGGCGAGGCATCGTGCCGGAGCGCGTTATGCCCTGGTACTTCCTCGCATGGGATGGCGTTGCGTGTCACGGCTATGGCGTGAAGACGGGTGCTGCGGCGCTGTGCTTCTGGCAGGTTGATGGCGACGGAGTGTCGCTTTGGCTGAATGTGTCGAATGGCGGCGAAGGTGTGCAGCTTGGTTCAAGGCGGCTGCATGCGGCGACCATCGTCAGCCGTCCCGCAACTAGCGGTGAATCGGCAATCGAGTCGGCGCGCGCTTTCTGCGGCGTGATGTGCGATAAACCGCGATTGCCTTCGAGTCCGATTTATGGATCCAACGACTGGTATTACGCGTACGGAAAGAATTCAGCGGAGCAGACACTGCGCGATGCGGATCTAATGGCTGAGCTCTCGTCGGGACTCGCGGTTCGGCCCTTTACAGTGATTGACGACGGTTGGCGCGATACTTCGCGATTTCCGGATATGGGCGCTGTTGCAGCGGAGATCAGGAAGCGCAAGGTTCGACCCGGAATTTGGATCCGGCCGCTAATTGCGCCTGCAAATACCGCGGAAAATCTGTTGCTGTCGGGCGCTAGATTTGGTTCGCAGAAGCAGAGAGCTTCGGAAGGAGCTTACGATCCCACCATTCCTGATGCTCTGAAAATAATCACTGCGAAGGCAAGAGAAGTGGTCGACTTTGGTTTCGAACTTGTAAAGCATGACTACTCAACCTACGATCTGCTGGGCCGCTGGGGTTCAGAAATGGGTGCGAGTCCGACAACTCCTGGCTGGCACTTGCATGATCGGTCGCGGACCAATGCGGAGGTTATTCGCGATTTGTATTTGGCTTTGCGACGAGCGGTAGGCGAGCGGACGCTGCTGCTTGGGTGCAATACGGTGGGCCATCTCGGAGCAGGAATCTTCGAGTCGCAGCGGACGGGTGATGATACCAGCGGGCAGCATTGGGAGCGGACGCGGAAGATGGGTGTGAACACGCTGGCGTTTCGGCTGGCGCAGGATCGGACGTTCTTTGCGCTGGATCCGGATTGTGTGGGAATCACCCCGGCCATCCCGTGGGAACAGAACCGGCAATGGCTCGACGTCATTGCGCGGAGCGGAGCAGCCTTGTTTGTTTCGCCCGACGCGGCTGCGACTGGGCCGGAGCAGAAGAAGGCGATTGCCGAAGCGTTCCGGATGGCGGCGGAAGGTGGCGCGAGGATTTCGCCTGAGGACTGGTTGGATTCGACCTCGCCGGAGCGGTGGTCCCGTGGGGCCGGCACAACGGCACAGCTGCGATACCGCTGGTGTGAGCCGGGCGGGGCTGATCCATTTGCAACCTGAGGGTCCGATAAAAAGTTGTGGTGTGTGCCGTCCGGATTCCGTCTGGAAGGGATCCTCCCCCTTGCTCTGCACCCCCACATTTGACATAGATTCCTGCAACAAAAGGAGTTACTCGCACATCCCATGTGCCTAGCGTAGGGGAACAAGCAGCTTTACATCCCAATTTCTAGCCCGGGTTCCATTATGCGCGCAGGGGCGATAATGACCTGCAAATTGGAAGGGGGCCAAGAAAAAGTTCATTCACCGGCAACTTTAGCTCTGTACTAGTGTTCTAATACAGTGTGAGGGGATGATGTTGATAATACCTTGAGGAGGGGAGCCATGAAGATTCTTCGTTCGGTCAGTCAGAGGGGATTCAGCGTGGGGACGGCCGGGTGGTTCACCATACTCAGGCCAAATACGTGGTTCCCGGCCTCGCGCCTCCCCGGGACCTTCAGGAATTCTGGTCCTGAGATCAGGGGAGCTGCGGAATCCACGGCAGGACAAAGTGCTCTAGCCGCTCCCGCCAACAAGGTATGGGAGATTCGCGGGCCTGTGATGGAGCGGCGACCGGAAGATCGCGATCGAGTCCGGTCAGCGTCGATCATCCTGGGTGCGATGGCAATCACCTCGGCCCTGCTTTGGTGGATTTGCATCCCCAGGTAAAGCTTCGGGTCTATGTCTCCGCTTACCTGCGTCATCCGACTTCGGAATTCCTGAGCTTATCCGCAATTTGCGGCACGGCCAACCCGTGCCCCACAAACCAAAATGCATGTCGTCATTCCGAAGTCGCAAGGGGGTGCTATTCCGCTGCGTTCTCGCTCGGGCTGCCGCGGTCATGTCTACTCGTCGTAGTGAAGGAGGCTGAATACGTCGTATTCCTTGAATCGGTCGCGGCCTTTGAGGAAGTCGAGTTCTACGGCGAAGGCGAGGCCGGCGATTTCGCCGCCCAGCTGCTTGACGAGCTTCACGGTCGCTTCCATGGTGCCGCCTGTAGCGAGGAGGTCGTCGACAAGGACGACGCGCTGCCCAGGCTGGATGGCATCCATGTGGATCTCCAGGGTGTCGGAACCGTATTCGAGGTCGTAGGTGACGCGGGCTACAGGGGCGGGGAGCTTGCGGGGCTTGCGCACGGGGACGAAGCCGGCGTTGAGGCGATAGGCAAGGGCGGGGCCAAAGATGAAGCCGCGGGCCTCAATGCCGAGAACGAGGTCGATGCGCTGCTCGATGTAGTAAGCGGCGAGCGCGTCGATGAGCTTGGCGAAGCCGGTCTTGTCCTTAAGAAGCGTGGTGATGTCGTAGAAAAGGATGCCGGGCTTGGGGAAATCGGGTACGGTGCGCACAAGCGTCTTGAGCTCTTCGACGTTGATCGGCTTGGGTTTGGGCATGGATCGATTATAAAAGGCGGGAAACAGGGAATGGGCGATTAGGATTCACGGATTAAGGACGAGGTTTAGAGATTGGGGATTGGGATTTCGAACTGGGATCAGCGTTTACCAGGCACCTTCGATGCGGAACGAGCCTAGATTCTTTGCTTCTTTATCGTCGAGGTAGTGTTCGATGAGGTGATCGACGCGGCTGCCGCGTGGTCCGCGGCGAAGGCTTTCGCGCAGATCGGCTAGATCTTCGGCAGAGCCGGCAGCGACCACTTCGACGTCGCCTTCTTCAGTGTTGCGGACCCAACCCCGCAGGTCGAGCTCACTGGCTTCGCGGTGGACAAACCAGCGGAAGCCAACTCCTTGTACACGGCCTTGAACGAGGAAGTGGAGGACCATAGCAAACATGGCCAGTCTTTCAAAAGCAGGCGCTGCGGTGCAACACTGTTGAATCCGCACCTCAAACGTGAGACCCTTCGGCTTTGCGCAAGGCAGGTTGTGGGGCACCTGAACCGGCGGCGCGCTAAACTGGTCCTATCCATGGTTTTTGTTCTCGATAACTACGATTCGTTCACGTACAACCTTGTCCAGTATCTCGGGGAATTGGGCGCTGAGGTCGAGGTCCGGCGCAATGACGAGATTACCGTCGACGAGGTGGAGGCGATGAAGCCGGAGCGAATTCTGCTTTCGCCGGGGCCGTGCACGCCGGGAGAGGCGGGGATCCTGGTGCCGCTAATCAGGAAAATGGCCGGGAAGGCTCCGATCCTGGGCGTCTGCCTGGGACATCAGGCAATTGGCGAGGCATTCGGCGGCGAGGTGGTGAGGGCGCACAGCCTGATGCATGGCAAGACCAGCAAAGTGGACCATGACGGGAAAGGCGTCTTCTCTGGATTGCCGACGCCGCTGACATGCACGCGGTATCATTCGCTGATTGTGGCGGAGGGATCGTTGCCGAAGGAACTTGAAATCACAGCGCGTACGCCCGAAGCAAATGGTGCAGGGAAGAAGGGCGAGACGGTGATTATGGGGGTTCGGCATCGCAGCTTGCCGGTTGAAGGCGTGCAATTCCATCCCGAATCCGTGCTGACGGAAGGCGGACATCAGATGATTCGCAACTTCCTGGAAATGTAGGGCGATGCAAGGTCCCCGAAAGACGGTGCAATTCGGGTTCGGTCCGCTGGTGGCTGGGGTGGCTGTGTGTTTTGCCTTGAGTGGGATGGGGCAGACGCAGGGGCAGCCTGTTCAGCAGCAGACAGCGCCTCCCGCTCAGCCTGCCATGGCGACTCAGGCGCAAGGTCAGCAGCAAGCAGTTCCCAGTTCGCCTGCGCAGCAGATGCCGCTCGGTTCTACGCAGACCGGGCCGACGCAGGGGGGGCCGATTGCGATCGTTCCGCTGGACAACAAGGATCCGGGAAGCGCTGCACTTGTGACGGGCGCGCTGCAGGTGGCGAATGGGCGCGCGATGATCGCCACCAATGGCGCGGTCACCGCGGGTGCGAGCACTACCGAGGTGACGTTGCCACATCGCGGAGTGCTGCGGGTATGTTCAGCGACCACGATCAAGCTGGCATCGGATGCGAGCGTGCCGAAGAACGAAATCCCCGGCCTGATGATGGTGATGGACCACGGGGCAATGGAAGCGAGTTTCGCGACGGGACGGAATTCGGATGTGCTGCTGACACCGGATTTCCGAATTCTGATTGGTGGTCCCGGGGCGGCGGACGTGAAGGTGCGGCTAGGGGAGCACGGAGATACCTGTGTCGATAACGCGGGCGTGAATGCGCCATATGTCCTAGTGACGAGCGTGTTCGATGGGGGTATCTATCGCGTGCAGGCAGGCCAGCGCGTGATGTTCCAGCATGGAAGTGTGTACTCGGTTGTGGATCAGGAAAAGGAGCCGTGCGGGTGTCCTGCGGCGCCGCGGCCGAACAGCAACGATTTTCCCGAGACTCAGAGCGCAGGGTTTACGCCGCTTGCTCCGGTGGCGCCTGCGGGTGCGATTCCGCAGAATACTCCCACGGAGGCGACGGATACTTTCGTTCACAAGAGCGGAGAGCCTGCGCCGGAGACGGATACGGTAGTTGCGAAGCACAACACGCCTTTGCCGCCCATTGAACCGGTCGCAAAACACCCGAAGCCGCACAAGGTGAAGGGCGAGAAGGGACCTGGGTTCATGAAGCGAATGGGGCACTTTTTCCGGCGGCTCTTCGGAGCGGAGTAGCGGATTGCTCGTGGAGGGGATCAGTGGCTGCGGCCGCATTTCCATGAAATTAACGTATAGGGCTGAAGCCCACACCCTTTAAAATGGATGTTTCTGGGCTGATTCGCTCCCGTAGATGACTTGTCCGTATTCGAGGATGGTCACGAGACAGATTCCGCCGAAGATGTTGCCGAGGACCGCGGGTCCGAACCACTGAAAAAATGCGAGCGCCGGCGCCTGATGCGAGAGGACCGTGGTGAGGATCTCGCAGGAGCTGGCGATACAGTGCGCGAAGTCGCCGAGACCGACAACGTAGGTGAGCATCCAGATCACCATTACGGATCCCGTGATCGAGTGTGAAGCAGAGACGAGCCAGGCAGCGAGAGCGATCATCCATCCGGCGATGACTCCCGACCAGAAGACGGTGGAAGCAGGGTGTGCAATGGCTTTGGCTCCAAGGCCGGCCATCGTGCTGACGAAGGACGGCTCAATCGCGGAGGTGTGGGTGGCGAGCATCGCAAAACCGAACGCACCAAGCACATTTGAGGGCAGGACAACGGACCAGAGGCGCATCGTGTTCCAGAACTGGCGTTTTTCCTTCAGGACGAGAGCGACGGGATAAAGAGTGTTTTCAGTGAATAGCTGAGACCGGCCGATGATGACGACGATGAATCCCAGCGGATAGAACATGCGCGAGAGGACGCGCGCGTGCGTTGAGCCGCCGAGGAGCGAGAGACCGATTGCGGTGCCGAGGGCAGAGAGCCCCATAAAGGCGCCGGCACCAAACCCTGAGAGGGCAAGGGCGATGCTGGGACGCTCGAGTTCCTGGCGGGCATTTTCGGCGACCTGCTCGTAGATATCTTCTGCCGAGGGACGCTGGAGATCTTTTTGCAGACCTTCGCTGGAAGGTTTTTGTTCTTCGGTTTCGGCTTGTTTGGTCTCGGGCATCCAGTTGACTCTTCGTCGGAAGCGGGAGGGGTTCCGGCTTCGCAGTTGTCAAGGTATAGATGCAGGTTTGCGACTGACTCGTCGTAATTTGCTGCGTACGGGTGAGATTAACTCCGGCTTTGTTCGTTCTAAAGCTCTCGGGCGCGCTCGATGGCGCGTATGACGGCCTGGGCTTTGTTCAACGACTCCTGGTGTTCGAGTTCAGGGACGGAATCGGCGACGATGCCTGCGCCTGCCTGGACGTAGCCCTTGCCTCCTGTGGTGAGAAGGGAACGAATGGCGATGCAGGAGTCGAGATTGCCGGAGAAGTCGGCATAAAGTACGGCTCCGCCGTAGGTGCCCCGCCGGGAGGGTTCGAGTTCTTCAATGATCTCCATAGCCCGGACTTTGGGTGCGCCGGATAGGGTTCCGGCGGGGAAGCAGGCGCGGAGGGCGTCGACGGCGGTAAGCTCGGGGCGCAGCTTGCCCTCGATGGTACTCACAATGTGCATCACGTGGCTGTAGCGCTCGACGAACATCAGGCGATCGACTTTCACCGAGCCGAATTCACTGACGCGGCCCACATCGTTGCGGCCCAGGTCGACAAGCATGACGTGTTCGGCGCGTTCCTTGTCGTCATGCATCATTTCATCCTCGAGGCGCTTGTCTTCTTCTTCGCTATTGCCGCGGGGGCGGGTGCCGGCGATAGGGCGGTACTCGACATTGCTGTCGTGGACGCGGACAAGCAGTTCAGGGGATGAGCCGGCCAGCTCAATCGTCTGAGGCTTCCTGGATGTCTTCTTGCCCGGGCCCAGTGGAGCGTCCGGGGTAAAGCGGAGGAAGTACATGTAAGGGCTGGGATTCACGGTACGGAGCGAGCGGTAGATCTGGAAAGAATCCAGACCGGTGGAAACGTCGAGGCGTTGCGAGAGGACCGCCTGGAAGATGTCGCCTGCTGCAATGTACTGCTTGGTGCGCTCGACGGCCGTGCAGAAATCCTTCTTGCTGGTGCGGCGTTTCACCTCGACCGGTTTGCCCGCGCGCGCGGCAGAGATTTTCGGAAGCGGGCGGCTGAGACGCTTTTCGAGGGCACCCAGACGCTTGACGGCATCGTCGTAGGCAACGTCGGGAGTGGAGAGGGTGACGTCGGCGGTCGCGATCATCCATATCTGCTTGCGGACGTGATCGAAGGCGAGCACCTCATCGAAGAAGAGGAGGCAGGCGTCCGGAACGCCAAGTTCGTCTTTTGCGTGATTGGGGATCCGCTCAATCTGGCGGACGGCATCGTACGCGAAGAAGCCGACAGCGCCGGCGGTGAATGGTGGCAGCCCGGCAATGCGGGCAGGCTTATGGCCGCTGAGCGCGTCTCGAAGGACGTGAAAGATGTCGCCGTCAATGCGAGTGGTACGGCCGCCTTCGGTGATGTCGATCTGGCGACCGCGGGAGACGATGCGCTTATAGGGATTGATGCCAATGAAGGTGTAGCGGCCTACCTGTTCGCCGTTCTCGACCGACTCCAGCAGAAAGCACTCGCGCTCCTGCCAGGCCGCACGCAGGAACGCTGAAACGGGGGTTTCGAGATCGGCGGTGAGCGTGTGGCAGACGGGGACGAGGGTGTGCTTCTTCGCGAGCGCGATGAAGTCCTTGCGACTGGGCTGGATGAAACTGGATGAGGGCTTCACAGATTAAGTGTAGCTGGTGGTTACTGGGCTGGTTTGGGACGGGCCAGAGGCACCGGTTTGAGATATGGGAACATGCGTGCGCTCTCGAAGCGCCTCCTCGTTTCCCACACTTCGGGGTTCCAGTTGTCTCCGATAACGAGGAAAGCTTGCCGCGCCGTATCGCGATCTTTGGCGAGCATCGCCATGAGCGCGTATGCATTCTTTTCGAAGTTGTTTGTGCCATAGAGATGTTCAATCGCTGCGTAGCC
>DATNFD010000166.1:0-18013 GCA_035606555.1 Occallatibacter sp.
CCCACGATCAGCTATCACGCTCACAATGAGCGGGAGCGGGCCACCGAACTCATCAAAATGCTGAAGAATGGCGGCTCAATCGCGGTTGTGTCAGACGCAGGCATGCCGGGGATCAGTGATCCCGGTGGGGTACTTGTGCGCGAAGCTATCGCCGTGGACGTGCCCGTGATCCCAATTCCAGGCGCAAATGCCGGATTGAGCGCGCTCATTGCGTCGGGATTCCCTGCTGACGAGTTTCACTTTATCGGGTTTCTACCGGAAAAGGCCGGCGCTCGGCGGACTCGACTGGAGGCACTGGCTGCGAAGGCTCGCGAGACCGCGGAGACGATCATCTTCTATGAGGCGCCGCATCGGATCACGGAGACGCTCGCCGATTTAGAAGCTGTGTTCGGATCGTCTCTTCGGGTCGTCGCAGCTCGCGAAATAACAAAGCTCCATGAGGAGTTCCTTCGCGGCACTGTGTCGGAGGTACGCGCGCAACTTACTGATCGCGACCGCGTCCGCGGGGAATTTGTGTTACTGGTGGAAGCACCGAAAGCTCCCAATGCAGGTGCCGTTCATCCCGGGTCCGATACAGGAGAAACAATCTCAATTCGACTACAGCGCGTACGATTAGAGCTGGGCCTGGATGAAAAAGAAGCGCTCAAACGACTCGCACGTGAATCCGGAAAATCGAAGAGCGAGCTCTACCGAGAACTTCAGCGTGAACGCGCGAGATATAAGTAGCGGATGTCAACGTCTGCTAGTCTCTCGCGCCACGAGGTTCACGGCCTCCTCGGCTGTATCGACGACCTCCATCAGCTCCCGATTCTCAGGCTTCAGGAAACCTGCCGCAACTGCGCGATCCAGGAACACCAGCAACCCATCCCAGTATCTCGCGGTGTTGATCAAGACGCAGGGCTTTTCGTGCAAATGAAGCTGTTTCCAGGTGACGATCTCCATCATCTCGTCGAGTGTCCCGTAGCCGCCCGGCAGCATCACGAATGCGTCAGCTAGTTTCACCATGCGAGCTTTGCGCTCGTGCATGGTCGGGACCATCTCAAGCCGAGTGAGTCCACGATGAGCGATCTCGCTTCCTGACAAGATTTCCGGCAGCACACCAATCACCTCGGCTCCACCAGCCAACGCCGCATCTGCCACGGCACCCATCAATCCCACACTTGCCCCGCCATAGACAAGTCCGAGGGATGCATTTGCAATCGCACTGCCAAGCGCTTTCGCTTCAGCTAAAAAATCGAAGTTGCTGCCGTTTGCAGATCCGCAGTAGACGGCTACTCTCTTCACTGTCATCTTGCACTCAGAATACCGCTCGCACATTGGGCACACCAACTGGGCAGATGTTCATCAGAGCGGAGGGTGTGCTCCCGTTTCAAGTCAAGGTGAGCGATGCTATTGGCCTGCGGAGAGCGGCCGCGCCGGTATTGCCGGTCGCCGCCCAAAGTTATTCGTCCAATCGCTCCAGTTATCAAACTGTTTTTTTGAGAGCTCGATGGAGCCCTGGGCGCCGTCTGAAGCGACTTCGAACTTGTTGACCCGCGGTGGTCGAGAAGCGCCGGTGCGCTCAGGCGCAAATACCTCTGCGAAGGACCTGAACTTCTCCAGGAAGAAGCCGCCTCCGCGATTTTCATCTGCGCGCAGAGAAAAGTGCACATGGATTTTGGAACCAAAGTGCACTCCGACCATCATTACGTTCGCCCCCTCGAAGAACTTTGTCCATGGGCTGGTGCGATGTGTCGCTCTAAATTCTGTGGGTGCCTTGGGTAACGAACTCAGAACGTTCCAGGAGCTTACCTCCCTCGGTAGTTGGCTCAAGCGCTCGCGGAGAATCATGTCGATATCGGAGTGGCTGAGATAACGATGCAGAGCCTCTTTAACGATGGATGGCGTTCCGAACATGACCACACGATTGTCGAGGATGATCAGCCAGCGAGTGTCTGTCATTACTCCTTTTTCACGCGTGAATGGATCAACAAGTATGACCGATTGTCCCTCGTAGTCAATCCTCTTCGATCCATTTAGCTGTGCAGAGCGGAGGATCGCGGCGGCATCAAAGCTGCCGGCGACCAGCAGTAGATGTTCTGGCAATTGGCCGCCGACCGAAGATGCCGCAACTTCAATGACTTCCTCGGAGATTCGTTTGTGATCAACTCCGAAAATCGCCTGCCAGTCGGCAAGATCAAGCCGATTGTTGCGCGTGGTCAGCAAGAGCTGTCCATGATGGCCGGGATCATGGTAATTCTCAAAACCCGCGACAATTTGGGCACCTGGCGGAACCAGCCAGAGCAGCTTGCTGTTTGTGGGCGAAGCTGCGCAGGAAACGGAGAGAAGGAAAGCATAGAAAAGACTGAAGCACGCGGCGGCACGAATTCGAGAGCACATGAGCCCGCTCCCCTTGTACGGGGCGATGGCTCATTGGGATCTTCTGGGCTACACCGGGTGCAAGGTCGAGAAAGTAGCTGATTACGAAGAGCGAGAGTACCGCTCCGTTTTCATGAGCTGCTATGTCGAGGGTCACACAGATATGTTCATTGGGGATCGACTCGCTTTGCGCTCGCGGATCGGATAGAAGCCGGGAAATCACTCCTGCTTCGGCCCGCGCAGGAACATGGCTGAAAAGGTAAACTAGGGTAAGGATCTTTCCCTCCGGACGACCCACTTTGTCGCAGTCGCTTATCGCAAAGCTCAATCCAGAACAACAGGCCGCCGTAGAAACCACGGATGGACCCCTTCTTATCCTGGCGGGCGCCGGCTCCGGCAAGACGCGCGTGATTACCAGTCGCATCGCATGGCTGATTCGGGAAAAGAACGTAGCCCCAGATTCCGTTCTGGCAGTTACATTTACGAACAAGGCAGCGGCCGAAATGGCCGAACGGATCGAAAAACTTCTGGGGCACTCTTCGGTCAGCAAGCCCCTGATCGCTACTTTTCACTCACTTTGCGTTCGGATCCTGCGCCGGGATATCGAGGCGCTTCGAGTCAACAATCAGGGACTGACAAAGTCTTTCGCCATTTTCGACGAGACCGACCAGCAGAACATTGTGAAGCAAGTGATGCGCCGCATGGGGCTGGACACCAAGCAGCTGACGCCGCGCACAGTGCTCAGCCGAATTTCCTGGGCGAAGAACCACATGGTCGACCCACAGGAGTACTATCTCGGCTCCAAGGATCCCGATAGCGAACGGATCGCCCACATCTACAAGGGCTATAAGGATGAGCTCCGCAAGAATAATGCGATGGACTTCGATGACCTGCTGCTTGAGGCTGTCCGGCTGCTCAAGGTGTCAACGCCCACGCGCGAGTACTACCAGCGGAAATACCGCTACATCCTGGTAGACGAGTACCAGGACACGAATCGTCCGCAGTACGAGTTGATGAAACTAGTGGCGGGCGAGCACAAGAACGTATGCGCTGTCGGAGACGAAGACCAGAGCATCTATTCCTGGCGCGGAGCTGATATTCGCAACATTCTCGAATTTGAGCAGGATTTTCCAAACGCCAAGATCGTCCGGCTTGAGCAGAACTACCGCTCGACTCAGGTAATTCTGGAGGCGGCGGGCGCTGTCGTGTCGAACAATCTGCGGCGCAAAGGCAAGAAGCTCTGGACGGATCGCCAGGGCGGATCGCTGATTGGCTACTACGAGGCTCCGGATGGAGAAAACGAGGCGCTCTTCATTGCTGATCGCATTCAGAAGTTCATGCGGGAAGCAGGCGATGCGGGCGACGAAGCGCATTGTGCGGTGCTGTATCGCACGAACTCTCAGTCGCGTCTGGTTGAAGAAGCCCTAAGGCGTTACGGCATCAGCTACTCCATGGTGGGAGGATTCAGCTTTTATGAGCGTGCGGAGATCAAGGACCTGCTGAGCTATCTGCGTCTTGTGCGGAATCCGCACGACTCCATGGCGCTGAATCGGGTCATCAACACTCCCGCCCGTGGCATTGGCGCAACCAGCCTTGCGACACTTGAGCGGCTTGCGCTTGAAACGGGTCAGTCGACGTGGGATGCCATGAAGACGGCTATCGACCAGAATCTGATCTCGAGTCGTGCGGGTATGGCGCTTGGATCTTTTCGTCAGCTCATCCTTGACGCGCAGGCGATGATGGATCCCGACTTCGCCGGAAAGCTAGCGGAGGATGTGGGCTTGGAAGACGCCGACACCGACTTCAGCTTCGGCGCCGCCGAGCCGAGCGCGGACGAGAAGCAGGAACTTTCCGACGCTCTGGAGGCTGCTGCCGAGTTCAGTTTTGGCAGGAACGAAAACCAGATGACGCTGCTGGATCCCAGCCACTTCTCCCCGTTTGCCGAGAAGCCAGTGCGTCCGTTTCTGAAAATGCCGAAACATGGGAAGGAGGCGGAAGCTTCGACGCGAGTTTCGCAGGCTTTGCCTTTGAGACCGGGGAAACAAAGCCTGCCGCCCAGCGAACCTCGTGCCGACAAAACTGCCGAAGCGTTCCGCAAGCCCGGCGATCCGGCCACTCTTCCCGAACTGATCCGCTTCCTCATCGATAGATCGGGGTATATCAAGGCGCTTGAGGCCGAAGCATCGCCAGAATCCTTCAGCCGCATTGAAAACCTGAAGGAACTTGCGAACGCCGCACACGATGCGGAGGTGCGGGGAGAAACGCTGGCGGACTTTCTCGATCACGCGGCGCTGGCGTCGGACACCGATCAGTTCGATCCAAACGCGCGGGTCACCTTGATGACGTTGCACGCGGCTAAGGGCCTGGAGTTTCCGCTGGTTTTCCTTGCCGGACTGGAAGAGGGTCTGTTTCCGCACTCGCGCACGCTGATGAATCCCGACGAGCTCGAGGAAGAACGGCGTCTCTGTTACGTGGGTATGACACGGGCGATGAATACGCTGATCCTCACCCGCGCTCACTACCGCCGCAGGTACGGAAACGATGCGCCCGAGCAGAGCATCCCGTCCCGCTTCCTGGAAGAGGTCCCAAGCCAGTTAGTGGAGAACCTCGGCGGCCGATCTCCGGCCTGGTCGGTGCCTGCTTATCGAAATGGGAGAGGCTTCGGCACGGGCCAACGGCAGAGCCACTCCGGTGAGTACGAAAGCCGCCACTACAACTACGAGGATGAGAACCAGGAGTCATCGCGTTTCTCCTACAGTCAGACGGCGAAAAGCAAGTCGGCGCAAACTTCGGATGAGGGATCCATCGACAACATCGCGCGTTTTTTCGGAGGGCGTGGAGTGAAGCCTGGCTCATTCGCTCGTTCGTCGCGGCCGAAGATGGACATTCCGGAATCATCGGGAGCGTCCGGCCTGAAGAAAGGCCAGCGCGTTCGCCATAGCAAATACGGTGAAGGAACAGTTGTGATGCGCGAAGGCGAAGGCGACGAAGCCAAGCTGACCGTGCTCTTCCCCCAGCACGGTATGAAAAAGCTGATGGAGAAGTTTGCAAACCTACAAAAAGTGTAGACGGATTCCAGGGCCTCGGGCACGCTCGGAGTACAATCCGGTCTCGTCGCGCTATGTAAGGAGAGTGGCGAGCAGGCAGGCGGAAGATCGGTATCCTCGGCTTCTCACTCGGTGGTTCGGCTGCGCTCGCGGAGGGTTGACAGATGGCCTCTGTCGATGCTGTTGCAGAATGGTACGGCAGCCTGCCTGACGAGTTCTTCTACCACCTTTAAGGGCATGCCGCGGTTGCTGATCCTTCACGGCTCGCAGGATGACAACGTTCCGATTGCGAATGCGAAACAGCTGATGCAGCTCTGCGAGATGAGGCACTTCGACCGTGAGGGCCACATCTTCACCGACCAGGGACATGGGTTTCTGCCACCCGCGTATCCCGAGTTTCTTGTTGCGTTGCCGCATCGACAAAGCCGACAAGCGTACGCTTGATTTCTCACCACTTGAAATAGGCGCCGAAACACGTCCGCGTTGCGGGTTACGGAAGCCATCCTGCCTGCCTAAATGTCCGTCCCGCGCCAAACGCGTTGCCGCATGGGCGCAATCATCCGAGGATGGGAAGGAATCAACCAACGTCTTTCCCTGAGGTCGCCATGACAGCCAGTCCGGTCGCGCTGCGCATACCCAATCGAAATCTTGTGTTGCCCATTGCTGTTGGAGGATTCATCGCGGGCCTCCTGGATATGACCTCTGCTTACATCACCTTCGGTCGCTTCATGCCGCTGGGAATTGCGGGAGGTCTGATCGGTCCCGCAGCACGGCACGCGGCGGCCGGACCCTACATTCTGGGACTCCTTCTTCACTACCTCATCGCCTTCTCTGCCGCTGCTGTGTACTGCCTGGCGAGCAGGAAGCTAGATTTTCTTCGCGATCATTTCTTCGTTTGTGGCGTGTTCTATGGGGTGGGCGTATTCCTGTTCATGCAGCTTGTCGTTCTTCCACTCAGCGCCTATCACGCAATGGGTCCGTACACGTACCGCAGCCTGGTCGAGGGGATTCTGGCGCACATCTTCCTTATCGGCTTACCGATCGCTACAAGCCTGAGAATGCTTTCCCGCTAGAACCGCTATTGGTGGTGATCTTCACAGGATCAAGAATTCAACCCTTTGCTGGGGCTTGATTCTCGGAAGCTAAAAAGGGCGCTGACGGGTCGTCATCCCTTCGGGCTCTTTTCACGTCGTCATCGCCAAGCATTACCGCGACCATATGAGCAGCCAGTAAAGCCAGGACCGGCGCGATGACATATTGAAACCGTGCAATCACAAGGGTGAAGTAATAGGGAAGAGGAAAGACCAGCAAGGGCAGCGCGTAGAGAACTGCCAGGTCCCGGCGCTCTCTCCATAAGAAGAACAGGCCCCCGAAACCCAGCAGACAGAATGTGATCGTAACGAAATTCACCCCCGGTTCACTGCCAGTCCAGAATCTCGCAAAGCGCTTCGCGCTCAGCTCGAGAAAACGAGCCGGCGCGGACCGGATGTACGCTTTTGCCTGTGCTCCCTTCCCATCCAGATAACGAAGTTCTCCCATTCTTAGGAAAGCCTCACGCTCGGCTTTGCTGGTCATCGGATTCAGCGATTCCTCTGGATTACCGCTTCCGCCTGGATGGTTTCCCATCCAAAGCTCGTAGCCGAAGTCGGTGCGCAACGGAATGAACGTGTGCATCACAATTGCATTTCTCACTGGCCACGATGCGAAAACGACCAAAAAGACCAGAATGCCCAGCCAGGGGAACTTCCTGGCTTTCCATGCTGACCAACCACACATCGCCCACAATGAAGGAATTAGTGATGGGTTCACTAGCCCGACAATCGCCCATCCAGCGCCTGCTGTGATGAATCCCTTGCGAGTTAATGCAGGTCCTGATGCGGCGGCAAAGGCTGCCGCAATTGCAAGGGCTGAAAACGAAGTGTCCCATATCCAAACGGGAGCCATCAGCATGGGGGGCGCGACGGCAGAGATAAACCCGGCGAGGTTTGCTGTTCGCGCACCAAACCAATTGCGTGCAGCGATCATCACCATCACTACCGTAAGTAGAGAGAAGATCTCCTGAAGGATCACTATTACGGTCGCCGCAACGGTGCCTGTGCCGAACAACGCCATGATGGCAGCCAAGAACAGAGGATAACCAGGCGCCATGAAGGCAGTTGGCCCCGAAGGAGAAAAGTACGGAGAACTGAAGCCGTGCCCCTCGTGCAGGGATTGCGCAATCGCTATATTTTCATAGCCCCAATTGTTCAGTGGCGGGACTGCGTGGAACTCGAACAAAACAAGAGCGAGGATCAGACGCGCGGCAGTTGCGAGCAGAAGAATACTCTGCCAGCGAATTCTGACATTCGGTAATCGTTGTTCATTCCAGTCTTTGGCCATTGAGGTTTTCGAAGCCAACTTGCCTCCCGGAACTTGAGCGCTATTCGATCTTTCCACTCGGCTACATCAGTGCTACTCAAGCCCTATGACAAGGGCCTTGCGGCGTTCCTCGCCTACGAGGTGTGCATCGAGCCGCTTTGCCTGCTCCTCACATAGAAGTACGCGGAAGACTCCTTCTGCAATCGATTGCAATTCATCTTCACCTGGGTAAACGGTCACCGGAGCGATCCACTCGATGTACTTGCGAAATTTCCCGATCAGCCGCTCGGAGTGGGCCATGCCGCCGGTAAGGAGGAGGGCATCAATGCGACCTTCCAGAACGGCCGCCATGGCGCCAGTCTCCTTTGCAACTTGATAGATCATTGCCTCATATACCGCCGCAGCCTTCGAGTCGCCTGCATCCACTCGCCGCTCAATTTCCTGGAGATCGCGAGTGCCAAGGTATGCGAACAGGCCGCCTTCGCCGAAAACCATGCGATCAAGTTGACGCTCGCTGTGTTCACCGGTCATGCATACTTTGATCAGTTCCCGGACTGGCAGCGACCCGGTTCGGTCCGGCCCAAACGGCCCCTCCTCCGGCGTGTTGCTGTCGATCATTCTTCCACCGCGATGCGCAGAAACCGTAATCCCGCTCCCCAAATGGACAATGATCAACCGCAATTCCGCATACGGCCGCCCGGAATTACGCGCAAACCGTCGGGCTACTGCCTTGATGTTCAAGGCATGTCCAACGCACCCTCGCACAATCAATGGGGAGCCTGACAGACGTGCACAATCCTGCCACTCATCTACGGTTACTGGATCGACGATGTAAGCATTGACTCCGGCAGCTTCAGCAAAGCGCAGCGCCAGTACCGCTCCGAGATTGCTCGCATGTTCACCGCGTCTTGCCTCACGCAGTTCTTCGAGGATGGCATCATCTACCAGATACGTTCCGCACGCCATCGGGGGCAGTAAGCCTCCGCGCCCCCCCACTGCCGCAAACTGTTTCGGCTCATATCCAGCGGCGCTGAGGGCTTTTTCAATGACCCCAGCGCGATACCCGGTCCGTGCCAGCATGGAGCGGCCGCGAAACTGCTCTATCTCTTCGTCGCCGTGGTGTATGGTGGTCACCCACTCGGGCCCGTCCTTTGTGAAGACGCCGAATTTGGTAGATGTCGATCCAGGATTGATGACAAGGACGCGGTTACTCTGGTGCGGCACGGCTTTCTCCCAACCCATGCTACACTCATTCCAATCCCAGAATTCGATTCAGAAGTCCTTGCCTGTTCCGAGTTACCGCTCCACAGCAACGCTTCAAATTGCAATTCGGCGGTAAATCAGGATCAAGGAGTTTCACACTCATGGAACAGGGCACCGTTAAGTGGTTCAACGACGCAAAAGGTTTTGGATTCATTACCCGTCAGAACGGCGAGGACGTATTCGTCCATCACACCGCCATTCAGGCGCAGGGCTTCCGCTCACTGCAGGAAGGCCAGGCCGTTCAGTTCAACGTGGTCAAGGGACCGAAGGGCTGGCAGGCTGAGAACGTTCAGCCCGTCTAAGCTCGAGATGACCGGAACGCCAAAAGGGACGGCCAATCAGCCGTCCCTTTTGCTTTGCTGTGAACTCCGCGGCTACAACGGCTGGCCCAGCCGCTTCTCCAGCTGCCCGCGATATGTCCTGCTGACCCGAGTTCGGGATCCGTTCTTCAGCACCGCCTCAAACTCCCCGTGCGAAATCGGCTCCAGCTGCACCACGCTCTCAATATTGATGAGTGCCGACCGATGCACCCGCACAAACCGCCGTGGATCGAGCTTCTCCGCCAGATCATTCAATGCCGCGCGATATAGCAGTTCCTTCCCGCCCACGTGCAACGTCACATACACTCCCGCCGCCTCGATCCAGTCAATATCGATCACTCGGATAAATCGAGTCGTTCCTCCCGCCTTCACTACCAGCCGGTCCAGTCTCTTCTCCGGCGCGGACGGCGCAGCGCTCACCATCTTCATCACGCGCTGGCCAAACTCCTTCATACTCCGTTCGTCCAACCGGGCTTTCACCCGCGTCATAGTCGCCTCAAAGCGCTCATCGCTGAACGGCTTCAGCAGATAATCCAGCGCATTCGACTCAAAAGCCCGAATCGCATGCTGATCATAGGCGGTCACAAACACGGTTAGAGGCATCTCCGCCGCACCGATAGCGTCGATCACGCCCAGCCCATCCAGTTCCGGCATCTGAACGTCCAGGAAAAGCAGACCCGGCCTCTCCCGCTGGATCATCTCCACCGCGGTTTCTCCGTCTGCGGCCTCGCTCACTGAAGCCACCTGCTCATCTCGCCGCAGCAGATCAATCAACCTCTGCCTCGCCGGCAGTTCATCATCGGCCACCAGCACATGAATCGGCTCAAGCGTACGCGCGTTCACTCTTCTCGTCTCCCACCAGCCGCAACGGTACGGACACCTCCACCTCGGTGCCGCCCTCGATGCGATTCTTTACAGAAAAGCGGCTCGTCCCGTTCGGATGAAGTCCCGCGATGCGCTGCCTTGTTATCGACAACCCCAGGCCCTCTGACTGTTCCAGTCTCCAGCCTGGGGGCAACCCCACTCCATCGTCTTGCACCCGAATCTCGAGGCGCTCGCCGAGGGGCTTGGCGCGAACGATGATGGTGCCTCCCGCAGCACGGCGCGATATTCCGTGGCGGATTGCGTTCTCGACGAGCGGTTGGATGAACATCGACGGCACCGCTGCGTACTTTACCTCTGGCGCGATATCCATGACCACCCTGAGCTGATCGCCGAACCGAATTTTCTGGATTTCCAGATAATGCTCCAGAAATGCAACCTCTTCCGTCAGCGGCACCTCTTGCCTGTCCTTCGACTCGAGTGACATTCGCAAAAGGTCGCCAAGGTGCTCGATCATGCGCCTTGTCAGCTTCGGATCCCGCTCCACATGCGATGAGATTGTGTTCAGAGCATTGAAAAGAAAATGGGGGTCGAGTTGCATTCGCAGGGCGTTCAATCGCGCTTCGCTGAAGCTGTGCTCCAGCCGCTCCAGGCGCAGTTCCGTATTCATATAGCGCTCATAGTATCGATACGCCTGAATCGCTCCGGCCACGATCCAGTAGATCAGCCAGAACCAGAGCTGCCAGCCGATCATCAGGATGCTGAAGACCTGATGTGGAGACAAAGAACTCGGGGGGTCAGTTCCAAGCGCTACCCTGAGAGCCTTCATGATGTAGAAGCCCAGAAGCGTCAGGATTGGACTCGCTGCCAGATGCGCGAGCACCCGCATCCCAAGCTGCTTACCCGAGAAGGGCAAACGCCGGTCGAATCCGATGATCAGTGGAGTGACCATCCCCCACGCCCAGAACTGAGCGCAGTACATCTTGAATTCCTTATCGAACCCCCCTGTCATCAGGTTCGGCAGCGAAAACATCAGGGCCAGTCCTGTCCACCCGACAGCCGCAATCAGCAGCCGTCCCCACCAGCGCATTGCAAGCTTGCCCAGCCACGAGGTCTGTATGCGATCTTCTTCAATCGCAGTCCACTCGTTCGATGGCGTCCTCACTGAGACCACAGTTCCTTCTTCCGTTTCGCAACCCGTAAGCGCTGAAGCGTAATCACCGCGCCGTCCACATTATCTACCAGGTGCGGCCCCAACAGCCCTGACCCACTCTCGCAACCCTGAAAAAGCGGGAGTGGCAGTTCGCCACTCCCGGTTGAGGCCGACGTAACTCGCCGGAAGAACATCACCTGGCCCGATTTTCCTTAATCCAGCGCGTAGAGGATCCCATCCGTTCCGCCAAAGTAAACCACCCTGTCCGCGACCACCGGAGAAGAAAGGATCGGACCGACCGACATCATTCGGTAATGCCCAACAACCATGTCATCGTAAAAGTCCGAGTCAAACGCCGCTTTATAATTCGGCGAGCCATCCGCCTTGGTGTATGCAGGTCCATTCTTCTTCGCCGCATCGGTTTGGAAACTCCATGCAACTTTGCGGTTCGCCAGATCTACCGCATTCAAACGTCCCGAACTCGACCCTTCATACAACACATCGCCTGCAATCGCAGGTGAAGAGAACGATGGCCAGCGTTGAAGATCGAGGGAGAAGATCACATCCCCGCTTTTCGCATCGAGAGCAAATACCATTCCCGAATCCGACGTCGCAAAGTACACCTTGCCGTCAAGCACCGCGGGAGACGCGATCACCCACGAGCCTTTCGTCCCGTAGGCCCACTTCTTGTCGCCGGTCTTCGCGTCGAGAGCATATAAATGGGAGTCGCGGCATCCGAAATACACCACCCCATCCACAACTGCAGCCGACGACTGAATGCCCACCTGGTTGTGGATGTCCGGATCCTCGCCCGTCTTGAAACGCCAGACTTCCTTCCCCGTCATGGCATCGAGAGCATAGAAATTGCTATCCCAGCTGCCGATGTACACTTTGCCATCGGCAATAGCCGGCGAAGCATGTACCACATCCCCTGTCTTGAACTTCCACTTCAGCGCGCCGCTGGCCGAATCGAGCGCATACACGTTCCCGTCCCCGCTGCCGAAGTACACCGCGCCCTTCCAAACCACGGGCGACGACAGATAGCAGTCAAATGGATCCGGCATCACTTCCTTCACCGGTTGAGAGCCGTGCAGATGAGTTGCCGCATACCGGTGCTCACCCTCCGTGGCGAACTTCCATTTCAATGTTCCGGAAGCTGCGTCGAGCGCGTAGAAGTTGCCATCGTACGCTCCGAAGTAGACCATGCCGTTTGCAATCGCTGCCGTCGACGGAATCCGGCTCTTCGCATTGAACTTCCACTTCTCGCTCCCGCTATCGCGATCGACCGCATAGAACAGCCCTGCCGTACTCCCGATATACACGGTCGCACCATCGACGGTCGGGGAAGCGATCAACCGGCCTGCCGCCTTGAATGTCCACTTGACGCCGTTCAAGGCGGGAACTCCGGCGGCATCGTATATGCCCGAGTGCTCCGGATTGCCGCGAAATGTGGGTACATTTTCACAAAGCGCCGGAACTGCCGCAGCAAGCACGGCCAATCCCATCAACAACGGAACCGCACGTTGAAACCGAGTTGTCATGATCTTTTGCATGACCTGCAGGCTAGCTTCCCATCCATCGACAGTCTATGTACCTGTGACCAAGTGCCATTTTCGCTTGACGGCCTGTTGACCAGAAGATCACTTGAGCTTCCAATCGAGTGTCGTTTCTCCAGTCCTTCACAACCTAAACCCTACTGTGCTGTCTACCTCAAAGCCACACCTATGTCGCCACTGGGCCTCGACGTATTCCCACCCGGCTCATCCCTTAGGCGAACGGCCAACATGGTTTCCGTGCTTCTTCTGAGCCGCCCGCGCTTTCATTCCCCCCATGATTCCGTTACCATTGAGTCGCGCGACATCTCGCAAACAGATTGATGGAAAGAGGATTCTCTCAGTGGCAAACACCAAGAGCGTTACCGATAAATCAGAGCGCAAAAAGCTGAAGCGCAGCGCCCGCAAGAAGGCGGCCCCCAAGGCCAAGCGCACCACCCCCCGCGGCTCAAATAAAAAGAAATTGAAGAAACTTACTCGCGGCCAGTCGAAGCGCTAAACGGCTGCAGGCTTTAGCGCCAAAGTTTCCGGGTCGCACACCTGTTGGTGGCGGCCCGGATTTGTTTTGGGCTCTCCTGGAGAACGTCGCATCCTCTGTTCCGCAGGCCTTTGCTCAGCATGTAAACTTCCCGAAAAGGCTTTCAACCAAGCGCCGGGACTTTCAGCGACGACCAGGAGAACCGCCCTGCCCAATCAACTGTTTGCCTGCAAATCCATCGACAAGCTGATCAGCGAATCAGAAGATCCCGAACACGCGCTTAAAAAATCCCTCGGTCCCTGGTCGCTCACCGCTCTCGGCATCGGCGCCGTCATCGGCTCAGGCATCTTCACAGTCATCGGCACTGCCATGGCCGGTCAGAAGTTTGACACCCCCGAAATCAGCAACACGCCCCTTATCCACTACCTGCTCACTCATACCGCCATGGCCGGACGTCCCGGCGCAGGCCCTGCCCTCGCCCTCTCGCTCGTCCTCGTGGCCATCGTCTGCGTCTTCACGGGGCTCTGCTACGCCGAACTCGCCTCCATGATCCCCATTGCCGGCTCGGCTTACACCTACACTTACGCCACCCTCGGCGAACTGGTCGCGTGGATCATCGGCTGGGACCTTATCCTCGAGTACGCCTTCTCCAACATGAGCGTCAGCGTTGGCTTCGCCGCGCACATAGAGGCACTCCTCGAGTGGTTCGGGATCCACCCCCCCCTGCAATGGATCTCGCCCGCCTACCTCCCCACCGGCCTCACAGACTTCGCTGGCCGCGAACTCTACCAGCCCGGCTGGCACTTCGGCTTCAATATCCCGGCATTCCTTGTTGTAATGCTCCTCACCGTCATTCTCGTCCGCGGCATCCGCGAGTCGGCCCGCACCAACAACATCCTGGTCCTGATCAAGATGGTCGCGATTCTCACGTTCATCTTCGCCGCGGCCAGCTTCATCAAGCCTGTCTACTGGCATCCCTTCATGCCCAATGGCTGGACCGGCATGCTCTCCGGCGGCTCCATCATTTTCTTCACCTACATCGGATTCGACTCCGTCTCCACCGCTGCCGAAGAATGCAAGAAACCCCAGCGCGACCTGCCTATCGGCATTCTCGCCACACTCGTCGCCTGCACGCTCCTTTACGGAGGCGTCGCCATCGCCCTGAGCGGCATCGTGCCGTGGAATTCAATCATGGGCGACGCCGCTCCGGTCGTGAACGCCCTCAAGCGTCTGTCGACCGAGCCCGGCGGCGCACCCCTCCGCTGGATCGAGCTGATCGTTCTCATTGGCGCAATGCTGGGCATGATCTCGTCGATCCTGGTCTTCCAGCTTGGTCAGGCGCGCGTCTGGTTCGCCATGTCACGCGACGGCCTTCTGCCAAAGGTCTTTGGCAAGATTCACACCCGCTTCCGCACTCCTGCTGTTGCCACCTGGGTTGCTGGATTCGTCGTCGGCGTTCCGGCCGGCTTGCTCGACATTGGAACCGTCTCCAACCTCTCCAACATCGGCACGCTGTTCGCATTCGTTCTCGTTTCCATCGCGGTCATGATCCTCCGCTACCGCGAACCCGCACGGCCTCGCACCTTCCGAGCCCCCTTTGGACCGGTGTTTCCGGTGCTCAGCATCATCTTCTGCATCGTGCTGATGATGGGCCTGGAAGTCCTGACGTGGACGGCGTTCTTCATCTGGCTGTTCACAGGACTGCTGATCTATTTCTTCTACAGCCGACACCGGTCGGAGTTCGCAGGTATGCGGTAATACTTGTCAGCGCTCGATCAACTTCGATTCCACGGGATCGGCTTACTGCTCGGCTGTTCCCGCCACGGGCACATCCTCCAGCCTGAACCACACCGGCAATCCCCGTTCTCGCGCGATCCGCACATCCTCATCCGCGCCCTTCGACGCGCCCTCGATCCGCAGCACCGCATCGCACCGCGTCAGCAGCCTCCCCGCCACCGGATACAGGAATTGCTCCGAAATTGCGTCGCCTACCTCGCTTGAACCGGCCTGCTCAGCAAGGGGCAGCGCGACCCACTCACCGATCAGGGGAACGTGGCCGGCCTTGTACACGCCCAGCGCAAACGCCTCCAGCCGTTGCAGGTTCTTTCTGATTCGCTGCGGATCACCGTCCGTTCCAGACCGATAGGGTCCCGCTACAAGCACAAGAAGTGGTTTTGTCTCGCTCATCCGCCCTCCGAGCATTCACATTACCTCATTCGTGCATAAACGTGCAACTTCGTGCATTTTCGTGCAGACACGCGAAAACTATGCGATAGTACTGCTGTGCTCACCAGCCACCGTCGAAAACACATCCTCGAGACCCTCCGCAAAACGGGTGAGATCATTGCGAAAGATCTGAGCAGCGAACTCAACGTTTCCGAAGACACCATCCGGCGCGACCTGCGCGAGCTCGCCGCTGAAGGTCTCCTTCAGCGCGTCCACGGTGGGGCGCTTCCCTCATCGCCAGCTGTCGGGAACTTCGCATCCCGGCTCAAGGTTGCGACTGACGAAAAGAGAAGCATTGGCCGCGCCGCCGCTGCGATGATCCGCCGAGGGCAGGTCATCATCCTTGATGGGGGAACCACCGCCGTTCAGATCGCGCGCCATCTCCCACCGGATCTCCGTGCCACTGTCGTGACGCACAGCCCCACCATTGCAGTCGAACTTGTCGAGCACCCCAGTGTCGAAGTCATTCTCATCGGCGGCAAACTGTTCAAGCATTCGGTCGTCGCCGTGGGCGCGCCTGCAATCGAAAGCATCGGCCGCATCCGCGCTGACACCTACTTCATGGGTGTGACCGGCATTCACGCCGAAGCAGGCCTCACCACGGGCGACTTCGAAGAGGCGCACGTCAAGCGCGCTCTCTCTTCGAGCGCGGCTGAGACCATCGTTCTCGCCTCATCCGAAAAACTGAACGCTGTTTCGCCATACGTGATCGCGCCTCTCTCCACCATCACCGGGATGATCGTCTCCGATCAGGTGAAAGCGAAGACCGTCGCTCCTTTTTCCCGACTTGGCTTCACCATCACCAAAGCGCCAGGAATGTAAGTGGGTCTTCCAGCTCTCGGTTCGGTGACCTCGGTTTGGAGAGATCACCTACTAAAATCAAAGAGTGTCCGACATCTACTCCTTTATCTGCCGCCTGCCCAAAGCGGAGCTCCATCTTCACCTCGAAGGCACCGTCACACCTGCCACACTCGTCGAACTGAGCCAGCGCCACGACGCCACGCCTATCACGCTGCATGAGGCAGAATCGCTCTACCACTTCACCGACTTCACCGGATTCCTTCTCGCTTTCAAAGCCGTTTCTGAACGCCTCATCACGCCCGAAGACTACGAACTCGCGGCCTGGCGCATGGCGCAGCATCTCGCCGAACAGGGGGTCGTTCATGCCGAGGTCTACATCTCTGTCGGGGTCATCTATCACTGGCGCAATCCGGATCCTGATTGCTTCGACCCAACCTTCGCCGGTCTCGAACGCGCCCGCCTCCGTGCAGAAACCGAACTTGGCCTCACCCTTTACTGGATCCTGGATGCTGTCCGTCATTTCCCTCTCGATGAAGCAGAGAAAGTTTTCAGCAAAGCCGCGCAGTTGCATGCATCTCACCCGTCCATCATTGGAATCGGCCTCGGTGGGGACGAGCGCCGCTGTGGCTCCGAGCCCTATCGTGAGATGTACGCCCGCGCTCGCGAAGCTGGACTGCGCCTCACCAATCACGCTGGTGAAACCACCGGCCCGGAGGCCATCTGGGAAGCACTCTCGATCGGCTCTGAACGCCTCGGCCATGCGTTGTCGGCTATCGACGATCCGAACTTGATGGATCACCTGAAGATACGAAACACCTGCCTTGAGCTGAATCCCACATCCAACCTCCGCACAGGCGTTTGCTCCAGCTTTGCTGCTCACCCGCTTCGCCGCTACTTCGACGCCGGTCTTCTGGTCACCATCAACTCTGACGATCCAGCCTTCTTCGGCTCCGATGTTGTAGGCGAATTTCAGCTCGCTCACATCGAACAGGGATTTTCCCGGGATGAACTGCGGCATCTTGCAGCGAACTCAATCCACGCCAGTTTTTTGCCGGATGTAACCAAACGTTCATGGCTGTCTCAAATCACTGAAGCACACTGAAATCGGTGTTTCAATTCAGGCATAGTTATCAAAACGACACGCATCTCACGAAAGTTGTAGTCTCACCTGACGGGCGTGGGATACGTCAAAATACAGTTGGGCTATCATCGATCAAGCACTAAGGAGACCAAGCGACCATGTCCGCCAACACCGCCCCCCTGACACTTCTCGACGAGCAGGACGACAGCAAGACGCTAAAGGTCATCGGATGGTTCTCCGTCGGCATGGCTGTTGCCGCTATTGGGCTCTATGTGGGCCGCGAGCTTCGCATTCGCTACAAATTCAATCGCCGCACGCCCTACGACTTCTATTCGAGCGCCGGCAATCAGCAATCCACCGAATTCGGCGTCGGCATCTAGCTCGATCCTATCGCCAGATCAAAACGCCGCCTCCTGCGGCGTTCAGACTGCTGACGAACCCCATCATTTGGTGGGGTTTGTTATTTGGTGGGAGGATTTCAGGTGAGCAGGCTGGGGGTATCGAGAAGACGTGCATAGAGCCGCAGTTGGGTGATATAGGCAGATAGCAGTGA
>DATNFD010000167.1:0-66954 GCA_035606555.1 Occallatibacter sp.
TTCTTTAATCTTCATCGCGATTTGCCTTTCAGGGAGGGCTGATCTGTTCAGAAGTGCGTGCTCATGGCTGCGTCGGCGTAGCCGGATCGGGCAGTGACCCGTACCAGTCAATCGAGCGCGTCAAATACATCGCCATTGCAACAGCAACGAAGCTCGCCACGGCACCAACCAGCAGCGCATTGTCCTCGAGTCGCAGTAGCATGTAGATCAGCGAGTAGAGCGGCGCGAATACGGCCAAAGCACGCGCTGACTGGACGCGGCTGGAGAATATCCACCCCGCATTTGTCGAGAGCAGCAGCACAGTTGCCGCGCCCGCAATGAGAAAACCAAGATCAAAACCAATTCGCTCCGCCAGTGACAGAAGCAGAAGATAGAAAATGATCTGCGCCACTCCTACCAGTGCATATTGCGCTGGGTGCACGCGCTTACTCGTGGTCACTTCAAAGACGAAGTACGATAAGAAGATCAGTCCGTTGAAAAGCAGAATAAATTTCAGCGATCGCGTAACCGACTGATAGGGGTCCGCGACTTCGATGAACGAAACGCCTAGTGCTGTAGCTTCGAGGCCAGTGATGCCATCGCTCGTTCCTTCGGCTCGTACTCCACGTGCGATAAAAGGAACGTTCCATTCAGCTTTAAACCCTGAAGGCGTGATACTCCGGCCGACCGGCAGAAATCCACCATCAAAGCTCGGATTCGGCCAGTCTCCCTGCAGGGACACTTGCGTGCTTTTGCCGAAGGCAAGAACTGCAATCCGCTGTGCTCCGGAAAAACGCAACGTTGCGGTCGCGTTAAATTGCGTGTTGGGCCGAATCCCTTCCGCCTTCGCTCCGAAAAGCGTCAGCTTCTTCTGCTGGCTCAGATCAGGACCAAGTGAAAGGTTCTGGGCCGCCCTGGCCGGTGCAAGCGTAATGGTTTTCCCGCCTGCTGTGAGAGTGCCATCAGCCAAAGCTCCGCGCGCATCGCTCACGCCGATAATGAACTCCGCATCATCCCAATCAAACTCCACATTGGGCCCTGCTGCTGACGGAACTCCACCCAGATCGAACGCTGCAATGAAATTCAAATCAGCTTGAAAGACCGGAACTTTGAAAAGCGACCTCCGTCTCTCTTCCGTTCGTGTCTTTACCGTAGCCGACCCCTGCGCAGGGAACACAAGGTAGACCCCATGTCTTCTTGGCCCGTCGGTTGCGATCGCCGGAACGCTGTACGGAATTGCCAGTGTCGGCCCCAGAAACGTCTGCTGGCCGCCAACGTGGCTGCTGATCTCCTTCACAACATCGTTGGAGCGATGCGTTCGTTCATTCACCAGGTCATCAACAAAAAATGCGGGAATCGTCATCATCAGCGCGAGTCCGCAGACGATGAAGAGCTTCAGTCCCATCGAACGCGATCGGATTCTCGCCTGCCTTTGCGGTTGAAACATCGGAATATCGCTCAATCAGTCCTCCGATGACTTTGCACTGCAAAGTCAAAAGACAAAAAATTTTAGGCGCCCGAAGGCTCCAGCCCATTCAGAAGATCTGCAGCAGATCCTTCCGACCTTTCGGCTCCAGCCGCATCACGTACCACCTGCTCAAGCGTTTCCAGATAATCCAGATAGCGTCTGCGTCCCGAAGCCGTGATCCGGCAGATCGTCTGCGGCCGGTTCCGATCATGCCCTCGAATAATCTCCACCATCTTCGCTTCCTCCAGCACGCTCAAATGCCGGCTCAGATTGCCATCCGTCAGCGCGCAGAGCTGCTTCAGATCGTTGAAGCTCACTCCCTTCGGATTCGTGATCAGCGAGGTCAGCACGCTCAAGCGTGCACGTTCATGGATTACACGATCCAGACCTTCATATGCGAATCGGCCCTCCGAATTTGATGGCTTAGATTTCATCACGATCTTCTTTCGATCCCCAAAGCAGAACCGCAGCCACAATCAACTGCCCCACTCCATACGCCAGTCCCATCGTCCACGGCGAAAGCGCCCGCGTATCTCCCAGCCCAATGCACACCAGCCCCGTAATCAGGTACCACCCACCAGCCGCTGCCATGGGTCTGGGAAGAAAGCGGCATGATGCGAAGACACCCAGGCTGTACGTGATTTGCCACAGTCCTGGCAACATCCAGATGTTTCCAGGTACCAGCCGCATCAGCACGATCGAGATCAGAGCCCCCGCACCCACCGATGGCAAAAACTGCTCTACCGCCATCAGGATCATCTCGTCAGCCATGTCGGAGTGGATGCGGCGAGTCCGTGTCATTGTCTGCACCCCGATGAGGACCGCAGATACGATAGCCGTCGTCACCCAGATTCGCAGATAATTTCCGATGTGGCTGGCAGGATTGGGCAAGAGGAAATACTGTGACACAGCCGCGAGCCCCGCGAACACACCGGTCGCGGCAAGTGTCGCTGCGCCATAGCCCCGAAATTCCGTGCTGCGGGCAACCTGCCGCCGAATACTGCTGATATCCCCGAGAGCCTTGTCGAGAGGGTGAACCGGGAAACTCATCTAACCTCACTTTACGATGCAAAGTAACTCAGCCTCGCAATCCTTGTCAAGTCACGAGCTGGGTTCGGAGTCGTGATGGTAAACCTTCAGTGACGAATGAGCCTCCCGCAAACTGCTCCAGCCACATAGATCGGCCCTGTGTCAGCATCGGAATTTGTCCTTCCCAGCCGTATGCGATACTCGAAAGGGAATGTACAAGCGGATTGTTCTCAAGCTTTCAGGAGAAGCGCTGGCCGGCCAGAATAAGTTTGGCCTCGATGCCGCGAAAGTCGCTGCCATCACCGACGAGATCGCAGATGTCCATTCTCTCGGGGTGGAAATCGGCATCGTGGTCGGCGGAGGGAACTTTTTCCGTGGAGTGGCCGAACAGGCCAGGGAAATGGACCGTGTCGCCGCCGACAACATGGGAATGCTGTCAACGGTGATCAACGCCATTGCTCTCCAGGATTCTCTCGAGCAGCGCGGCGTTCAGTGCCGCGTCATGAGTGCCGTTTTCATGAATCAGGTGGCTGAACCCTACATCCGCCGTCGAGCCGTTCGGCATTTGGAGAAGGGCCGCGTTGTCATTTTCGCGGCCGGCATCGGAAACCCATTCTTCTCCACCGACACGGCGGCGAGCCTTCGCGCCATGGAGATCAAGGCCGACGTTCTGCTTAAGGGAACCAAAGTTGAAGGTGTCTACAGTGCCGATCCCGTCCTTGTAAAAGATGCCGTCAAATACGACGAGATTACATACATGGAGATCCTGAGACAGGGCCTCAAAGTGATGGATTTGACCGCCGTCAGCCTCTGCAAGGACAATAACCTCCCAATGATCATCTTCAACATGAACCAGCACGGGAACATCCGCCGCGTGGTTCAGGGCGAGAAGGTCGGGTCCTTGGTAACCGCTTAGTCTCCACATCACCGCAGATCACTTTCGCTTTGGCGCTGGGGCGGACTGGTTTATGAAGCTTTCAATTCGACCGGCCGCTGCGTCGCGCGAAGGCGAAAGAACGTCTAACCAGCCAGTGCAAATGGTGAAGCCAGCGCGGCTTGATGCTCTCACGGGGCTACGCAGTTTCGCGGCGATCAATATCGTCCTTTTTCATTTTTCCAACCCCGACTGGTTCGGCCCTCTCGCTCCGGTTGTGAATGCCGGATACGCCTCCGTTAGTTTCTTCATTCTGCTCTCAGGATTCGTTCTCGGCTATAACTACAACGCCCGGGCTCGTGCCGGCGAATTAGAGACGAAGCGTTTCTACGAGGCGCGCTTCACACGGCTCTATCCGATTTACCTTCTGAGCCTGATCCTCGCATTCAAACTGCTGCCCGTCGAATGGGGATCGCACACTCATACGATGTTCTGGACCGGGGTTGTGTTTTCACCGCTGCTGCTGCAGGGCTGGATACCGGAGATTGCGACCTTCCTTAACACGCCGGCGTGGACAATGTCCTCGGAGTCGTTCTATTACGTTCTCTTTCCGTGGATGGCTCGATGGAAGAAGCCGGAACGAACCGGCATGCATCTTGCCAAAATGGGTATGGTGTGGCTCGTTGGCCTTGTGCCTGGAACGCTCTACCTCATCTTCAATCCCGATGGCCTTACGCATATCGACCGCTTCAGCTATGGCAAGTGGCTTCAGGCCTTGAAATACACGCCCATTCCGCACCTCGCTAGCTTCATCTTCGGAGTGCTGCTGGCCGAACTAGATGAAATCATCCCCCGTGCGGGGATGCGACGCTTTGTTATGGGTCTGTTTGGATTTGTTTCAACTTTCATCATCCTCACTCAGGCATACAGACTTCCCTACCCACTCTTGCATGACGGGTTTTTCATGCCGTTCTTCGGGTGCATCGTGATCGGTCTTGCCGGCATTAATCCGTTGTCGAAGTTGTTTGGACTGACGCCGCTTGTCTTCGTAGGTGAGGCGAGCTACTGCCTCTATTTGCTGCACTTCAACTTGTGGAACATAATCCATGACTCGCACGTGCTCGATCGTCTCGGTCTGGCGCGCTTCGATCCGTGGATCAGCTATGTTCTGTTGATAGCACTTGCTCTTTTCGCCCTGCATTTCATTGAGAAGCCCGCACAGCGCATTCTTCGCAATTGGATGCACGTCTGGCGATGAGACGCCCGTCCGAAGGACAAATTGGCACGCAGGAAACAAAAGCCCAGCGATCAAGCTGGGCTTCTTGTGTTCAGTTCCTTTTGCCTTACGGCGTAACCACTTGGTTCGAGTGATTGCCGTGCGGGACCAGTGCGACCGCTGCCGGGTGTAGACCAGTAGGGTATGGGGTCGCCTGATTGGGTTTCAGCGTACCGGCAGTTGGATCGAGCCGGAAGCCGGAAACAGAGTTGCCGAGATAATTCGCCGTGAACACAAACCGTCCTAGTGCGGGATCAACGGCAATGGCAACCGGCTGAGTGTCCGTGCTATTCGTCTGGGAACCGGTAGTATTCACCGCGGCGGAAGGTGTGCCTGTCTGGATGTCGATAACGTAAGCGCTCACACTCGAGTCCAGTGAGTTCGAAACGTACATGAACCGACCACGAGGGTCAACTGCAAGCGCGCTTGGCTGGCCGCCGCTCTTGTACGGTCCATTCAGCAGGAAGTTGAGCGCGTATCCGCTGTAGACTCCGTAGCCGATCAGCTGGTTCGAAGCAAAGTCGGTCACGTATAGATAACTGTTCAGCGGATCCGCCACAATGCTGCTGGGTTTCACGCCGGCATTGTAGGGACTTCCAGGCGACGGGGTCAGTGTGCCATTGGAACCGACTACAAATCCATAGAGCCATCCGGGGCTCGCGGTGCTCGTTGTCGTTCCACCAGGGTTGTACGAGGATTTGTCGTAGGCTGTCACATATACGGCTTGGCCGCTCGGGAGAACCGCAACCGACGTCGGTACTACCAGGTCTGCTGAATTTCCAGGGATGGTGAGGCTGTACTGGGTCTCGGGCGCGCTTCCGAGTGCACCCGCGGAAAGTCCGTAGACCGAGAGGGTTGCCGATGTCGTGCCGGACAGAACATAAAGGCTGCTTCCATCGGGGCTGACCGCCATTGCGGTCACCGGATCAGCCAGGGTGACAGTATCTTTATTAGTCAGAACTCCATTGGCCGCCAGCGAGAAATGAACAATGTTTTTGTCTACCTGATTGGCGACGTAGAGGTTCTGATAGCCGGGCGAGACCGCAAGCACGTTCGGCGACGACCCACCGGAGCAAACCGATGGTGCACCGGCCCGAATCGCGCCGGATTGCGAGTCGACCGCGTAGGTCTCAATCACCCCATTCGGGCACGTAGTGCTGGTTCCGGAGACCGCGCTCGCTGAGGTGGCCACAAACAGATAGTCGATCGTCACGAGCTGACAACCGGAAAATAGCGTCGCCACACCGAGGCCAATAGCAGAGACCACAACGAGCTGTCTCAATTTCCTGAACTTCATGAGCTTCCTTCGTCACGGGCTGTCAACATAAAGCCCAGAGAGTACTGGTTGATATGCCTTTCAGCTATTGTAAAAGCCTTGAAAGGAATGCATTGATCGCACCTGAACGCACGAGCGGTGCAAACCTACTTCTTATTTCCGTTATGTGTTACTGCCGCAACTGCCGTCGGATTAGGGTTCGAAGCCGAAGGCGAAAACTGCGAATTCAATAGTGAGCCATCGCTTAGGTTCAACTGAAAACCGGAAACGGTGTTGCCGAGGAAGTTGGCCGTGAACACATACTGGTTCAGGGATGGATCGATACCGATCGCGACCGGTTGTGTTCCCGTGGTGTAGGTACCCAGCCGACTCAGACTTCCGGAGTTCACCGAATACACAGTGACGTTCGAGTCCTGTGAGTTTGCGACTACAGCGTACTTCGCTGTCGCGTCGAGCACGAGTGCCGAAGGCTGCGCGCCGGTTGCGTAAGGACTACCGCCAAGCGGCGTCAACGTGCTGCCCGCGATCTGGAAACCGTAGGCGACGTTCTGGGTGGAATCAGTCATATAGAGGTAACTACCCGAACTGTCAGTTGTGATCGCCGACGGATGGGATCCAATCTGCATCGGAAATCCGGACAGCGCTGTCAGGGCGCCGTCCGACCCTGACGTGAATCCAAAGATATATCCCAGGTTCGTGTTCGAATCGTACCCGGCGATGTACACGTTAAGACCGGAGTTTGCGACACTCACAGCAGTCGGCACGAAGATGTCTGTGGCCGCCCCTCCGCTGAGGTTCAGCGGCCAGTAATTTGCGCTGACCGCGGTGTTTGTCACGGCAGGCCCGAGCGTATTTGCCGCTTGTGCCGGCTTCAGCGCAGCGGCCTGATCGGCTGTCAAGATCGGGAACACCGCAATGGAGCCGGAGCAGGGCGATGCAGGCGAACAAGTCGGCAGGGGCACATAAGTATCCACGACGAACAGGAAGTTCTTCGACGTGGCCACGGCGACCGGAAAAATTCCAGGGGTATTTACAGTGTTCTGCGGGTAAATCTTGCCGTCCGTTCCGATCGTGAACTGAACAATCGTGTTATCGTCCCGATTTGCGACGTACAGAGAACCCTGGTCCGGCGAGACCACCTCGGCGACTGGATTGCGTCCTCCTGAAAAAAACGGAGAAGTGGGGATCTGGCGCATGCGGCCCGATTGCGAGTTGATTTCGAAGACATTCACCTCGCCATAGTTGTTGGGGCCGGCAGCCTTCGCGCAGGTCACATAAACAAAGTCCACAGTGAGTGTGGCGCAGGCTGACATGAGTGCGGCGGCAGCTAAGCTCACCGCTGAGATGGCCAGCAACTGAATCGGTTTTTTCAACTTCATGCGCATCTTTCGTTTTGAGCCGACATTGACATCTTCAGAGCCGGGGCTGCATCGATCTGCCGATCTCGGATTAGATCGGCAGACCGGATCAAGCCACAGGTGAATCCCATTTCCAAATTAGCTCACACGGCCTGTGGCGACACACCATGCGGCCGGTCCAGGCAACGGATAGCTGCCTTTGGCATGTGTCGACTGGCTCAGCGGCCTCAAGTTGCCCTGATTCTCATCGATGGAAAGGCCAGTCACCGTTGAATCATTGAAATTCGCGGTATAGATGAACTGGTTCGATGGATCCTCGAGGATGCATTGCGGGCCCGCACCGGTTCCTGCAGTTTGTCCGCCATTCGCAATTGGACTCAACTGGTAGGGCTGAGTAATGGTGAACGCTGCAATCCCGCTCTGAGCGTTATTGGGGTTGCTATTGTCGCCCTGGTTCAGGACATATAGCCACTTACCGCTGTTCGCCGCAATCACATAATTTGGGTTGCTGAGCGTTGGGTCATCCGCATAATAGCCATTGGCCTGTGCCTGCAGAGCGCCATTCGAACCTGCCGAGTACGCGAAAATCTGGCCGTGCGTCCCGTTCGTGTTCACGCCATTATCGAGCACATAAATTACGCTGCTCGCAACTACCAGAGCCGTCGCATTGTGCATGCCCAGAGGCTGTGAACTGTTCTGGTTTACCGTTAGCTGTCCGCTCGCAGAGTTGAATGCATAGGGGAACACCGAGTCGCCCGCAGCCGTGGTCCCACTCAGGGTCAAGATAGTATTTCCCGAAAGCGAGAAGTCGATTGGGTCTGCCGGAACCGGAAAGTAGGTCAGCGGCGACCCGCTGGCAGCTGTCACCTGCGAGTTCAGCACATAGCTGAGCCGGCCCGTGGAAGGGTCGACCTGAAACACGGTGATGTCGCCGCACTGGGTTACTCCACTGCCAAAGACAAGCGAGCAGCCTGCGGTATCGGGAGCATCGTGGTCAAGGGCGAACAGGTGTGTGCCCGAAGCGTCGGCGATGAGCCGGAACGGGTTGTGTCCCTGGGTAAAGAAGGTCTGCTGGGAAGTAAGGACCCCATTTCCGCCAATGGCGAACTGAACGATATTCGCGTTCGAGCAGACATCGGTGGCGCTACACGGCCCACCATCCGCGGTGGTGCCCTGGTTCAGCACATACAGAAACCGACCGCCGCTCAGCAGCACAAAGCGGCCGGGGTTCGATCCGCCTGAACTGACCGGCAGACCGGGGATGGCTTTCAAGTTTCCTGTATTGTGATCAATTTTATATCCGCTGATAACCCCATTACCGCTCGTCCCAGCGGTCTGGGTTCCGGTCACGTAGAGGTAGCCGACCGAATAGCTTTGCACGCAAGACGTTGCACCGAAGACCACGCCCACCGAGATGGCGGTCATCAGAAGTGCCTTGCCGAATTTCCTGAACTTCATGCGATTCCTTCATCCTGGTCCGGCGTGTGCCGCCAAGTGTGCTGATTCCGCAGCAGAGCTGGGTTTGGGATGGGTCCCTGATGCATTGTAAAAGGCGAGGGCTTATTGTGCATAGTTTCGGGGTAACCTTCTCCGAAACAAGGTATTTGAGCTTGAAATTCCGGAAACGCAGCGTTCCCGAAACATGCCGTCACGCTCCGTTTGAAGTTCAGATGCCGATGGCAATTGGACGAGGAATTCAGGCTGATGTCACCGGGAATTGACTCGAATGATTGACGGACTGATTGACGGACCCCCTGGGGGAGGACAGGGACCGAAATGCATTCCGTCGGCCCCGGCCTCACCAGACGCGGCAGGAATTCTCCGGATACATCGGCTGGCCCTTGTGACAGCCAAACGCCTTTCCGAACTCGTCGAAGTTCTGCACGCTCCCGTTTGTTCGCCACTTCCCTGGAGAGTGCGGATCGATGAGGGCAAGCTGGCGGGCCGACTGCTCCGTCTGGCTCGAACACCAAACCTGGGCGAAGCCGATAAAGAACCGCTGCGCTTCAGTGTAGCCGCCGATCTTTTCATCAATTGACTTGTTCTCTTTCGCCAGTGTGTCCAGCAGAGCCATATAAGCGATCCGCAGTCCACCGTTGTCCGCGGTGTTCTCTCCAAGCGTGAGCTTTCCGTTCAGGTTCTGGGCAGGAATTCCATCATGCGCCGGAGCCGTCTCAAACCCACCATACTCCTTGACCTCGCAGTCGGTGCGCTCTTCGAATTTCTTGCGGTCATCTGCGGTCTGCCACTCGCGCAGGTTTCCCTTGCCGTCGTATTTGGAACCCTGATCGTCGAAGCCGTGCGTCATCTCATGCCCGATCACCACGCCGATCCCCCCAAAATTCACTGCCGGGTCGATATCCGGATCGAAAAACGGCGGCTGAAGAATGCCTGCCGGAAAGTTGATGTCATTATTGGATGGGCTGTAATAAGCATTTACCGTTGGCGGAGTCATGCCCCATTCCTTCTCATCCACCGGCTTGCCCAGCTTGTTCAGGTTGTAATTGCGCTGGAACACGGCATTCCTGTGCCCATTCCCCAGGGCATCGTCCGGTTTCACCTCCAGAGCCGAATAATCCCGCCACTTCTGGGGATATCCGATTTTGTTCCGGTACAGCGCCAGCTTCGCTTCGGCCGCTTTCTTGGTTTCATCGCTCATCCAGGGCAGCGTTTTGATATCGTCGCCCAGCGCCTTATCCAGCGCCGCCACCAGCTGATCCATGCTTGCCTTCGACTTCGGCGGGAAATGCGCCTTTACCCAATCCTGTCCCACCGCCTCGCCCAGCGCCCGGTCAGTTGCCCCTGTGCATTCCTTCCAGCGCGGAGTCGGTTCTGCCTGCCCGCTCAGCGTCTTATCAAAAAACGCAAAATCTTCATCGCGGAACGCCTTCGGCAGATCCCCGGCAGAACCATGGATCACATGCCACCGCAGGTACGACTTCCACGCATCCAACGGCTGCGAACCGATCAGATCATTCAAGCCCTTGAAAAAGTCCGGAGTCCCCACGTTCAGCGTGTCGAACGGCCTTACATGCACATCTTTAAAGAACGTCGAGTAATCGAAGTCGGGCGTCAGCTTCTGGAAATCGGCCACCGTATAGATGTGATACCGCTTCGCCGGATCGCGCAGTTCAACCCGAGGCGTCGAAACCTTCGCCAGGGCGGTCTCGATTGTCATTACCGCCTCTGCTTCCTTGCCGGCCTGCTCCGGCGTGTCTCCCGCCAGCGTGAACATCTTGGTCAGGTGCTCGTGGTACTGCTGCCGGATCGTTTGATAACGCTTGTTGTCAACCAGGTAGAAGTCGCGATCGGGAAGCGAAAGTCCAGCTTGGAAGATGCTCGCAATCTGCCGGCTTGAATCCTTCTCGTCCTGCTGCACGCCGAACCGGAACAACGGCGCCGGATCCCCTTTCTGCGTGAGCTCTCCTACCAGGGATGCCATACGTTTCGTGTCCTGCAGCCCTGCTATCTGGTCGAGCGCCGGCTTGATCGGCTCTATGCCCTTCTTATCGATCAATTCGGTGTTCATGCACGCCGCATAATAATCGCCATACTTCTTCTGCAGCGGAGTCTTCGGATCCTTCGCGGCGGCATCCAACTCCTCCCACAGTAGGTAGCGATTGCGCTCGGCCAGGATGGAAAAGGTACCCCAGCGCACCTGGTCGTTCGGAATGGGGTTTTTCTTCACCCAGTTCCCACATGCATATTGATAGAAATCGGTGCAGGGATCCGCACTCTTATCAATTGCTGACTCGTCGAAACTTTTCGGAGCGGCCGGCGGCGTCGGCTTCGCCTCTTCCTCAGTCTGGGACTGGCCGACTGCAATTCCTGCGGCAAACAAGACAGTGGCAAATAGCCTTGCTGATTGCATGCGTTCTCCTATGGATTGAACGTCAGATAGGCCACCTATGCGGCTCGGCGTTCACTCGCCAACAGGAGGGGCCCGCGCGGCTATGCAGCGTATTCGCGTGCTGCTCACCGTACAACGAATTATAAGGTTGCGAAATAGGCCGCGAATTAACTGGACCCGAAAGGACCGGGCTTTGCTAAACTCCGCTCACAGTCACACTTGGAGAAAGTCTCGATGCGTTTGAAATCCACGCTAGCTGTCGGCTCGTGTATCGCCCTCCTTGCGCTCTCCTCGCTCATTAGCGGAAGTGCACAGCAGACATCGAGCCCGGGCAAACGGATCCTGATCCGAGCCGGCCACCTTCTCGACGTAAAAACCGGCAGGATCTCGGATGCGCAGACCATCGTTGTCATTGGTGATTCGATTCAATCGATCGCGCCCACCGGCTCCATCAACCCGCAATCAGGCGACGAGGTTCTCGATCTGGGAGGGATGATCGTCCTCCCCGGCCTTATCGATGTCCACACTCACCTCACCATGAACCCGGACTTCGATCCCTTCCGCGAAATCACTTCGACCAGCGCAAAAGAAGCAATCAACGGCGTCGTGAACGCCCGCAAGACTCTTATGGCCGGCTTCACCTCTGTTCGCAATGTCGGCGCCGGCGGGTTTGTTGACGTTGACCTGCGCGATGCCGTCAACTCTGGCCAGGTAGCCGGCCCTCACATGCTGGTCAGCGGCCCTGCAATGGGAATTACCGGCGGCCACTGCGATGACAATCTGCTGCCTGTTCAGTTCCACGACGTTAGTGACGGTGTCGCTGACGGTATCGCTCAGGTGCAGCATAAGGTGCGCGAGAACATCAAATACGGGGCCGACCTCATCAAGATCTGCGCCACCGGAGGAGTTCTCTCCAAAGGAGACGATCCGCAGGCCTCGCAATACACACTCGAAGAAATGCAGGCCATCGTAGCCGACGCTCACCGTCTCGGTCGCAAAGTTGCCGCTCACGCTCACGGAGCGCAGGGCATCCTCTGGGCCAGCGAGGCCGGCGTCGACTCCATCGAACATGGCAGTTATATCGATGACGCCGCCATCGCCATGATGAAAAAGCACGGAACCTACCTCGTTCCGACCGTCTATCTGGAAGACTGGCAGATCGAAAACGGTCATCTTCCCGCCTTCTACCACCAGAAAATGGTCAACGTGAGCGCGGTAGCCAAGCAAAATCTCAAACATGCCATGCAATCTGGGGTAAGAATTGCACTCGGCACCGATGCCGCAGTTTACCCCCACGGCCTGAACGCCCATGAGCTTGACGTCTACGTCAATCAACTCGGCATGACATCTCTCGCTGCAATCCAAAGTGCCACTCTGAATGCCGCCGACCTTATGGGCTGGTCAGCGAAAACAGGTGCGCTCGAAGCAGGGAAGTGGGCAGACATCATCGCCGTCGACAAGAACCCGCTGGACGACGTCCGCGTGCTTCAAGATGTCAAGTTCGTCATGAAAGGCGGCATCGTTTTTAAGGAGGGCGGCACAGAAAAGCGATAAGCTCTTCCAGGCCTCAAACCGAAGCGGCTAGCGACTGTGCCCACGCCATCGCTTCGCAATAGCAGCCTGCTGCGAAATCCTCTGGCACTCCTAATTCAGCGCAGGACTCAATAACCATCTTCCATGCTCCCGCTTCCATTGCCGCCACAAGTTGGTATATCCCGGCGAACTCTCCGTCGTGTTCGAGGAGCAGCCGTCTAGCTCGTTGGTTCAGCGGCAAACCCTCAATTACGGCGCTCATGGGTATCTCGAGAATCGAATCCATCATCGATAAGACCCCAAGCAAAAACAGGTCCGCTCCATCGTGTTCGATGCGTGCGCCCAACGATTCCGCAAATCTCGCCCGCACCAGCGCCGAAAGCAATAATTCCCCCGGGCGGCCCTTCGCCATCTCAAACATCCCCGCCAGGCGGCACCACCTGCGCAGTTCGTCCTCGCCCATCAGCGTGAATGCCTGCCGCACCGTCCGCACTTCACCCCGAATACCGAACAATGGAGAGTTCAGGAACCGCAGGAGCCGGTAAAAGAGCGTCGGATCGCTCTTGATCAGTTCCTCCACCCGATCCCAGTTCAACTCCGCCTGCATCACCGCCTGCAGCAATCGAAGATAGATGATCCGGTTCGTGGGCGCCGTTCGAGTGCGAAGCGATTCCGGCTTGCGAAAAAAGAATCCCTGGAACAACTGGAGCCCATTTCGTCGCGCCACATCGAAATCCTCCCGCGATTCCACGTTGGTAGCCACCAGAACGGCATGCTTCCAATGGTCGGGGCCCACCAGTTCCGGGATGTCCTCCCATGCGCGATTCCTCATATCGACTTTCAAGTAATCGGCCAAATGCACGATGGCCTGCCGTGGATCATCAGCCGAGAATCCATCGAGCGCGATGCGATACCCGGCGTTCTTCAACTCGCAGCAGGCTTCAACCACCGCGTCATCCACCTCAACTCCGCGCCCGATCTCGGCTACCACACGATTCGCCGGCAGAAACGTTAGGCCTTGCTCAAGCAGAATGTCGCGGTCGCATTCGATGAACGCCAGCCGGTGATCGCATAGCACATCAAGCCCCAGCAGCGTCGACATATCAATCGTCCGCCGGGCATCACTTTCTTCAGCGTGAACTGAGAAGTGGCTCACCACATCCGTACGAAACAGTAGCCTGTATCCAACAACCGTCTCATCGGCTGCCAGAATCGGCTGCCTGGTCGCAAATTGCACCCGCCGCGCATCGTTGCTCAATGTGTTTTCCATGTCCAGGGTCCTACATGACATACATCGGCAAGATTCAAGATCTTCTGAGACCAGAAACTTTCTTTACAGCCCGCCGTACCCCCTGCCACACTGAAACGTGGACACCCAAACCATTGTCATTCTCGATTTCGGCTCGCAGTACACCCAGCTCATCGCCCGCCGCATCCGCGAACTGAATGTCTTCTCCGTCGTCCTCCCCTGCACAGCTCCTATCGCCGAAGTCCAGGCTCACAAGCCCCTCGGCATCATCCTCTCCGGCGGTCCCTCCTCGGTCTACGACGCCGATGCCCCCAAAGCCGATCCCGCGCTGCTGCAGCTGAACCTTCCAACTCTCGGCATCTGCTACGGGCTGCACTTCATCGTCCATCACCTCGGCGGCAAGGTCCGCACCGCGCCCAAGCGTGAATACGGCCACGCCGAAGTCGCCCTCGAAGACACCTCCATCAAGCTCTTCGAAGGCCTGCCCGGCGCCATCCAGGTCTGGATGAGCCACGGCGACGAAGCCCTCGAGCTTCCCGCTGGATTTAAGCGCGCCGCAGTTACGTCCAACGCGCTCGCGGCCATTGCTGATGAAGAGCGTCGCATCTGGGCCGTTCAATTTCACCCTGAAGTTCACCACACCCCGCTCGGCCCGCAACTCATCAAAAACTTCGTCTTCAACATCTGCGGCGCGCGTGGCGACTGGACTCCCGCTCATTTCATCGAGTCCACAGTTGCCTCCATCCGCGAAAAGGTCGGTAAGGGACATGTCATCTGCGGCCTCTCCGGCGGCGTCGATTCCTCTGTCGCAGCTATGCTGGTGCATAAGGCGATCGGAAAGCAGTTGACTTGTATCTTCGTAAACAATGGTGTGCTGCGCAAAAACGAATTTGAAAACGTGCAAAAAAACTTGGAAAGGCTCGGCCTCAACATCGTCGCTGTCGATGCCGGCAAGCGCTTCCTCGATCAGCTCGCCGGCGTCACCGACCCCGAAACCAAGCGCAAACGCATCGGCGCCGAATTCATTGACGTTTTCGAAGAGAACGCAACCCTCATCGACATCGGCTTTGACGGGAAGGTCGAATGGTTAGTTCAGGGCACCCTCTACCCCGACGTCATCGAGTCCTCCAGCGTCAAAGGCCCCAGCCAGACCATCAAGAGCCATCATAATGTGGGCGGCTTACCTCTTCACATGAAGCTCAAGCTCATCGAGCCTCTCCGCGATCTTTTCAAAGACGAAGTCCGCCGCATTGGCCGCGACATGGGCATGCCCGAAGACATCCTCGGACGTCAGCCCTTCCCCGGTCCCGGCCTCGCCGTCCGCATTCTCGGCGAAGTCACTCCCGATCGTGTCGCTCTTCTTCAGGAAGCCGACGACATCGTCATCAGCGAAATCAAGGCGGCCGGACTCTACAACCGCATCTGGCAGAGCTTTGCTGTCCTGCTCCCCGTCATGAGCGTCGGCGTCATGGGCGACCAGCGCACCTACGCTTATACCTGCGCGATCCGCGCCGTGCACTCTGAAGACGGCATGACCGCCGACTGGACCTTCCTGCCCCACGATGTCCTCAAGCGCATCTCCAGCCGCATTGTCAACGAAGTCCGCGGCATCAACCGCGTCGTCTACGACATCACGTCTAAGCCGCCCGGCACCATCGAGTGGGAGTAGTTGCAAAGAGATACTCTTTTTGGCCGCAATGAGGGGTATCAGTTAGCAGACGGCTTCCGAACATGATCTATAACGAGCACTTCCGTGAGGGCTTTGTCAGCACTCAGCCTCAATCCGAGTTGTTCCTCAATCGCGGTGTAGAGATTCGGAGGAGCATCAGGGCCGTCTGCTTCAGGAACGCTCACACCCAAACTTGCAAACTGGGTGCTATCGGGACTCCATTTCAAAGCAAAATCCCATTTTCCTGAAATTCCCGTTTGGTCGATTGCTGGGCGATCCAGAACGATCTGCTGAAGGTATCCGGCAAGGTCACTGATGTTTGCATTTTTGAAGCTCACTGCGCCAAGCCCCTGCATAAGAATCGAAGGAGGAGCTTTGGGGTCTTGGATACTTCTACTTAGCTTAGGGCCGGATTTGGCAACGCTAAGTACATATGCAGAGACTCTCTTTTTGTCACGATGAGAAGTGAGGCCGAAGCGGTCCGCCAACAGTTTCTGACACATCACTTTCCACTGTTTTTCATTTGGCTCACCTTCGCCATCTGGCTCGGCTGTGATGTCGTACTTATCCGATTCTGCCCACTCCGGAGCATCTAGGATCTGGCTTACATGCAGATCATAGGCATACCTGATGAGGCCGATTAGCGAGACATTTATGGTTGAAAAGCGACGTGCACGCGTGCTCAGAATCATCCGTCCTTCGTCCGGCCTGCTCGGTCTGATTGTCGCAACTTCGAACACCGGATTGGCATCGGGAGCCATTGGCGCTTGTTGAGGTGGAGGCTGGGGGATGCGCCAAACAGTATCCGATGTGGCGCGTTCGAGAGTAAGTGGTACAGGGCCTGGACCTATCCCCAGATTCCATGTTCCGACGATCGACTTCCCATCCTGGCTCAATCTGCCTTCATAGCTTCCAATTCCGTGATTCTCTAACTTAACCGTGTCCCCCTTCATGGTGGTCAAATCTACTGAGCCTCTGGTTCCGGTAGCGATTACGTAATAGACTGCGCTGTAGCCATCGTTGCGTATCTTTGAGATGACCACGACTATGCGTAGGTTATTCCAGTCATGAATCGTACCTTGCCATGTATCAGCAATGTTTTTCGTCAACTCGTTGGCGGAAGATTGCGCATTCACTCGGGGCCAGCCTGACAAATCGAGGAGACTCCCGAACACAGCTGAAAAGATTACGAGGCGTGCAAGGACTGTCTTGCCTGGGTGAGATTTCCGCTGCTTCATCGCTGCACATGATTCTCTCGTGAGCAGAAAGAAGGAACCTCGCTTGGATGGCATAGCTGGGAGGTTATCACCCAGCTCCTGAATGGCGCAGATGGAGAAGTACATTCTGTACCCACCTTTGCACAGCGCTCTCACCCGTTCTTCCGCTACAGTTCTCCTGAGGACCCCATGAACAAGCTCTACCAGCCCCAGCGAGACATCGTGACGCTCATGAAGCAGTTCGAGCAGGAGGTCAAAGAATCTCCTGAAATGCCCGATCCGGCAACCCGCCTTCTGCGCGCCCGCCTCGTCTTCGAAGAAGCTCTCGAATTTGTGCGTGCGTGCGGCTGCACCGTGACCTCAGGTTCCCAATCCCGGGTCATCGACAGCCTTGCCGTCGAGCATGATCCCAGCGGCACACCCGATCTCGTTGAATACGTTGACGGCTGCATCGATCAGCTCGTGGTCACCTACGGCGCTCTCAACGCCGCCGGCATCCAGGCCGAGAGCGCCTGGGACGAGGTCCAGCGCAGCAACATGAGCAAAGCCTGGCCGCACTGCAGCATTTGCGACGCCGTTCTCGAACTCGGTCCCGCATCTGATCTCGTCCACCCCGGCGACTCCTACGCTCACGGCGGATCCTGGTCGACAGTCCTCAAGGTCCACAAGCGCGAAGACGGCAAATTCATCAAGGCGCCCACCTACTCGCCCGCTAATCTCAAGCGCGTTATCAAAGAGCAAATCGAACAAACTCAGGGCTCAGCCGTGCTCAACTGATCGGCTGCGATCGCTCGATACATCTCCATAGCCCGATCCACGTACCTCTCCAGCGTGAACTCTCGTTCGATGCGAGCCCGCGCGGCCCTGCCCATCGCCATCGATGCCTCCGCATTTTCGTAATGCCATAACAAGGCCTCCGCCAGCGCGTCGAAATCTCTGGCCGCAACCACCGTGCCTTCAATCCCCGAAGTAATGCAATCCTCAGCGCCCGACAGCTCCGTCGCAACCACCGGAAGCCCACTCGCCATGGCCTCGAGTATCGAACGCGCCAATCCCTCATTCACTGAAGAAAAGACGAACAGCTGCGAACGGCGGTACCACTCCGCAACTTCCGCGCCCGAAAGTAAGCCCGTTAACCGCACATTCGGTAAAGCCCCCTGTCCCAGGATTAACCGCATCTCCTCCGCAACTTCGCCGATCAGCACCAACTCCGCATCCGGCAGGTTTAGCTTCTTCCACGCCTGCAGAAGATAAGGGATTCCCTTCGCAAGCTCCACGCGCCCCACAAAGCACACCCGAAATGGTCGGAGCGGTGCTTTCTCTTTTGATGGACAAAAAAATCTGTGATCCACGCCCGCATGCAGCACCATCGTCTTCTTACCAAGCCCTGCGCGTTCGAAGCTTCTCCGCGCAACCTCCGAAGGCGCAACAATAGTGTCCGCCGTCTCGTACTCCCGCTCCATTCGTCGCATCAGCGCATTCGGTAGCAGGGCACGACAGTCACGCGGCCTTATGCCAAACCGGCCGCATTCCTCAAGGACCGTCTTCTGCCACTCTCGCGGATGCATAGTTGCCTGCTCGATCATGATGTGCGCCCCAGATCTCTTGGCCTTGGCGATGCATGCGAGGCAATTTCCCGTCCATCCATGGAAGATCGTGCACCCTTCAACCCAATGCGAAGCCAATCGATCGGCATAGCTCGTCGAAAACACAATCGGCAGATTCCACGCATGTCCGCTTCTCGGCAGACGCCGCCACACCCCCCAAACCAGCCGGTTCGCCCATAGAAATCCCCGATACCGTCGCGTAAGCCGCAATCCGGCTCCTGCATCCGGTTCGAAAATTTCGACACCTCGCGGAAACGCAACCACCCGCTTCAGCATTCCTTCGCGTTGCAGCCGTTCAGCCACACGCATCTGGAACGGCTGTGATCCTATCGACAGCGTAACCGTGCATTTTCGCGCATGCTCGGCCATTATGCCGTCCCGGTTCCCTGCAAAGCCCTCACCTGCTGCACCAGACCTTCAATCCTCGCCAGAAGCTCCTCATGCCGCTTGTCTGCGATCGAGGGGTCACGTCCTTCGATGTAGAACGTCCCATTTGGTTCCAGTTCGCACCGATGCACATCGTGGATATGCTCGAACCCTTGCCGGTGCACTACCTCAACCAGTTCCTCGCGGGTTAGCGCCTCACGGGCCAGCGCTTTGCGATCGACGTGGCCGTCCTGTATCAGCACTGCAGCTTTGCCCTCCAGCGCCCGATTCAGTCGAGGTGAACGGAAAAGAACTCGAACGACCACCCAGTTGATTGTCAGCAGGCTCACGGCTCCGATAATCCCGCCAGTCACGGAGTTATCTTCGCCAATGATCGCGTTCTGCACAGTGTTGGAAAGCGAAAGCAACACCACGAGATCAAACGGATTTAGTTGCGCCAACTCTCGCTTCCCAAACACCCTCAGCAGCAACACGAGCGCTAGGTAAACAATTACTGGGCGCAGGAGCTTTTCGATGAGCGGAACAGGCAGGTGAAACATGCTTTCAGAAATGGGAGGAAGGATCATGGACCGAGCATACAACCGCGCAACGCGATTCGACTGCTTGTAAGTCCCTCTCGAGCCGGTGCGGCCCGCGTTCACGGAGAATCGATTACGGTAGAATGCCGTCATGGATTGCCGATCCCTGGTGGAAATCATCAGGTTTGCATCGGCTTTCAGGAGGATCGACGAGTGTCTTCGGCTTCACGTCCGGTTATCGTTGAAATGATCCCTTTCCGCATCGAGCCACAGTTCGTCAGCCGGGTGTGGGGTTGGAATGATCTGCGCCCCTGGTACGAACGGGGGCCGGAGCGGGAACCTATCGGCGAGGTTTGGCTCACCGGAGATGATTGCCAGGTTGCAACCGGCACGCACGCGGGAAAGACACTCGCGAGTCTATTTGAAGAATTTCCCCAGGCAATTCTTGGGCCCGCTGCACAAAGTGCTGGTTCTCCGCTTCTCGTCAAGGTGATCTTCGCTCGCGAAAAACTGAGTGTGCAGGTACACCCTGACGATCGTCTCGCGCAAAAGTACGGACAGCCGCGTGGCAAAACAGAGTGCTGGTACGCCCTAACCGCCGAGCCCGAGGCTAAGGTTGCAGTCGGATTACTGCCCGGCGTCACAATGGACAAAGTGAAACAGGGCATTGATCATGGCACGCTCGAAGAGAGCCTGAATATCATCTCTGTTGACCCAGGTGATCTCATTTTCGTCGATGCCGGCACGGTCCATGCCATCTGGCCCGGCTCTGTCCTTCTCGAAACACAGCAGAACTGCGATCTCACGTACCGCATGTACGACTATGGTCGCGGTCGCGAGCTCCATATCGACAAATCTATCGAGGCCACTCGCCTTCAGACCAGGGCCGGCAAGATTCCTCCTCAGGCATTGTCAGATCGCACCGTTCTCGTTGAGAGTAATTATTTCGTTGTCGAAAAGATTCCGGTGGAAGTCAGCCGCTCCAGCGCATCGCTTCGCCGTGCCATTGAATCCACTCCCACCCTGTTCTATTTGTTCGCGGTATCGGGCAGTGGCCGCATTAGCAGTCCAAGCTTCGCGCCCATCGATCTTCCTGCCCGTGGCATTATCGCCGTCCCGTCCTCCTCGCCCGTCTTCGCCATTCAGGACATGGGCGGTCTGGAACTGATTCGCATCGCTCCTCGCAATCCTGAGATGACCGCATGACACAGGACTGGCGTTCCTCTGTCATCGCATACGTGCGCGCCGAGGCAAAGCCGATCGACAAGTTCGGCCACCAGCCAAGGCTTTATCGACTTGCAGCTGAAATCGGCAGTAGCATGCAATATGACGATGACACCCTGTTTGCTGCGGTCTGGATGCATGACCTTGGTGTATTTCTGGGGCATCGGCCCGAAGATCCTGAGCGGCTTGCTGCGTGGAATCACGTCCCATACACAATTCAGCGAAGCAGGGAACTCCTATCCGATTGGGGATTTCCCTCTGAAAAACTGGACGGCGTTTCTGAGTCGATCCGCTATCACCAGCCGAAGGATGAGCCCACTACGGTGGAAGGAACTTTGCTGCGCGATGCCGACATCCTCGAACAATTGGGGGCGGTAGGCCTCATGCGGTCCGTTGTGAAAATTGGCCGCGACACGCGTTACCCGACTTTCAGTTCCGTGCTCCCGGTTCTGTCGCATGCAGTTAACCAATTAGCCAACCAGGTACGACTGAACCAAACTAAGGTCATGGCTCAAACGCGCGTAGAAATGCTACGCTCATTTCTAGCTGCCATACAGAACGAGGCAGGAGATCTGCTTTACTAGTCTGTTCTTTAACCTGGCGGCGCCCGCCTATTTGTAATTTTTGCACCATTCTTTCCCTATTCTGACGATGCTTCAGACGCACCCACCCCTCTCTATGGGTGTGGGTTCCCCGGAGGAGATTCTTGATGCGATGGAAGTTTGCTGGTCTACCGTTATTGGTTTTATTTCTTTGTGGTGCAGCTCTGCACGCCAGGGCTCAAGTGGCATATTCGGCCCGCGAAGGCAAGTTGCCATTCAGCGTAGGATTTGGCGTGGCGAATTTCTCCGATGACTGGGGAACTAAGAACCCACGTCAGGTCGGACTTACGCTCTGGGCCGATTGGCGAATTCCTCATCTGCCTCCGAAGCTTGACGGTCTTGGAATCGAATTTGAAGGCCGAGACGTGAACTACGCCACTCCCGATTATTTGCCCGGCCATCGAATGACCACTGGTCTTGCCGGTCCGATGTACGAATTCCGTCGGCAAAGTCGTGTGCGTCCTTTCGTCAAGTATCTGATGGGAATCGGCAATCTCGATTTTCCCAACAAAACAAATTACCAGCAGGACACTCGCGTAGTCTTTGCTCCGGCCGGAGGCGCCGATGTACGCCTTTGGAGTCGTTTTTCAGTCCGCGGCGAGTATGAATACCAGATGTGGCACGCGATATTCGGGCCCCACGATCTCACTCCTCAAGGCTTCACGTTCGGCGTGCTCTACGACTTCGGACGCATGTCGCAGTAGCAGATAAACGCTCACTGATATTCTTGTAAATATGGGGCGCTTCGGCGCCCTTCTTTCTAATAATTGGCACCGGATAGCACCATCTATTCTTTGCAGCCGATCGTATTCTCTTATATCGGCGCCTTCCGTTCCTTTGTTGCCGGAACGCGGTTTATCCTTGTCTCAAACCTTCAACATTAGATGGAACTGAGATGCCCGAAACTTTCCCGGAGCACCCGCAAGAAGTACCGCAGCTTCAGGACACCCCACGCGAACTGAGATTCAAGAACTCAGGTTGGGATTGGGCTGTTCGCATCGTTATCTTTGTCGCGTTTGCCTTTACCGGAACCGAGAAATTCAAGACTGATGCGCACGCACCTTGGGTCGTGCTCTTCGACGAGATCGGATTCGGCCAATGGTTCCGCTATCTTGCGGGCGTACTCGAGATCGGGGGCGGGTTCCTCACTCTGCTCTCAGGCTCGGTTGAGATCGGCTTGATCTTGCTTATGGCGACCATGCTCGGCGCTCTCTGCATCGTGCTGTTCGGGCTCCGGAGGCCCTCAGAGGCTTTCTTTCCATTCGCGATCTTGTGCGGAATCATCGCATTCTTGCTGCACCGTCGGCGGGTCTGAACCGAACGATTTAGGGAAGATCGAGTTTCCGAGGGTTCACAAGGGTGTTGCTCGATGGATGCGGTACACAGTGATGCACGCCGGGCGCTGCAGTTCCATACGATCTGGTCACGTGCAGACGGTTCATCACGATATACCGTGTCCGAAGCCCGGAGATCGTAGTCGGCAGATGCGATGGCAGCCGGTCCCTATCGACATACACCACAAGTGCAGCTTCGCGCGGATCGTCCAGGCTCTGTCCGACACCGACACCGAAGAACGCCGGATTTTGCTGCATCAGCTTGTTGGCAATCTGTCGCTTGACGGCGCTCGCCTGCGCAATGGTGCTTGAGGAGATCGACGCAGTCGCCGCGGTTGTCGCCAGCGGTGCAGATCCAAGCGCGACGGCTCGCGCTGTTGCCGGTATGACTATCGTTCTCACGCCACCGAGTGTGGGTGGAACTGCCGGTGAAAGCGCCTTATCGATATAGACGATGACCCCCGCGCTGCCCGGCTGGTCCGTGCTCTTTCCCGCCGCAATACCAAAAATACCCGCGGATGGGTTGACGATACCGCGTCCTGCACCGATGGCCTGCTGCTGTCGCGTGATCTCACCGTCGCTTAGAGGCTTGATCTGGGTCGCCGCAATCGTGCTGTCGCCATAGCTCAAGCAGCTGACTTCATGATCTGCTCCGCCCACAAATGAGAGGCTCGCACGGCCGGCTATTTGGCTCGATAGTTCACTTAGTACATCGCCTGCCGGGTTCGCGATAGCGTGGCTCACGCCGTTACCATCGATCCCGCCTGCGAAGAAGAGCCCTATCGGCTCTGCGTTTGCCGAGTCCACCACCAACGCCCCCGAATCCCCGGCATCGCTGAAGTGATCGCCGCTCACACCAATCTGCCCGGTGAACCTTTTCGATAGATATGGCTGGGTCTCCGCGCAATCACGGAAGTAGTCAACTTCGACATCCAGATCCAGCGCTGTCACTTTGCCGCACGTGAGTCCGGTTGTGCGACCGCTCTTGGCGACACGCAACTGGAGCGTTGCACTTTCACCCTTTCCGTTGCTCGATGAAGTCCCCGGCGCCGCAGCTCCCAGCGATCCGTCCGGCAGGCGTGCACCCATCTCCAGAATGCTTCCCGATGCATCCACTGTATGCGAAGCAATCTGCGCAATCGCAGCGTCCGCATTGGTTTGCGCGGCATGCAGCGGTAACCACGCGGTCAGAGCCGCAACGGGAATGGTCCCAGGCCCATCGCCGTTCGGCGTGCAGTTGTTGTCAATCAGCCCCGGCTGCACGATCGTATCGCCCACCGAAGCATGATCACTGCGAGCCAAAACATGATTGTTGCTGAGCAGGTACTCTCGGCCGCTGTCGTCCTTCAACAGCGCGCCAAGCGTGCCGCTGCAGCAATCAACAATCGTGTTGCCCCTCTCATCAAAGTCGCTGTTGTTTCCCCCTGAACTCCCAAGCAGCATCGGAAACGCCAGCGCGTTCTGGTGTGTTGCAGGATTGCTGCTCACCCCTGATGAGTTCAAAAGAACTGCCGTCTCTGTCCGTGTCGAGGACCCTGGTACGGATGCAACTACATAGGTCACACCTGTAGCCGGCACAGCGGCCGGTGCTGTGTAAGTCACGGAACAGGAAGTGAACGCGCGCCGATTGCGCTGGCAATTCACCGGGCCGAGGGATCCTTCGCCGCCCGCGTCTCCCGTGGGCGTATTTGAAAGCGCAAAGTGCAATTCATTCGCGCCTCCATATTCAGCAAGATATCCCCTTATGATGACCGTTCCGCCTGCCCCAAGCGCCACATTTTCCGGGGTGAGTGGCTGGAGGAATCCCGGAGTCAAGGTCAATACAGACTCAGCTCGCACATTCGGATTCGAGTCCCGCGCAGCTGAGATCACCACAGTCACACGATCTCGCGTGAGGTAGTTGGGCGGCGTGTACTGTCCCGACGCACTGATCGTTCCTGCACCTGCGATCGGGTCTCCGCCGCTCAGAGACCACGACACCTGACCACTCATTCCGCCCGCTAGCGATACCGAGTACCTGTGCACTGGGCTGCCATGCGAATTCATCGCGTTGCACCCCGTACAGTTCGTGTCGATTACTGCGCTACCCGGCGAAACACTGAGCCCCGGATTCGTTGTCTTCGCCGTCACCGGCCCAGCCCCGCATCCCGTCAGAAAAGCCAACCCTGCCCCAGCCACCAAAACCGCAGTCCGCAGAAGCGCTGTGGACGCATTTCGCCCAAGGGTCCTGGCGAACTTAAGTGTTTGCTGTCGCGGGATTTGGGCGTTATCAATCAAGGTCTATTGAAATGCTCGTGGCTTCTGATCCCCAGGGACTCTGCTTCAGGTTAGCTCATTTTCAACTGCTCCGCCCGACATCGTCCGGCAGCATCAGAGCGAAAGTACCGGTCATTGGACGTTGCCAACCATCCGGACGCAGTGGTGTATCGTCAAACCGGAGATTCGAATGGCGGAACTTATTGCGATCCAGGGAGACATCACCAGGCTGCAAGTCGATGCAATTGTGAACGCGGCGAACACCTCTCTGCTCGGTGGCGGAGGCGTGGACGGCGCTATACATGATGCCGCCGGCCCTGAACTCCTCGCGGAATGCCGCAAACTTCACGGCTGCTCCACGGGAGACGCAAAGGCCACCCCCGGCTTTCGCCTGCCAGCCAAGTGGATCTTCCATGCGGTCGGTCCCGTCTGGCATGGAGGCGACCGCGACGAAGAGGATCTCCTTGCAAGCTGTTACCGGCGCTGCCTCGGACTCGCGCACCAGCATCAAGTCCTCTCCATCGCATTCCCCGCCATCAGCACCGGCGTCTATTCTTTTCCATCCGACCGTGCCGCCCGGATCGCGATCAAATCGGTCCGCGACCACGTCGATGCCAGCAGGGTAGAGATCGTCAAGTTCGTCTGCTTCAACCGCGGGACTCTCGAGATCTACAAAAACCTTCTCTCCGCTCCGCCTAAACCAGCACAAATCTGAACTGCTTACCCGACCCCATTCCTCCGAGGAGTACCACATGGAATACATCAATCTCGGCCCCACCGGCATGAAAATCTCCCGCATCTGCCTCGGCTGCATGACCTACGGCCGTCCCCCTGCCCCTGACGAACCCAAAGCCGGCCGTCACCTGTGGGCTCTCAACGAGCAGGAGAGCCAGCCCTTTCTCCGTCAGGCCCTCGACCTCGGAATCAACTTCTGGGACACAGCCAATGTCTACTCCAGCGGCGATAGCGAGCGCGTTATCGGCAAATTCCTCAAGGCCAACACCCGACGTGAGGCCATTGTCCTTGCGACCAAAGTTCAGGGCATCATGCGCGACGAGCCGAATGGCGGCGGCCTCTCGCGCAAGGCTATCCTCTTCGAACTCGAGGAGAGCCTGACTCGCCTTCAGACCGATTATGTCGATCTGTATCAAATTCATCGCTGGGACTACGGCACCCCCATCGAGGAAACTCTCGAAGCTCTCCACGATGCCGTCAAAGCCGGAAAGGTCCGTTACATCGGCGCGTCCTCGATGTACTCCTGGCAATTTGCAAAGGCCCTTTACCTTGCAGATCTTCACGGCTGGACCCGCTTCGTCTCAATGCAGAACCACCTCAACTTGCTCTATCGCGAAGAAGAACGCGAGATGCTCCCCTTCTGCAAAGACCAGAGAATCGCCGTAATCCCCTGGAGTCCGCTCGCTCGTGGCCGGCTCACTCGACCTTGGCAGTCGGAATCTACCAAACGCTCCGAAACAGACCGCTTCGGCAACACTATGTACTCCAGAACCGAGCAGGACGACAGGAGAGTTATCGACCGCCTCACCGAAATAGCAAAAAAACGCGGAGTACCACAAGCTCAGATCGCTCTCGCCTGGCTCCTCAGCAAACCTGAGATCACCGCACCCATCGTGGGCGCGACCCAGCCCCACCATCTCGAAGACGCCGTCGCCGCCGTCTCCCTCAAGCTGACTCCAGAAGAAGTCTCAGCCCTCGAAGAGCCCTACGCCCCCCACCCCGTCCTCGGTTTCAGCTGAGAACAGTCTGAATATAGAAACGGGATGTGCCAGGCCCTTGGTTTTGGAACCCGGTTTATCCCACCCTCAGCACCAGCTTCCCAAAGTGCGTCGCCTCCTCCATCTCCTTGAAGGCTTCCTTCGCTTCCGTCCAGGGGCGACTTTCAAACACCGGCCTCATCTCAGCTTCCGCAATTGCCTTGTTCATCTCCTCGAAGTTCTCCCGAGACCCCACATAAATCCCCCTGATATGCACTTGCTTGTGCAGAATCATCGGAACCGGAATCGGCTCCGCGGGCCCACTCAAAACTCCGATCTGCGCAATCGTCCCGCCCATCTTCACCGCACGCAGTGATCGCGGTAGAGTCCCCACACCACCAACCTCTACGACCAGGTCTACCCCCTCCCCCCCGGTCTTCTCCACCACCCACCGATCCCACTCCGAATTCTCTCCATAATCCAGCGCCTCGTCCAATCCTAGCGAGCACGCACGCTGCAGCTTCGCATCGCTCGATGAAATCCCCAGCACGCGCGCGCCTCTCAGCTTTGCAAACTGCAGCGCAAAGATGGATACACCACCCGTTCCCTGCATCAGCACTGACGAATTTGGTTTCGGACCCCCGGCCTTCAGCGCATTCCACGCCGTAACCGCCGCACAGGGCAGGGTAGCCGCTTCTTCAAAACCGAGGTGCTCGGGAATTTGAACCAGCCCTGTCTCCTTCAGCACCACGTACTCCGCGATCATCCCGTCGATATCGCCGCCCAGCGCGTCCTTGATCTTCGCTGGAGTCGGCGGCCCATCGAGCCAGTTTTGCATAAAGATTCCGCACACCCGGTCCCCACGCTTCCACCGGCTCACCCCGTCGCCCACCGCCTCCACCTCACCTGCACCATCCGAGCAAGGAATCCGCGGCAGTTGCATTTTCGGGTTGTAGAGCCCCTTCACCATCATCAGATCGCGGTAATTCAACGACACGGCACGAATTTTCACCAGTACTTCGCCGGGCCCGGGCTGAGGAGTCGCTCGCTCCACAAGCTCAAGAAAATCGATGCCGAAACTCGAAATTTGCCAAACGCGCATGAAGTTCTCCAGTCAAAGCTATGTTAAATCTGATTCGATGCCGCCTCGCCGGTGGTACGACGCTTTGACTTCACTCGTAAAATGAACCTATGGCGCGTGGTTGGGAAAGCAAATCCGTGGAAGAACAGATGGCAAACGTCAATGTTCGGAAGCCGGTGCGCGCCGGAGAGGGTTCAATGAGCGCAGAAGAACGGCGCCTCGCCGCCGAAAAGCGTGCAGCGACCGAACGCCGCCGCCAGTCTCTTAATCTGCAACGCGAAAACATTCTTTCGCAACGCACCTCCAACGCAGCCCGTCGTGCAGCACTGGAATCGGCGCTGACCGAAATAGAGTCGCAGCTCGCCGCACTCGATTAGACCGCATTCTCGAACGGATGACGGCGCAGATACCACCGGCCCGAATTGCTTGGCAAATTCGCCCGGCTAATAGGTTGTGTATCGCAGAGTCCCGCTAGTGACTTTCTGATCTCGGGATGGTGAGTTCCGAGCAATTCATCATCCGGAGATCACGGTCTCGGAACAAACCGATCTTGGAAGCCGTAGGAATGTTTGCGACGGATACACCCTATCGCGTTCCTCGGAGGTGATCTTGTTCCGATTGATTCTGCTCTTGCTGCCCTTGATCCCGGCAGTCACGAATGCGCAAAACCAGCCGAGTGCATTCAAAAGTTATCAGGGCGCGTACGAATACCAGGACAACTCAACAATTGACCTCATTGCGGCCAAGGGTCTGTTCGCCGTTCTGGATGATGCGAAATACAGATTGAACTGGTCCGGCGGGGATACCTTCACCAATGGAAGCGGGCAGCCGGTTACGTTTCGCCGGGACGCGAATGGCGATGTGATTGGGTTTGACGAAAAGGGGCACTTCTATCGCCGATTGTCGGCGGAGCCCGCATCTGCATCGCTGGCTCTTGCCTCACCTCGTGCGAAAGGAGATGCGAGCTACACATACAAAGCTCCCGAGGATCGGCACGATGGGATCGCGGTGGGAGACATAAAAGACACAGATTTAAGACGCGATACCGCAAACAAGATTGCCCAGGGCATTCTCAACCAGACCTGGAATGACATACATAGTGTGCTCTTGTTCCAGCATGGGAAGCTTGTTTACGAAGAATACTTCTACGGCTATGACTGGCAGCGTCAGCACCAGATGCGTTCGGCAACGAAATCGATTGTTTCAACGCTCGCCGGAATCGCCATCGATGAACACTACCTGTCGGGGGTGGATGAGCGAGTGCTGCCACGGATGAAGTACGTGAGTTACAACAATCCCGATCCGCGGAAAGGACAGATCACGCTGCGGGACATGCTAACGATGCAGTCGGGCTTGGCTTGCAATGATCATGACAGCAAGTCACCGGGCAACGAGATGCTGATCGATACGAAACCCGACTGGGTGAAAGCTACCCTTGATCTTCCGCTTATCAATAAGCCCGGTACGGTGGGGTACTACTGCTCCGGCGGAGTTTCCGTAGTCGGTCGGATGATTGAAAACGCAACTCACATGTATCTGCCTGACTTTGCGCAGAAGCATCTCTTTGATGCGCTTGGCATCTCGAAGTCGGACGTCACGTGGAACTACGAGTTGACGAATAGGGATAAGGAGTTCTCGCAGATCCATCTGCGTCCCCGCGATATGTTGAAGATCGGCATCCTTTTCAAGAACCACGGCAACTGGCATGGCAAACAGGTGCTGTCCTCGGCGTATGCTGACACTGCGATTTCCGCGATTTCTCACGTTGACAATACAGCTTATGGATATTTCTGGTGGCGTCCGTGGCTGCATGTCGAGATGCCAGACGGTGATCGGCATGTCTACTTCTCGGCAGCACAGGGTAACGGTGGACAGAAGATCTACATACTTCCGAAGTATGACTTCGTCGCTGTATTCACGGCGGGATCGTTCAACGAAGGCAACTCTGCACCGAACAAGGTCATGGCTACTGTGATCCTGCCGCGGCTGCTTGCAAGTCATCCGCTGAGTGCTATGGCGAAGAAATAGTATGTCAATCTTCGTGTTCTATAAATCGCAACCTTGCTGGAACTGAGGAGTTAGTTAAACCGGCCCCGTGCCGGTTTCTTTGCTTTAGCGTCTGTTGGAGGCACGAGGAATCAGTTGTTCGAGTTCTCTAGCCAATAGCGCATGGCAAATTTTTCAACGAGCCATCATTTTCGGGAGTTTTTTATATCGTTCGAGGAGCATCGGCTCGCACGAGTGCCTATGTTCTTCGAACTCCAAATCAGGCCTCGAGTAGGAGGTTGCGACTGTGATGAAGCAGTCGCGGCAGATGGAATCAATTGAGCCGTCTGGATTTATACGATGTATGAATTTTATGGTGTATGTCTGGTTCATGTTCTTCGCTCCTTTCCACCGAACTGAAATCGGTTGCGGGACCGCGTCGCTCAGAACTGATTGTTGCAATTGGCGTTCCTATCACTCGATCTTGCCTTTGATCGGAGCAATATCTGGCCGTGAGGCCCATTTCCATTAGACTTAGAGCAATGATTTTGCTGAATCGTATGGGGAAGGTAGCCTTGGGGCTGAGCTTGACTGCTCTTTCGGGATGCGGGACGCCCGGAGCGCCGCAGCCACCTTCCTTAAATCTACCCGCACCCGTGCGCGACTTATCCGCAACACGAGCAGGAGGCGAAGTAAGACTGAATTGGACGATGCCTAAGCGAAATACGGATCGGACGATGCTCAAAGGTGAAGTTTGGGTGCGCGTATGCAGGAGCGAAAGCGAAGCCGTTGCCTGTGATCCGACAGGGGGAGAGCAGAAAGCTGCGCCCGGTTCAGTAGGTCGATATACGGATGCCCTGCCGGCTGCGCTGGCGAGCGGCACAGCACGTCCGATCAGCTATTTCCTGGAGTTACGGAATAATAAGGGACGCTCCGCCGGATTATCGAATGCGGCCATTGTGCTGGCTGGATCTGCCCCTCAGAAGATCGAGGGATTGCAAGCGCAGGTGCAGAAACACGGGGTCGTGCTGCGCTGGGAGGAGAACGGTGAGAGCACCGCCGTGCGGCTTGAACGGAAATTGCTTACGCGGACCGAAAAATCCGACCGTGGTCCGCTATCTCCCGCTCCGGAACCTGAGAGTCAGAACCTGCTCGTGGATGCGGGGACGCAGCCCCGGGCGATTGACAAGACTGTGCGTTTTGGCGAGAGCTATGAGTATCGCGTGCAGCGTCTGGTGCGCGTGGATGTGAACGGTGAGACGTTCGAACTGAATGGTGCATTTTCGTCTCCTCTTCGCGTGGATGTGCAGGATTTGTTCCCCCCGGCAATTCCCGCCGGGCTCGTTGCAGTGGCGACTCAGGGCCAGAACGGCGGCGGCTCGGCGATCGATCTGAGCTGGCAGGCAGACCCGGACCCCGACGTGGCTGGTTACATTGTTTATCGTCGCGAAGAAGGTGGCTCGTGGCAGAGGATTTCAGAGGGCGCGCCGGTAATCGGGCCCGCGTTTCATGATGCGACAGTCGAGGCGGGACACAAGTATCGCTACGCTGTGAGCGCAATCGACAAGAGCGGACACGAAAGCCCGCGGTCGTCCGAGGCGCGGGAAAGTGTGCCGCAGAACTGATTCTGCTGATGGGAGCAGGTTATGAAATATTGTCGTTTTCGATTTGAGAATGAGATCTTGTACGGGAGGGTCGAAGATCGCGGCGGCGAACCATGGATTGTGGATCTCGCGCACGCGCCGGAAGAGGACCTGGCTTTCAGGTCTCGCCACCGGAAAACCATGCCAACGATTCTGGATTTCGAGCCGCTTGCGTTGAGTTCTGCTGAGCTTCTGGCGCCAGTGACGCCTTCGAAGATTGTGTGCGTGGGGCGGAACTACACTGATCACGCGAAGGAACTGGGCAATGAGGTTCCGGCAGAGCCGCTGCTGTTCTTCAAGCCGCCTTCCTCTCTACTGGGGCACAAAGGAACGGTGATGATGCCCCCGCAATCGGAGCGAGTGGATTTTGAAGGCGAGCTCGCGATCGTAATTGGGAAGCGAGCAAACGGGCTAGCCGCGGATGCCGATTGGAAAAGCTATGTACGCGGATTCACAATTGCGAATGATGTAACCGCGCGCGATCTACAGAAAAAAGATGGGCAGTGGACGCGGGCCAAGGGCTTCGACACGTTCTGCCCGGTTGGACCGATGGTGAGCGATGAGGTCGATCCCGACAATGGGTTCAAGGTGGAGACGCGGTTGAATGGCGAGTTGAAGCAGCAGGGTACTACATTGGATTTCATTTTTGGCATTCCGGTGCTGCTCTGCTATATCACGGCAGCCATGACGCTGGAACCGGGAGATCTGATACTGACTGGAACGCCCGCGGGGGTAGGGCCTGTGAAGCGAGGGGATCGGGTGGATGTATCGATTCCGGGGCTCGCGGCCTTGAGCAACACTTTTGCGGAGAGAGCTTAACTTAACTCGCATTTTTTGACTCTCATCTTGGCATGTGAATTCCGGGGTTTGCTCTGCTCTTTCACTTTGCTCGCCATCATCGAATCCATGCAGGGTGCGACTGAGGGAGAGATCGAGCAGATTGGCCGCATTTTGATACGGATGATTCGTCAGCCCCAACCTGTAAAGCTCTGTCTGGAATGCTGAAAGCACCCGCTAGCGCAGTTTCATCAATTTGTAAGAAATGGCCGAAAAGGCTGCAAATGTTCTCGACGTCAAGAACTTGCAGACAGGGGATGCGCTTTGCAAGCGAAACCTGAGGGGGTGCCCGGGCATCCTAAAGAGCGTTACACTGGAGCCGGGCGCGGTTTGCGCTGGAGCCCCTTCCCCAGGAGGAAAAATGCCACAGAGTTTGCTCGAACAATTGCGTAAGTACACCACCGTGGTGGCTGATACCGGCGACATCGAATCCATGGAGAGGTTCCGTCCGACGGACGCGACCACCAATCCTTCTCTGATCACCACAGCCGCCGGAATGCCGCAGTATCAGGCCATCGTTGATGGCGTGATCATGGAAGCCAAAAAGGAACTGGGCGACGGCGCGGCGGACAAAGACGTGGCGAACCTCGCATTTCAGAATCTTGCGGTTGCGTTTGGAAAGAAGATCCTGGCCATTGTGCCAGGGCGCGTCTCTACCGAAGTGGACGCGCGGCTCTCGTTTGATACTGAAGGAACCATCGCCATGGCGCGCAGCATTATTGCGCAGTACGACAAAACCAGGGTAGGCCGCGATCACGTGCTGATCAAGATTGCCTCAACCTGGGAAGGCATTCGTGCCGCAGAGGTACTGGAGAAGGAAGGTATCCACTGCAATCTGACCCTGCTGTTCGGCATTCACCAGGCAGTGGCTGCTGCTGAAGCAGGCGTGACTCTGGTTTCGCCTTTCGTTGGCCGCATCCTGGACTGGTACAAGAAGGACACCGGAAAGGACTATCAGGGCGCGGATGATCCCGGCGTGCAGTCCGTGACCAAAATCTACAACTACTACAAGAAGTTCGGCTACAAAACGCAGGTGATGGGCGCAAGCTTCCGCAATATCGGCGAAATCAAGGAACTTGCCGGGTGCGATCTGCTGACCATTTCGCCCCAGTTGCTTGCCGAACTGGACAAGTCCGAAGGCGATCTCCCTCGCAAACTGGATCCGGAGAAGGCCAGGTCCCTGGACATCGAGCGCATCGTCGTCGACAAGGCGACATTCAAGAAGATGCATGCCGAAGACCGCATGGCCAGCGACAAGCTGAGAGAAGGGATCGAAGGATTCTCGGGTGCGCTGGTGAATCTGGAGAAACTCCTGGCGAAAAGGTTGGCAGAGCTCGAGTCGCGCGCTCCCGCAGCGGTTTAGCAATTCCGACCAGAATCTCCACAGGGCAGCCTCGCGGCTGCCCTTTCGATTGCAGTTAAAGCTATGGTTACGAATGATTGCGGACCCGCCAGTAAAGTGATTTTGCTCACATCTTGAGTGCTACAATTCGTCTAAAGTTTCTTTCCAAGCAAGCAAATCCAGCGATAGCCGGGCACGGGTCCGGACTGCGCACGTTGCACTCCGGTGACCCGTTCGTCTCAGTTTCGCTTTTGCCGGGGATCCCTATGCAGGTGCAGCAAAGTCATCCGCTCGAACCGTACTTTCAGCAGGCAGTTCGGAACAGTTATGAAGGTCGGTTGGGACTCGGTCCAGAGATCACCGGCTATGTCTCCCGGATGCTTTGCGACTTTTCTGAACCTAACAGTCTGTTTCGTCTTCGCGACCCGAAAAACCGTCCCATTGAGCGGCTCGATGAGATGGTCAAGGCGTCGGACCCTATCCACGGCACCGCGCGATCATTCATTGCCGAGCGGACGATTCGCAAGTACATCGGCGACTACACGCTCTTTATCGCCGGCATGTGCCCCGAGGCAATCGAGTCAGACCCAAACGGAAGTTCCGGGCGGCCGACGCTCTCTGAACTCATCCGGATCGGTAAAGAAAGTTATCACATAGTCAGTCAATTTAATGTTTTTGAGTACGAGAAGGAAGCACCGCTATACGGACAGCTCTCCTCGGTCTTTGAGCATTGCATTCTCGGTCTCGCCATTGCCCGCAGGGATTTGTGGCGAACACTAAATCCGCCAGCACCTGTACATTAGCCATATCCATAAAGCACGAGCATCATTAAGAGCAGTCCTACATAAGAAGTCCTGGCGGTTCGCACCCCAGGGGCATTTCAGGGTAGCCCCTGGGGTAGGTGATTTGCGGCCGAACTCCTTGCAGACCATGTTCGACTCTGCCAACAAAGTTGATCCATCTCTTCCGCAAAGAGCAACATTTTCGCTACATTCTGTGTCAACAACATGTAAATCGGCGGCTCGCGGTCTCGGCTGCACCCTGTCCGCGGACTCGCAATTGCTCATTAAGAAGCCGACTGCGCGAGAGTGCATTGTGGAGGTCCTCAATGGAAAGTCAAAATCATCCGCATCAGCCCCATCCTCTCCAGGGTTTCTTTCAGCAGGTAGTCCGCAACAGCTACGAAGGCAAACTGGGTTTGCACGATCCTGACGTGACCGGGTATATCGCTGATCTTCTTTGCGAGTTCTCTCAAACGGACAAGCTTTATCAGGTGCGCGATACTCATGGCCACCCGATCGAGGAGTTGGAGGCGATGATTCTCGCTGCCGATCCGGTGAATGGTTTCGCGACTTCATTCGACGCCGAGCGTGCCATGCGCAAGTACATCGGCGACTATGCACTTTTTGTCGGCGGAATGTATCCCGAGGCGAACGTGCCGGGGTCGCGGAGAAAGGGCTTGCATCCGAGTTTGTCCGAACTGATTCACGCCGGGAAGGAAAGCTACTTCATCGTCAGCCAATTCAATATGTTCGAGTACGAGAAGGAGGCGCCTCTCTTCGCGCGCCTGTCGGATGGATTCGAGCGATGCATTCTGGGGCTCTCGCTCGTGCGCGAGGAATTGAGGCGCCGGAAGGCCTTGCCCGCGCCCGAGATGAATTGAATCAAGGGGGGAGCGGATGATCAGTGTGCTAGGAAGCCCTTGCCAGCCTGCGCGCACCCTTCGCACAGGCCGGAGAGTTCCACGCGAACAGCGAACACGCTGCCGTAACCCGATGAGGCGGGTGGGAGTGAAAAGTCGTCGAACTCAGGGCTGGCGACATCGCGGATGATTCCGCAGCAAACACAAATATAGTGGTGGTGCGGATTGGGATTGGGATCGAAGCGCACGCTCTCGCGCAACTGCCCGTGAGTCGCGATCAGGTTGAGGTCATAAAGAATCCAAAGCGTGCGGTAAACAGTGTCGATCGAAACGCCGGGAATACGCTTCCGTAAAGAGCGATAGAGTTCTTCAGCGTCAGGGTGATCGTGCCTTGATGCGATCTCCCGGAAAATCTCAACGCGTTGACGGGTGAGTTTGACTCCGGCTTCATGGGCTTTGGACTTGAAATACTCAAGGCGCGTCTCGACTTCGCTCTGTTCCTCTTTCATGCTCTCTTCCAAACTGCAATGTTGGCTCGCTTGGAATCATAGGACTGCAGCGAGGCAAGTCAAGGGGAGACGGGATCCGCGATGTGAGGCTGCATGCGACGCCCGAACCTCCGGCAGGGATTTGTTGCGTACTATGACGTGAGATGAGTCACGAATATGTGGAATGTACTTGTACCTGTCGTGATCAGCTAAAGAGATTTTGCCCACGCCTTGACGCGTCGGTTTCAAACAACCTCGTTAGTGCACAGTAATGGTGACCTTTGCCGTGGAGCGACCATATTGATTGGTGGCACTCAGCGTGTAGGTTGTTGTCGCTGTCGGAGCAACCGTGATGCTGCTGCCGTGTACACCGCCGATCTTGTCAATGAAATCGTAACTGTCATTGCTGGTCGACCAGTTTAGCGTTGTCTGCGTGCCCGCGCCCACAGCAGTGCTGCTTGCGGTGAAACTCGAGATAGTTGGTGCGTGGCCAGTGGGCGCGGTGACATCGTCGTAACCGGGCCATGCCGGATCCATCTGCACGACGTCGAAGTTTGATGATTGGATCGTGTCGAGATTGTGAAGGTCATCGTCATTCCAGCGCGGATCGGGAACTCCCTGGAAATAGAAGTAGCTGCCGTTATCGGCGAGGATCATTCCGTACTTCTTCATGGCAGTGAGGATGACCTGGTTGGCTTTGGAGAAGCTGGAAATATCGAAAGACCCTTTCAAGCGGATGCGCATCCCCATAATGTTGTTCACGCCGTAGGTCGTACCCGCAGAGTGACTGGCGGGCTGGACGAAATAGCCGCCATTCGCATCGTTTTTGGTTTGCTGCATGGTGAAGCGAATCGCGTGATTGATGAATCCTGCTGCCACTTCGTCGTAACGAACAAGGCCGGGGAAAATCGGCAGTCCGGCGGCATCCGCGGATGTCCAGCCCCACGGTCGCTGTTCATAACTCTGCATGTCCCAGATTGTTTCGGAAGAGGAACTCCATGCACCATTGCAGCGATGCGTATTAAATGTCTCGTAAAGGAAGCAGGTCGCACGATCGAGGACAAGCACATGCGAGTCGCCGATGTAAGTATCGGGCCATCCGGAGCAATCGGCTGGCGAACCCTCGATCGGTGCGGAGGTTGGGAAGGGCGCAGAGGCGACATCACTCTCGTCCGCGTAGTCGAGAACAGAGATGGGAACGAAAGGGGTCGTGCTGGAGTCCACAACGATGTAGGGAATGCCGTAGTTGCCCCCGCTGGTTGACGAGAAGTCGTGATGCAGGTGAAGGCCCGCGAATCCGGAAGCGGAGGTGATGGTCGCGTTGTTCGGATCGAGAGGCGCGTGGGAGATGTCAGTGTTCCATGCGCTGGTGGAGGGAAACGGAACATAGCCGTTGAGGCTGGCGCTTTCGCCGGTGCTCATCTGGTTGCAAGCCGAAGGCGAAGCTGCGGGATTGATGGTGATGTTGAGCTTCGCGGCGGCCGTCTGCGTCGGCTGCGACGAATCGCTCACCGAGAAGGAAATGGTGGAGGTTCCGACCGAAGTAAGTGCCGGCGTACCGGAGATGGAGCCGTTGGAACTGCCGATGGAAAGGCCCGAAGGTAAGCCCGCAGCACTGAATGTGTACGGGGCTGCTCCGCCGGTGGCGGAGATGGATGCGGAATACGCGCCGCCTGCAGTGCCACTGGAGAGGCTGGTGCTTGTGATGTTCAGTGGAGCTGGCTCGGCCGGCGGATTGCCGGAATTTGATGTCGGTGTGCGAGTCGCGTTGCCACAGCCTGCGACGAAAAGCGAGATGGCGACGAGTAAAGATTGCGGTTTTTGCATGACGGCTACCCCTGCGATTCACGCGAGCCGATCGGTGGGGCAGCGCAAATGAGCAACCGGTCGCAGGTCGTGAGGTCTAAGCAGTTCGGGGCAAAAGAAATCCTGCGGAGGCGCTCTCGATTGTGAGGCGCAGCAATCCGAAACTCAGCGCGAGAACTGGTTGGCTCCGGCGCGATCTTCAGTTTCGGTCACTTGTCTTATCAGGATGATCGGACCGGGTGGGAACATTCAAGCAATCTGTGGCGATTCTTACCTCCCAGGGATTACGGAGGTGATGGTGCAGGCTGAGCCAAGGATAGGTTTCGGATCGATACAATGCTTGCCAGTTATCCCGATAAATCCGCGGTGAATGCGCAACTCTAACTGAGGATCTTCTCGAAGGCGAGCTGGATTCGATCGGGGATAGTGGCAGGGGCGTCTTCAAGGTTGTAGCCGATCTCAAGAACTGCGGCCGGAGGACTCGGCAAGGCCTTGAGAGAGTCGACAGTGGTGGACCAGTCGATGGTGCCGTCACCGGGCCATAGGTGTTCATCGCGTATGCCGTGGTTGTCGTGCACGTGGAGTTCGACTATCCGCTTTCCGAGAATGCCGATCGCTTCGGAGATGCCCGGAGCGATGTTGGCATGACCGAGATCCAGGCAGACGTCTATCTGATCAAGGTGAGCCATATCGAGGATCGTCATCAGGTGCTCGGGGCTTGCCGCATCACTCGTGAGGTTTTCGACGAGTACGCGAACTCCAAGCGGCTTCGCGAAAACACCCAGATGCTCGAGCGCAGTAGTGGCGTATTCGAGGGTGCGCATCGAGAAGGTGTCGAGATTTTCGCCGAGATGGACGATGAGCTTCTTGATTGGAATATGTTCGGCAGCTTCGAGGGCGCGTTTGATTTCGTCCATCGCATCGATACGCCGGGACTTTTCGGGATGAACGAGGTTTACGGCCGGCGCGCCGGCGCGCCCCATCTCGCGGTCGGGCCAGAGCGGCGCGTGCATCGACCATGGCTGCAGGGAATTGGAGGCGAACCAGCCGGCGATTTCCGAAACGTGCTCGCGACTGGTGTAGTCGAAGTGCTGTCGGGCGGCAAATATCTCGATTCCTCGCGCACCGCACCGGGCGGCAGTTTCGAGAATTCCGGGGTGCAGCCTCTGCTTCAAAAAGAGGTGAGTCGAAAGAACAGGCAGCATGCTTCGGCGGTACTCCTCGCCCAATTGTCTCATCTCCAACAAAGGATTTAGCGATCGGGAGTCCAGCCAGGATGGTTCTGTCAACTGGACATTGGGTGTGATTTTTGCCTATGCTACACGCACTGGATTCCCCTGGTTGTTGCGACACAGAGATGCATGTGGACTCCTCGTTCTAGGCGTATTTCGATGAAAAATGCGTGATCGGGCCAGTTTACTGTCGAGCGGCGGGAGTGCGTCATGAACATGGAGCAGTGAATGAGCTTGCGCATTCCCAATTCCGAGAAGATCGGCAGATTGCCCTGGTTTGTGCGGTTTCTAATGGGATGCTGCATGGCTTCGGGAGCTGTAGCGCTGACATCTGCCATTGCTCCCCTGCGCAGCTTCCCACTTCTACTGGCGTTTCCATCGGTAATCTTGGCGGCTTGGTTCCTGGGCATGTGGGGTGCCGCAGGCTGCGCTCTCATGGATGTCGCTCTGGTGGATGCATTCCTGACGAGAGCGCAATTCAGGTTCTCGACAGGGAATACTTCGCAGGAGCTTCGGCTTCTCGTTTTCGTCGTGATCACGTTGTTGCTCGGATGGTCGATGAAACGACTGTCTCGGCAGAGGTCCGAACTGGTGAACCTCGAACTGAAGGCGCAACTGGAGCGAGCCGAGGCGGAGCGGACACTTGCGGAGGAACGGGCGAACGCGGGCGAGCAATTGCGATATCGCGAAGATGTACTGCAGATCGCATTGAGTGCCAGCGGTATGGGCCTGTGGGTTTGGGATTTGGAGAAGGAAGTAGTCTACCGGTCAGACGAGGTGTTCAGAATGGTGGGATGCGAGCCGGGTGACTTTGGGACGGAGCCTCGGGCCTGGCTGCAGTTCGTTCACCCTGAGGACGTACCTGCGTTGGATTCTGCATTTGCCAAGGTGCGTAGCGAAGGCGCGGCTTACCATCTGCAGTACCGAGTTCGCCGTCGCGATGGTTTGATTCGCTGGATTGAGTCCCAGGGGCGTGTGCAGCGCAATGCAGATGGCAAATTGGTGCGCATCATGGGCGTGATGGCGGACATCACTCAGCGCAAGCAGGCCGATGAAGCTCTGCTGCGGGCGGAGAAACTGGCTGTGGCAGGCCGGCTGGCGGCATCAGTAGCGCACGAAATCAATAATCCCCTGGAAGCAGTCGCGAACATGCTGTACCTGATCACGATCAGTGACTCAACAGAGCAGGCCCAAAAGCAGGCATCGAATGCGCTCGATGAGCTGATGCGGGTTTCAATGGTTGCGCAGTCGACGCTTAAGTTTCATCGCGAGACGGGAACGCCGCGGTTCACTCTATTGTCGGATGTGTTGGATTCGGTTTTGACAATGTTCCGCGGCCGGTTGCGATCAATGGGCATCGAGATGACTGTAGATGTCCAGCGGGAGTTCCCGATCGCGTGTATGCCGAGCGAGACCCAGCAGATTCTTGCCAATTTCATTGCGAATTCGATTGAAGCGATGCAGAAGGGTGGCCGGATCGTTATCAGGATCCGAGGCTCGCGGGATTGGCGAGATCCGCAGGTTTGCGGAATGCGCGTAACCATCTCTGACAACGGTTCCGGCATCGATCCAGCAACCTTGAGCCACATCTTTGAGCCGTTCTTTACGACGAAATCGGATACGGGCACGGGGCTTGGATTGTGGGTGGTGGCTGAGTTGGTGGAGCGGCACAAGGGAAGCGTGCACGTGCGCAGTTCGCAACAGGCGGCCGCGAGCGGCACTGTCTTTTCAATCTTCCTGCCACAGGAGAAGGGCAAGCTCCCGCGAGATATCTCGCGCGGAGCCGGGAACTCAGCATCTGAGTCCGATGGGGCTGAGGGTCTCGCGAAAAGATTGTCCTTGCATGCCCAGGATGCCCCGGCCTGAAACATGACCAGGAGAGCTGTTGCCCTTCCGCTTTCCCTGTGTTGAGGAGCACGTGATCCAAATTGCGCAGCATCGACTTCGGGCAGGACGCACTGGCGCCTTGATGGCCGCCACTCGAAGAGAGCGGAGTTCAGTATCAGTAGCCTGCGGCTTTGCCGTAATGGCTCCGATGGTCTTGACCAGCGAGAAGTTCACCTGTTTTTGGATCGACAGCGATGCACTCGCCGTTTGACCAGTGGCCTTCCTTGACTTCGAGGATATAGCCCAGTCTGTGCAGCTGATTTTGAACCTGCGCCTCGAACCCGGGCTCAAGATAGAGCTTGTCGGGTAGATATTGGTGATGGAACCGGGGAGCGTCCACTGCTTCCTGAATATTGAGCCCGCCCTCGGCCGTGGACAGGAAGATATTCCCGACAGTGGTGATGATGCGAGGTCCACCGGGTGAGCCGAGAACGTAGCGCAGCTTGCCGTCTTCGAGAACGATGGATGGAGTCATCGCGCTGAGCGGGCGTTTGCCAGGCGCGATCGCGTTCGCGGGGCCCTGAATGAGCCCGTACATGTTCGGTGCGCCAAGCTTCGCGGTGAAGTCGTCCATCTCATCATTCAATAAGAAACCGAGCGAGCCGGAAGTGACGTGCGAGCCGAAACTGTCGTTCAGAGTGGTGGTGACGGCGACGGCATTGCCCATTGCATCGACCACGGAGTAGTGTGTCGTGTCTGGCGATTCGTGGCGAGCGCCGGCCTTTGTGGGCGCAGGCGGCAAGAATCCTGCGGGACGTTTAAGGTCGGCGCTGGGCGATGCGTGATCGAGCAGTATGCTCTTGCGCCAGGCTTCGGCATATCCTTTTGAGATGAGTTCGGCGACCGGGATGTGGTTATAGTCGGGATCGCCCAGGTATTCGGAGCGATCCATGTAGGCGCGGCGCCAGGCCTCGGCACTCAGGTGAATCCATTGGGCGCTGCGGTCGCCAATTCTTGCCAGATCGTATCTTTCGAGAATATTAAGAGCGCTGAGGAGGACGATGCCGCCGGAGGAGGGCGGAGGAGCGCTGATAACCGTGTAGTTGTGGAAGGTACCAACGATGGGCTCGCGTTCGACCACGTTGTACTGCGCCAGGTCTTCAAGTGTGAGAAGCGCGCCGCCTTTTTTCAGATCCTCAACCAGTTGCCGAGCCATCCTGCCGTGATAGAAGTCATCGGGATTTGCTGCAATGCCTCGAAGTGTTCGCGCGATAGCGGGCTGCCGGAATTTCTGACCTGTGCGATAGTAATTGCCATCGCGCTGAAACAAGTGGCGTGATTCAGGGAAGCGCGAGAGATCGGAATCGGTGAGTTCCTTCGCTTCTTCGGCGGTGAGCGTGAAGCCATCTGCGGCCAGTTCGATTGCAGGAGCGATGACGCGTTTAAGACCAAGCTTGCCGTACTTCTCTTCGGCATAGACGAGCCCTGCAACGGAACCAGGCGTGGCGATCGACCGGTAACCAAGCACGCTTGCCTCTGGAATGATGTTGCCATTCGCGTTTTGGTACATGGTTTCAGTCGCGGCAAGAGGAGCTTTCTCACGGAAATCGATGAATGTGGACTTGCCATCGTGTGTGCGAAGTAGGAGGAAGCCGCCGCCGCCGAGATTCCCGGCGATTGGATGGACGACGGCGAGTGCAAATCCGGTGGCGACTGCGGCATCGACAGCGTTGCCGCCGGCTCGGAGTATTTCAAGTCCAGCATCGGAGGCAAGATGATGCACGCTGACGACCATACCGTGTCGCGCGTGCACGGGTTGCTCGCCGCGCCAGGGGAGGACATTGCTTGAACCTTCCTGCGCCGACAACGTGTTGCCGCCGCCATAAGAGAACAGCGCCCACGAGGAGTTCAGAAGGGAAGTGAGAAATCGGCGAGAGAAGACCATGAGCTTTCGACAGGATAACCCGTCGAGAAAGTCCCGCATCACCATCTGTTTGCGCCGATCGGAAAGGATATCAGTAACGGATGGAGGAAGGGACTTCGAATGAAGGCAATCGTGTTGCATTCGTACGGCGGACCAGAAGAGCTTCGCTACGAGGACAGCGAGGTTCCGGAGTGTGGCGATGACGAAGTGCTCGTACGAGTCAGAGCGACTAGCGTGAATCCTGTTGACTACAAGATTCGCAGTGATGCCGCGAAGGCTCGGATGCCTGTCGATTTTCCGGCGATTCTGGGGCGCGACCTGGCAGGAGAGGTTGTGAATGCCGGGCGGAATGTGGCCGGTTTCCCTAAGGGAATGCGGGTAATCGCGCTGGCGAATGGAACATACGCGGAATTCACGGTAGCAAAAGCAGATGTCCTGGCACCAATTCCCGACGCTCTGGATTTCGAGCGCGCCGCTGCTCTGCCCCTGGTGGTGACCACCGGGGCCCAGCTGATTGAGCGAGCAGTGAAGCCGCAGCCAGGGTGGACCGTGCTGGTCACGGGTGCGCTGGGCAGCGTGGCGCGTTCGGCAATTCACGTCGCGCACCGGCATGGCGTGAGGGTAATAGCCGGTGTGAGGGAGAGAGAGAAGGCGCAGGCAGCCGACCTTATGGTGGACGGAGTAGTCGCGATCGATAATGAGCGCGAGATCGATGTCTTGCACGGTCTCGATGCGATCGCAGCTACCGTGGGCGGCAGCGCGATTAAGCGGCTCTTCAAGTCATTGAAGCCGGGCGGACTAATCGGGTCGGTGCTCGGCGTGCCAGAAGGAGCGCGCGAGAACAACATCCGTGTTGAGGCAATCATGGCAGTTCCGGATGCCTCGCGGCTCTATGAGCTAGCGGACGAGAATGCACGGAATCAGTTCACGATTCCGATTGCGCGAACGATGAAGCTGGAGAACGCGGCAGAAGCGCATCGCCTCGCCGAGAGCGGCAACGTGAAAGGCAAAATCATCCTGATGCCATGAGGTTCGCGTTAGAACACTCCAGCCGATGCTGCGGGCTGACACGCTGAATCAAGCTCGAGAAAAAAAAAGAGCAGACGATGATACGTCTGCCCTGCTCTTCTTTCGCTTTCCGTTAGAGGTGTTCCACGATGTGACGGATGGCATCATCCTGTCGCACGGGCAGAAGCGCTCGCGAGGGTTCGACGCCTATGACATTGCGCTTTGGAAGTAGCCCGAGTTCCAGGAGAACGGCCACGCTGACTTCGTCGCGTGAACCGAAGGCGCGATATTCCGGTCGCTGATATTTTTCCCAGTTCTCAGACAGGTTAGCAACCATGGTTTCCTCACTCGAATCGGTGCTGACCGCGACAACCATGTTGAGCAGAGAGATTTCGCGATCCGTGAGGCGAACAGCAGGCATTCCCTTCTTCAACTCGTGCGCGACGGCAGCGATCTGCTTGTCGAACAGGCTTTTGATCTCGATCCAGCGCGCAAGCCCCAGCCACGTCGGCGGATCCTCAGGGACCGGGATGATGAGCTTGTGCATTTCCCCAATGAGGAGGGGAATGCCTGAAGTGAGCGCGAAAATATCGTCGATCTGCTTATCAGATAGAGCAATCCGGTACAGATCGCTGAACCATGCCTTGATGTGCTCGCGACTGAAGCGGCGTATGCAGGCAATGCCCTGGAAATTACGCTCAGATGGTTGCAGCAGTCCCCACCGGAGGAGATCGGCGCCCCCTGTCAGCAGCGGGAGACCGTCGTCCATGGCGATAGCCTGCATGACATCGCTGGGCGAGACCCACTCGAAGTCAGTGATTGCCGGATGGCCCGTAAGCGCCCGGATCCCGCACTTAGGATGCGACAACGGATTGTGCTCTTTAGGGTCAAGCCACTGCGAGACGGCAAGAAGAGCGCGAACAGTCCGGGCGTCCTTCCGTTCAACCTTTGCTCGATCGATGTGACTGGTGAACTGGTCTACTTGATCCCAGGAGAAAAACGACACCTTGTCGTCGCGTGAAGGGCTCAGTGCTTCAGACGGAAGAAGCTCCTCTTTGCCGTCAGTGGAGATGTGGATGATCGGGAGATCATCTGGTTCAGGGCTTTGCTCTTCATGCGAAGCATGGGGCGACGAATCTGGTGCGAACTCGCTCGTAATCTCAGGTACCGAGAGCGGAATCTGAGGAACCCTGTCCGGAACAATGGCGGGTTCAGAAAGAGGTTCAGCGGTCAGATCGATTACTGGGTGTTTGTAAGATCCGTTGCCAGTTGTGCTGACATGTGAGCCGTTCGTTTCCGCGCTTGGGACGGCCGTGGTTCTTGGAGCCGTCTTGCCCGCCGCGTTGCGGACAGTTGAGGATGGTCCATTGCTCCACCAGTCGATTTCCAGCTGACGAACGAAGTCGTCGAGGCGGGGAAATCCGCTTTTGAGCTGCTGAAGCTCTCCATCGTTCGCGTCGTCCTCAAGGCTGCAGGCCCATTCCAGCCAGCTCTCGGCTTCAGGACCAGGAAGTTCAGGTGGCGTCGGACGTTCTGAGATCTCCATCAATTCGGCAACTGCTGCATCGCGAAGGACCAGGCGTTCCAGACGAGTGCGCTCGCGTCGATGAGAGATGGTGCCCGTCGCGAGGAACTGCGCTACCTCGAGATAGCGGCGACGCTTGGCCGCAGCATCATCAAGTCGCGAGACAAGCGCGCTTAATTCGGACTTGTTCTTCCAGTTTGCAGTGTTGTCTTCCGAGAGGATGGCATCTCTTAAGTGCTGGCAGGCGTCAAGGAGCTTTCCAACTTCGGCGATCACCTCGCCGCGATTTAGACTCTGTGCGGCGTCGAGTTGGTCGATCTTCTCGTGGCAGAGCCTGGCCTGTTCGGAGAGGCTCTTCAGAGTCTCGGCGACGACGCTGGGCCCATGCTTTGTTTCTTCGGATGTCTTCACGTTATTGAGCTCCCATCCCACTGAAACAAGGGATTCTGCGGTATCGCCACATCGTATCGTGATTTGTGCCCTTGGTTTAAGGTGCTGTGGGACTTTGGTAATACAGAAGTCACATTACTTTTGGAGTTGAACGGGGCGTTTCCGGTCCCGCTAAAGCCGGACTTGGCCCTTCCAATGCACGGATAATCGGTGGACACGAGCGCGCTCAACCGAACAAAAAATCCGCGCCGGCTGAACCTGGGCGGAGAAGCGATTGTAGGTCGGATTGGCCCTGTGGTTCGCTGGGTCTGTCACCGTTCCGTGATCAGCATGAGCGGATCAGGCTGGACACGGCAGCCGTCCGATCCAGACACTCTCCAGACCTTGCCATCGGCATACGTCACATCAAGCAGTTGAATGGAAAAAACGGCGGTGAAGCCGTTGATCCGGAGATCGCTCGAGACACTTCCATCGTTTTCTGCTACAAAGTCAACTTTCAGAGTCGCGACGGCGTTCCATTTCCGGTCTTCGTCTGTGGGTGTAGGCAGCAACCGATGCTTGCCATTCAGCCCGTGAACGCGGACTGTTGCTGAGACAATGCGGGCAGAGTGAGAGTCTTCGAGCGTGAGGGAGATGCGCTGGCCAACTGGCCGGAGGACACGCTCTCTCTCGCCCTCGCGGACTCTGATGACGTGATCCCACACGCCCTGACGTGCGTGCATAGCGACTGGACACGCAGTATTGACGGGAGGGAGAACCATAACGATTCCGCCGGGAACCGACTGTGCCTCTTGCCTGGTGGAGTTGATTGCTGGATGGGAGCTACTCTGAGCTGCCAAAATCAACGAAGTGAGAAGTAGTGCGAAGCCGGCAGCGGTCCGAAGCATGGAACACCTCCCGTGCAGACAAATCGGCGTACAGAAACAAAATACTCCTGTATGAGAAGTGCGGCAATCGGGCGGCTCGAGGTGAGCTATGTGGTGAAAGGGCATTGTGTTACCGTTTCATTACGGCGTGTCTCAGCAATGCGGGACTGCTGTTTGTTCTGCGGGTTCTTCTCTGTTGGAGGGTGGCAGACTATTGATAGATCGAGCCTTATAGCAAATCGCCAAATTGGAGTATTCGGAACCTGATGCGGACCCTGGAGAATGTCACAACAGCCGGAATCTACTTCATCGAGCATGCCCGCAAAACCGGCTCCCAACCCAGGCGCGGTAATGGATTCAAGTGAAAGCACGCCAGAGCGGCAGGAACCGGTGAGCAGCCCCGCACCACAGCGGATCCCCCACTGGCTGATGCGAACAGAACTGTACCTTCGCGTCTTGCTGAGGATGTATATCGGACTTGCAATCTGCTATGCGCCATGGTCGCAGCTCTTCTGGGATCAGAATCCACTGTTCGTACAGTTCCCAACCTTGTCAATTTACGCAGCCAGCGGCGCTGTACGCGGAGTCATCTCAGGACTCGGACTGTTGAACATCTGGATCGCCCTGCAGGATGCGATCAGACATCGAAATGAGTGATCTGGCGACGAAATGAGTAAAGGCTATGACCGAAAAGAGAGATCAAAAAACAAGCCGGCCTGCGAACCAGAGCCGCCCGATGGAAATTGAGGCCCCTAAGAGAGACGAGAAGGATACCGGATCGCAGAACAATGATCCCGACATGGCGGTTGAACAACCTGCCAAGACCTTCGCGAATGTCGCGCCGCCCACGCTTGTTTCGGCCCCGCTTGCCTACGAAAATCCGGCGTTTCTGAATGGACCTGACGGAAGGCTGATTCGCATTGTTGCGGAGTACATGGAGCCGCTCGCGCGATTCAGGCGCGAACATATTCAGGACACGGTGGTGTTTTTTGGATCGGCCCGTTTTCGCGGAAAAGAAGAGGCCGCTCACGAACTGGAACTGCTCGATAATACTGGATCGCGGAACCCGGCTCCCACAGAGGAACAGCCTGCCAGTATCCCTGATATCGCTGCCGGCAAAGCCTCGGACTTGCAACGCAAACGTGCGGTAGCGGCAGTTGCAATGGCGCGCTACTACGAGGATGCCCGGCGACTGGCTCAGATGCTCACACGGTGGACGTTGAAGATACCTTCGAGACGTCACCGGTTTGTCGTCACCTCAGGCGGAGGTCCCGGCATCATGGAAGCGGCCAACCGAGGAGCCCACGAAGCAGGTGGCAAAACGATTGGCATGAACATCCGGCTACCCTTTGAGCAGTCTCCAAATCCTTACATCACACCGGCGCTGAACTTTGAGTTCCACTACTTCTTCATGCGCAAGCTGTGGTTTGCATATCTTGCAAAGGCTCTCGTTGTGTTTCCGGGAGGGTTTGGAACTCTGGACGAAATGTTTGAAATCCTGACACTGGCCCAGACGCAAAAACTGGCGAAGAAGATAACTGTAGTGGTGTATGGATCGGACTACTGGAAGAAGGTCTTCAATCTCGATTGCCTGGTGGATACGGGCGCGATCTCGCCGAAGGATATCGAGCTCTTTCAGTATGCAGATTCGCCGGAAGATGCGTTTGAGATTCTACGAACGGGCCTGACCGAAAACTATCTTATTCCGGAGGCAAATGCGGCGGCGGAGCAGGCCTTCCACGAAGTCTTGCCCGGTGCAGCCTTTGAAGATTTCTTGGGACCCGAAATGGCGAAGATGAATAGGGATTGAGATTGAAAAGATGTTGAATCAGCCGCCACGATTTAGCCGCGACGAATGAATTTTCGGTTGCGGATCAGCCATCAAAATGCATGAGGTCAATGGAGTCGCCCACACCAGCAGGCATTTTGGATAATTGCGGCAGAGGCGATCTGCCGTTCCTGTGTGTTCGAGCCGCGACCCCCACTCAGAATCGTGAAACATTCGATTGCCCCGGAAACCTATGCCTACGGCCATTTCGGAACCGGTGTTCAAAGAGCTTTACCGGGGATAGTCATCCACTCAGGGGGATCGACGGAGGCTCGCCACAACCTTACTTCAGGAAATGCCTGATCTGAACTAACTATGGGAGCTGAGTCACCATCCAACGACAGATGGCAAACAGCCGAGAGGAGTTTTGTTTGTGACTTCGATCGTGGTTCTAATGATGGAAGAGGAACAGCCGGAGGGGCTTTCTGCGCGCAAGCTTGTGGTGGAGACCGCGAAACACAATGTGCTGACCGCATACAACTTGCGCGATGGGTTAGATCTATTACGCAGATTCCCGAATGTCGACGTAATCCTCGTGCATTCGCGGCTGCTCGAACAAAGAGCGGATCTGCTGCAGGAGGTGAGGCGGACATGTCCAGGCAAGCCGATCATTCTTGCAAGTCCATTTGCAAACGAGAGCCGGCCCGAGGCTGACTTTGTGGTGGACAGTCACAAGCCTCACGATCTTGTCAGCTTGTTCTTGTCCGGGGAGTTGTCAGTAGGAACATGCTGAGCACTGCGAGAGATGACCAACCTGTATTTCAACATTCGTAAAAGAGGAAGAGAGTCAGATAGATTCCTTCCTCGCGCTGATCAGAGCACCATTTCCTAAATCCAGCTGGAACGGGGTTTCCTTATCGGTGAACAGGTTCCATCCCGTGCCATGAAGGACAGCGCCCTCGATCAGGGAGACGGTAACGCCCTCGTCTGAAAGCTTTGGAGATTGCCACCCTTCGCCATCCTGACCCCATGCGAGAATGGTACGGTTTCCGATGAAAAGGAGAAGTCGGGATTCCGCTGCCGGACAGACGCGGAGCACGGGACGATGGGAAAGCATTGTGAACCTTTCCGGCTTATGTGTGTTGATGACGTAGGCATACCCTCCGGAAACGGCGCATAATTCCTCCGCGTTCGGCGCCGACCAGATGCCGCTTGGGACGATCGGATCTCGAAATCCGAGAGCACACGTTGCGAGAAAAGGGGCCCCGCCCATTTCAGGGTGGACCAGAACCTCAAGGGCACCGCGTTCGACTTCTTCAACTTGCAGAGGATAGACGTAGTGGCGCGCCGGCAGGATCGCGGGGCGAGCGGTCAGGATTTCAGCATTCCATGCACGAGTGAAGGTGAAATCGACGATTGGAAAACTCAATCAGGCTCTCCGCATTCACAATTATGGTCGCGCCCCTCGAGAACCTTACGAAGAAACAAATGCGGCGAGGCGTTGACCTACGCCGGGGATGCCGATCTTCAGTGCTGCCCCCTGCTCAAGGACAGGGATGAGGGTGTCGAACTCGGGGCCGGAACTTGTGCCAGAGAGCGCTATGCGGACGGGATCATACAATTCGTTTCCCGAAATCCCAGTGCTGTTTTTGATTTCCGTCATCCATTGGGTGAAATCTGCTGCACTGAGCGGACCGGGTTTCGAACGAACGCGCGCGGCCAGTTCGGTCAGCACACGCTGCGCTGATTCGAGGGCAAGAACCGATTCGTTCTCTTTGTCGGCTCGAGTGAGATTGGCGTCCATATGAAATATAAAGGCCGCTTTCGCAGGGATCTCTCCAAGTCGATTCACCGATGGCACAAACATCGCGATCATGTGGAAGAACCAAACAAGCACGGCGTCAGGAACTTCGTCCTTCTCAGGCAGAAGACCGCCGAAGTAATCCCAGCACAGTGCAGCCAGACGTGCAGGTGTCGCGAGTTTGAGATAGTGGCGGTTGAGCGAATTGAGCTTTTCGAAATCGAAAATCGCAGGATTGTTGGTGATTCCCTCGAGCGTGAAGGCCTTGACAAGTTGGTCGGGCGAGAGGATCTCAGCTTCGCCATGCTCCGTGCTCCAGCCGAGAAGCGCAAGGTAATTGACCAAAGCTTCGGGAAGATATCCCATCTCGCGGAACCCGGACATGGATGTTGCGCCATGCCGTTTCGAGAGGCGCTCAGAGTCAGGGCCGAGAATCGTTGAGAGATGTATGAACTCGGGAACCTTCCAACCAAAGGCTTCGTAGATAGCGACCTGCTTCGGAGTATTGGAAATGTGGTCGTCTCCACGAATCACGTGCGTGATACCCATAAGGGCATCGTCGATCGTCACGACATAGTTGTAAACCGGAACGCCGGGGCTGGCACCCGCTGTTCCTCCGTGAGCAGAGCGGACCAGGATGGGATCGCTTACGGTTTCGGGAGCGAACTCCAACTGGCCGCGGATCATGTCGTGAAAGCGAATGGTGCGGTCGGGAATTTGAAGGCGAACTGAATAGGTCTTCCCGCGAAGAAGATTTTCCTTTATATCGAACTTATTCATTACCCGGCAGCGGCCGCCATATACCTGCGGCCGCCCATCCGCGATCGCCTGCTGGCGTTCTTCTTCGAGTTCTTCAGGCGTGCAGAAGCATCGATAAGCCTTCCCTTCTGCCAGGAGTTGCGCCGTATGAGTGGCGTATAGATCCATCCGCCTCGACTGGCGATAGGGGCCAACGTCTCCTGCTTCGCTGAGGTCGTTCTCATTTGGACCCTCATCCCAATTGAGCCCAAGCCAGATAAGGTCCTGGATGAGTTGCTTCTCGAAGCTTGTCTTTGATCGATCGAGATCGAGGTCTTCGATACGAAGTACGAATTTACCGCCGATATGTCGGGCGAACAGCCAGTTGTACAGTGCAGTCCGCGCGTTCCCTACGTGAAGCAGTCCCGTAGGGGATGGCGCAAATCGCACACGTATGCTGTCGCTTTCCATGGCAATACGATCATAATCCGCAAACTGCTGAAAGGTTAGTAACTACTATGGTTTGAGCTTTCGGTGCGGAAGTGCTCCCATCCTCGCGGTTCCAGCGTTCGGAGTCCAGATGTATCAACAAGTGTTACCCGTGCTCGTTTGACGGCTTTTTTGCCGATCACACCGATGCGGCAGACTGGCACGCCGGCGATCCGGCGAGGAATGCGGGCAGTCTGGCGGGCCGTGAAGAGCAGTTCGTAGTCTTCTCCCCCGTTTAGCGCATCGGAAAGCGTTGCACCTTGAAAGATGGGGAGCGATCTCGCTTCGATTTCTGCGCAGACCCCGGACTCCGCACAGAGATGATGCAGATCAGTAGAGAGGCCGTCACTTATATCGATCGCCGCGGTTGCAGCACTGTGCCGCCGAAGCCAGACTCCCTGCTGGATGCGGGGTTGTGGCCAGAGATGAGGGGCAAGGTCTACGTTCGGTGCCCGCAACGCGCCTTGGGAAAAGCGCCTGAGGGCCGCGGCCGATCCGCCAAGTCGACCCGTCACATAAATGGAGTCCCCGGGATTCGCGCCGGAGCGAAGTAGTCCCTTGCCCCGCGGAACGGCGCCGATGACAACGATGTCGGCGAGCACGAGCGAGGATTCGGCGACGTCGCCACCGGCCAGAGGAACTTTGTTTTGCTCGGCTAGACCGAAGAAGCCGTCGAGGAAGCGATCGACCCATGCTGTGCCTCTACGACCTGCGGGACTTATCAGTTCCGAACGCAGGCCGAGGGAGAGGAACGCGGCAACCGGACGTGCGCCCATTGATGCCAGATCGCTGAGCCCGCGGGCAAGGGTGCGATGCCCGATCGCTTCTGGCGGGTGTAGGTCGAGGCGAAAGTGGCGGTTCTCGACAGACAGGTCAGTGGTTACGGCAGCTTCTTCCCCCGCTTTGAAACGCAGGAGAGCGCAGTCGTCGCCAATCCCGAGGGGCAAGCTTGTTCCCATGCGAGCCGCGCGATCGCGAATTCGTTGAATCAGCGCAACTTCCCCATGTTTTGTAGAGGGCATCGACCGGGGCGTGGTCCGCATCCTTTTGAGAATAGGACAATCCGGAGGGTTTATACTCCGAGCCATTACTTTGGGGCCAGTTTATTGGTGAACGAGGGACGGATTTTGAGCTGGTTTTCCATCTCAATTAATTGACCCCCCGCCGGGCCGACTGCTAGCCTGAATAGACGTTTAAGGATATGTGCTCTTTCAAGAGCGCATGCAGTAGGGCGGGGCTCCCCCGGTACCTGCATTCATTGATCTACCTGGCTACGCCGGTTACTAGCACCTTGCATTTGAAGTGAAAGCAGGATCATGCTGCGAAAGCGCTATTACATTCTTTTTGTTGCCAGAGATGAAGATGGTCGCGTAAGAAAATTACCGCTTCCTCTGCACTATGTGTATGGTTTTGTCGCTGCCGCGCTGGTAGGCGCATTCACGATCGTGGGCCTTGCTGGATCTTATACGCGCATGCTGCTCAAGACCGAAAGATTCAATCAGGTCAGGGAAGACAATCAGAAGCTTCGTAAAGACGTGAATCAACTCGCCAAGGTAGCGCATGACCGTGATGTGCAGGTCGCATCACTGGGCGCGCTCGCCAGCGAGGTGACGGCACTTTACGGGTTGCGTTCGCACAAAGTTCTTCCAGCCAAGCCAACGACAAATCCTGCTGCCGGTGCCACTCCCGCGATGAAGGACGAGGTGAGCAATGCGGATGTGAGGATGACCTTTGAGCAGTTTAATGCGTTGCGCGATCAAGCCATGTCGGGCCGGGTGACGCGCGCGCTGCAGGGGGGGTTGACTTCAGGCTTTCTTGGTGACTGGACGCAGCTTGCGGATGCTCCTTCCATGTGGCCGGTGGAGGGCCGCGTTGGTTCGGGCTTCGGACAACGCGAAGATCCCATCAACGGTGAAGGCGCATTTCATCCCGGCTTGGACATCGAAGCTCCGTATGGAACACCGGTGCGAGCTGCGGCAGACGGAAGCGTAACGGGCGAGAACATGGGGTCTGGATATGGTCGGCAAGTGGTGCTCGATCACGGGCACGATCTCATCACCTTGTATGGCCACCTGTCCTCAATCGCAGTGATCCCCGGCCAATATGTGCAGCGCGGCCAGGTGATCGGTTACGTAGGGCAGACGGGACGGGCGACCGGTCCACATCTTCATTACGAGGTACGCGTACACAGGGTGCCGGTCAACCCGCATAAGTATTTGCGCATGACATTTGAGCAGGCAATCGCAGCCGACACTACGACACAGCACATCGCAAGCAAGTAACGCTGCCCGACGTATTTAGAAAGCGGCTCCCTGTGGGGGCCGCTTTAAATTTGTCGATTCTTTGCCCGATATCTTGTCAAGCCCAAGATCGGTCTCAACCACGCTCGCAAGCGCGCTTAAGCGATCGTTAAAACCGATATGATGGCGTCTTCCACGCATGATGTGATGCCATCGAACGACTGGCTCGCAACTTTGCTCCCCGTACTCCCATCCGACGAAGGGGCTAACGCGACAATATCGAAGACAATGTTCCAAACAAGCCGGCGATTCAGTAGTTTTATGATGTCCGGCGCGGCGAGGAAGCCAGCTGGCGAATGTCCTGCAGGCGCCTTGCAGTCTATTTCGCGTCCTTCGTCATAATTAAATGCGAAAGCAATCTCGGCCATTACCACAGCTCGAATCTTTTACATTTTGCGCTAACCCTATTATTTGCATGATTTTGCAGCTAAGCTATTTATTCGCAATAATTTGCGGAGCCGAGTGTCCGTAAGTAGTTGAAAATAGGGCAAACGGGGTGGGGGGGTGGTCGACTCCCGTAAGTTCAGGTGTTCATACGAGTGTTAGCGGCGATTCTGAGTCAGTCCGTGAGCGCCCGCGCTATTCCCGCTTCTACAAGAGGCGCCATCATGTCATATCCAGCTTCGGTGGGGTGAACTCCATCCTTGCTCAGATTGGCGGGCAGTCCGTCACGGGCATCCTTCATGGCTGAGTGGTAGTCCACGTAAACGTATTTGTGCTGCGCGGCATAGTTCTGGATCCACGAGTTCAGAGCATCGATTTTTGGAGCAGGTGCCAGACCCGGCTGCCAGGGATAGTCGTAGGCAGGCAGAATCGAACACAGCACAACTGCGATGTGGTTCTGCGCTGCCATCTCAGCCATTGCCGCAATGTTGTTCTCCGTATCCTCGGGCGTCATCGGACCGGTATTACCGGCGATATCGTTTGTTCCCGCAAGAATCACGACAACCTTAGCCTTGAGATTGATCACATCCTGGTGAAAGCGCAGCACCATCTGCGGAGTGGTCTGGCCGCTAATTCCGCGATTGACGTAAGGCTTCGTCGCGAACACTCCGTTTGGCTTGTCGAAATGCCAACCTTCAGTGATGGAGTCTCCCATGAAGACCACGCGCTTCTCGCCAGCGGCAGGCGGCCCCAATTTCTCATCGGCTTCTTTAAAGCGCGCCAGCCACGGGAAGTCCGTGAGCAACTGTTGATCGTGCTTCCGCCAGTAGTCGTTGTCTGGGTGCTTCTGCGCAGTGGGTGCCGGAGCCGGCGCCTTCGTCTCCGGCACATTCCCCGGCTCCTGCGTCGGATGCGTCAGCTGGGTCTGTCCGAACGCAGCAAGCGATCCAGCAACAGCAAGCGCGGCAGCAGCAATACGAAACGAGGTCGGATTCATAAAGGAGAGCCTCTCAAAGGGATGAAATTAGCGGACTTTCAATCTTACAGCCGGGTGCCCCAGGTCCCCTCCATCGGGGACCTGGGAGACGACGATGGGCAACTTGAAAGAATCTTGGGTGCCGCATTCTTGCGGAGCAAGCGTGGGAACAAGCAAGACGATTAGTTCAAATCCAGAGAGGACTCTTTTCCACGATCCACCCCGTCTTTCCCACCGCAACGCACCTCCACCAAACTGCGCTAGCCTGATACAAGCGATGACCACCTGTCCCATCTGCGACGGCATTGGCCTAATCCGCGTGAAGTCCGATAGTGGCCTTTGGGTCTCGAGGCCGTGCGATTGCCAGCAATCGCAGCGCGAAGAGCGCCGGGTCGGCGCCGCACACATTCCCGAGCGCTACCGGCACTACACGCTCGACGGATACGAGACCGACTTTCGTGGCGCCAATCCGTCCCTTGGAAAGGCGCTCTTGACGGCGCGCAGATTCGTCGATGAGTTTCCGCACGATACTGGCGGCAAGGGCTTGCTCTTCACCGGTTCCATTGGTGTAGGAAAAACGCATTTGGCAGTTGGCGTGCTTCGGCGTCTCGTTCAAGAGAAGGGTTGCAAGGGTCTTTTCTGCGATTATCGTGAGCTCCTCAAAAACATTCAGAACAGCTACAACCCACAAGTCAATACCACCGAGCTTGAACTACTGCAACCCGTATTTAACGCCGATGTCTTGGTGCTCGATGATCTCGGTGCGCAGAAGCCGAACGAGTGGGTGTGGGATACAGTCGCACTGATACTGAACACGCGTTACAACGACAAGCAGACGACCATCATCACCACCAACTATCCCGATCTGCCTGCGGGCGGAGGAGCACTGAGCAGCGTGGAACGTGCCGCGCGTGAGCAGACGCTGGGCGATCGTATCGGTGACCGCATGCGTTCTCGTCTTGCCGAGATGTGCGTCAAGGTCGAGGTCACCGGCGAGGACTTCCGCCAGACGGTCAAACGAGCCCGCTTCGGCTGAAATCAAATCTCAACGGAGAACGCCTCGTGGCTGGCAAGCTGGAGATGATCGTCGGGCCCATGCGCAGCAACAAAACTGCGGAACTGCTCCGCCGTATCGAGATCCGCCGCCAGTATGCGCATCAATACGTGATGCTCCTGAAGCCCAGCGCCGACACCAAGGCCGCAGCCGGCTGCGTTGAAAGCCGCAATCGCAATGGCTGCGGCAAGATGGAAGCCGTCGAATTTCCCTCTGCTAACCCGTGGTCGATTCTGCCCATTCTTGAAGCCACCGAGCAGCAGATTGGCAAACGGGTTGAGTGCATCGCAATCGATGAAGGCCAGTTCGTCAGCGATCTCTTTCTATTCACCAAGCGCCTGCTGCAGTGGGGACACGACGTGATCGTCTCTGGCCTCGAACTCGACTTTCGCGGAATGCCATTCGGAGAGATGCTCCAGCTCTCCTGGCTCGTTCGCACCTACGCCGGAAATCTTACTGAACTCGTCGCTTACTGCAGTTGCGGAGCCAAGGCGCTTTATCCACAGCGCCTCGTTGAAGGCACACCTGCGCACTACGACAGTCCCATCATCATGGCCGGCGACAACTACGAGCCGCGATGCGATGAACACTTTGTTCTGCCCGGGCGACCACACTGATGAGCCTTAGTCGGCATCTTCCTTCTTTTCCACTGGCGCCTTCTCTGGCGTGGTCAACGGCTTGATGATGTCATCCAGATACGCGGACGTTCCATTCACGCGCTCGAGCGCCGGATAACGTTCCCCATCGTGATAGTCGATCTGCGCAGTCGAGACAAACGAGTCCGCCTGCAAAATCACGCGAATCGGCATCGACGGATCTTTAGCGTCACGGATTGCATCGCGCAGCGCTTCGGCAGAATAGACCTTGTCATTTACCGCCATGATCTTCTCGCCCGGAGCTAGTCCGGCTTTATCCGCTGGCCCATTCCACAGCACGTCTGCGATTGTTCCATCAGCGCCGAGTTGAAGTCCGATCGAGTACCAGCAATCAATGCCGCTGCCGCGGCGTCCTTCCGCTGCCTGAATCATTCGTTCCGACTTGGTCGGCTTGTCACGATAAACCAGCTTGTACCCGCCCTGTTCCAGACCAGCCACATCGGCTCGCGGATTGATCTTCTGCACCCGATCGTGCAGGAACTTCGCCCAGTCATATGGGACAACCGCATTGAGATCCTGCACCAGTTCGTCAAAGGTATACGTTACGATCAGCGGGCCTGTGTTGCCGCCCTTACCGAGGAAGATCTTCACGAAGTCATTCAGCGACTTCTTGTTGACGGTCATCTTGCGAATCAGCGTGTCAGCATCGAGCCACAGCAACTCGCCCTCGAAGTAGTAATCCTGACCTCGCCGCCAGTTTTCCCAGGTTCGATTGCCGCCGCGCAGAATGCTCGCCGCAACCGCAGTGTCAACGGTTGGCCGCCATTCGCGCCCGCGCGTGTAGTCCAGTTCGGCCGCAGTCATGGCCAACACATCTCTGTATTCATCTGGAGTCTTCAATCCTGATCTTGCCGCCAATACATTGCCCCAGTACTCCGTCATGCCTTCGTAGACCCACAACATCGCACCCTGCATCGGGGTTGCGAAGTCCGGCTGGTAAAGACCGACTGGCCGCCGATACTTGCCGTTCCACGAGTGCGTGAACTCGTGCGAGAGCAGATCCGACTCTGGCAACTGGTGCACGTCATCCGCGAACCCTTTCTGGCCGACGCCATTGTCGGACGACTGCCCGTGTTCCAACCCCATTCCGCCTGCTACGTTAGAGAGCGTGAGAAGGAAGTGGTACTCGTTGTAGTGGTGCGATCCATACAGGGCGTCAGCTTCCCGCACCAGATTGGCGATTTCAGCCAGTACGGCAGGTCGAAGGTTGGCATCATCAGGTGCATCGGCCGCAACGTCCAGGTAATGCTTTGGGGAGATCGAGGGCGCGAGGGGGTATTCGTGGAAGTACAGACCCGTCAGAATCGGGGAGTCTTCGAGTTGCTCTATATTTGTCGCTGCAAACCTCGTGACAGCCCCTGCACTGGGTACGGGGTATGACCCACCGCTTATCGGTTTCAGCGCTGTCCCGATTCCCCAACCAGCCGGAACCTTCACCGAAGGCTGAATCGGAATATCTTTCACCGGCACACCGGCCGGATACAGCATCAATGCCTCCCACTCCAGCGCCGCCAGCCTTTGCGATACGCGCCGCGTCACGATCGAATCGATATGCGCGTGAAGAGTCGTTACGCCAGATGGGACAACGAGGTGAAACTCGTACAGGTTCACGTCGTCGCGCCGCCACTCCAGAGGCTTGCCGTTGGCTGTGAAGACCACTCCAGTGATCGCATTTGCCGGCCCTGAAGGCATATGGTGTCCCGGAATCCACTCCGGGGAGATCAGAGTCAGAGGGCCGGGCGAAACAGGGAAGTCGATTTCGGCATGAAAGAGCTTCCGTGGCGCATCGCTCAGGTCGGCGGTGATCTGGATCGGAGCTTTTTGCGCTGTTGCGGTAGAAATGCTAAGTGCGAGGAAGAGAAAAGCAGTAAATCGTTTGGCAAATCGCTTCAGCGGCGGCATTAATGCGCGACCCTCCTCAGAAGATCAGGTTATCGCATGCGCACCGCGAGTCGGACCGCTCCTAGGGAGGTCGTCTCCCCAAGGCTGTTTTCGAATGCCACCGGATTGGTTGATCTGTGCTGCGCAGTTGTATAGTGGTCGCGAATCAAAGCTGCGAGCATCATTCAAACGTGAGGAAGCTCTTGATGCGTCCCACCAACGTCGGCGGCCCCTTGTCGTGCGCGAGAGCAATTCTCCCATCCTCGGGAAGCCAGACTTCCTCACCAGTTGAACTCGCGTTAAAAAGACCCAGACTGTGTTTCTCGGCGAGGCGCGCCACTGTCATGTAGGCCGCTTCTGACTTGGACCACGCGAAAGAGGCATAGACGAAGCTGGTTCCAATCGCGTAGTCGGTACTTGAGTTCTCATCTTTTGCGAGCTGATCAGACCCGTTCATAGGCGGGAAAATCTGAATCATATCTTGGAACCAGGCCCGCAAATGCTCCGTCGTAATCGCTGGATCGTCATACCCATGATCTTCCGTCCACTTCGTTTGCAGCGCGTACCAGTCCAGGAACTCATCGTGCCTGACTGGGACTGCGTCCGGTTCGAAGACCATCAGGTCATAGCTCATATCCAGATGCTATCCGGTAACCCTGCATTTTGCCGCGCTACTCAGCTAAATTCACCGCCTCCTGACTGGCGTCGGCAAATCTCTCATGGGCCCTCATGCTCAGGGTGTTACAAGCGGGAGAACCAATCAGCCTAGGTAGGGCGAGAGCGGGGCGGGAAATGGCTATCGAAGCCCGATCGTAACGAGAGTTGCACGGTAGGAACCAAAAGGCGATCAGCCCCTGACCCGCTGCGGGAACTCATTACCGTGAGTAACCTTTCGATCACGCATATGACCGATGTCCGGGAGACGTTCGGACAACCAAGCGGGGTTGGCAGATACGCCGAATCCACGCCCCAGGATGAGTTGCAGCGGCGCAAGCAGTCAGCATGTAGCGTCATCTCATAGTCAGCGGACTTTCTGCGCCACTGGACCGAAAAGTGCCCGTCCCGGAGGACTGGTCGGCTGTGGCTGAGCAGGCTCATCAACCGCCGGATTCCCCTATGCCCCTACCGGACCTGCAGCAGGTGCGACAGCAGCAATGAGATGAAATGCAGTTTTCAGCCCATGAAACGCATATGCACGTTGATCAGCGGCGTTTTTTATTGAATCCTGATTGGGGGAAGAAATAGATTATTAACAGATCCCAGGCTCGGCGTTCGATGCCGTGTCGAAGCCGCGATTGCGGCGTTTTTTGTTCTCGCGGCCCACTCTTGCGCTAAAGAGTGTGTATCCCCGAATCACTCAGGCAATTGCGCGGGGCGGTTTCTGAAGTCACTTGCAGAGAAATCAAGAGATTCACGTTTGTACGCCTTTTCTGGAGGAATAGCCGTGAAGAAATCCCTGTCGGGATGGATACTCATTTGTGTCCTATCCTTCGTCCTTCCCTCATTTGGCCAGACCGCAACTACCTCGCTCCGCGGCACAGTCAAAGATCCCTCCGGCGCACTTGTTCCCGGAGCCAAGATAACAATCACGAATAATGCAACCGGTTCTAGCTTCGACGCCGTTGCGGATAGTTCGGGGAATTACATCTTCCCTCAGATTCCTCCCGCCAAGTACGTCATCAAAGCAACAGCTCAAGGTTTCGGTGATCAGAGCAAAACCGCCGAATTGCTCGTTAATCAACCTGCGACCATTAATTTTGCGCTCACCATTCAGGCGAGTACTGAAACTGTTGACGTGAGCGCGGTTGCACAGACATTGAATACAACCGATGCCAGCATTGGCAATTCCGTCGGCAATGTGACTATCGAAGCCATGCCAATGGACGGCCGTGATCCAATCTCCCTTCTCAGTCTCCAGCCGGGTGTGTTGTTCATGGGCGAGTCAATTGGGCTCACCGATAAGACATCACCGAACTACCAGGATAGTCGTCAGGGTGCTGTCTCGGGTGCTCGTTCCGACCAGGGTAATGTCACCCTTGATGGAGTAGACAACAACGATCAGGTCAACGGGTACGCGTTCAATGGCGTGCTCCGGTCCACCCTCGATTCAACCGAAGAATTTCGCGTAACTACCGCGGACAGCAATGCCGATGCGGGAAGATCGTCTGGCGCACAACTGTCGCTGATCACGAAGAGCGGCACGAACCAGTTCCACGGCTCGCTCTACGAGTACCATCGGCCGTCGAACATGGTGGCGAATAACTGGTTCATCAAAAACCAGCAAGTCACGAATGGTGAGCCAAATCGCCCTACCAAATACATTGTGAATACTTTCGGTGGAAGCATTGGCGGACCGATTCTGAAGAACAAGCTGTTCTTCTTTTACAACTACGAAGGCCAGCGACTTGCGACGAACCAGGCCGTCTCGCAGATCACCCCTTCCGCCAGTTTCATGAACGGGCAAGTAGGCTATTTCGCGGAGGACGGCTCTACGGTACTTCTAAGCAAACAGCAGATCCAGCAACTGGACACCGGATGCACTGCATGTCCGAACGGACCGGGTGTGGACCAGGCTGTGATTGACTACCTGTCGAGTGAACCGACCTCAACCGTTCTTGCAGGTGGGGATGGCATCAATAATGGAACGTTTAATTTCAGCTCGCCGGCACCTTCGCGCCTGAATACGAACATCGGGAAAATAGATTTCACCCCCAACGCCAAACACCACTTCTTCGTTCGCGGTAATCTGCAAAAGGATTTTGCAGCCGGCACCCAGCAGTTTCCCGGGGAGCCGCCATCATCCACGCTTGAGGACAACAGCAAGGGGCTGGCATTCGGCTATACGCTTTCGGCGACGCAGAATATCGTGAACGATCTTCGCTACGCATATATCCGCCAGGGCTATGCAAGCGCGGGCGTTGGACAGGGCGATTATGTTGACATCCGCTTTCTGTCGCAACCAACAGCCCAGACGCGCAGCTCGATCGTGAACGTGCCCGTTAATACGATCGACGATAACCTGAGTTGGATTCGCGGTAACCACACGATCGGAATCGGCGGCAATTGGCGCGGTATCACGAACAACACCGCGAACGATGAGAATTCCTATAATGGCGCGAGCACCAATCCGTCGTATCTAAGCGCCAAGTTCTCTCCCGACCCGACTAGCCTCGGGCTTCCTGAAGTCGATCCAGGGTATGCGACATCGTTCGATTACGCCTACGCGACGATTGTCGGCCTCATTGCCGAGCGTGATTCAAGCAACAACTACAAGGTCACCAGCGCTACTGAAGCGAGCTTGCTGCCTGATGGCTCGTTCATTGACCGGCACTTCAAGTCGAATGAGTTCGAGTACTTCATTCAGGATTCGTGGAGGATCAGGCCGAATCTGACAATGACCTTCGGGCTGCGCCACACGATCCTTCAAACCCCGTATGAAAGCAAGGGCCAGGAGATTGCACCGACTGTTGACACCCACGGCTGGTATCAGAAACGAGGAACAGAGGCAGCTCAAGGTCGCGTGTTTGAAGACGATCTCCTCTTCACTCCGATCGGAAAGGCCAACCATGGCCCGGGGTTCTGGCCCAAAGAGAAGGGGAACATCGCTCCTCGATTCTCGCTCGCCTATGCTCCAGACTCCAAAACATCGATTCGCACGGGTTTCGGAGTTTATTTCGACCACTACGGCGAAGCATTGACAAATCGGTTTGCGACGCTAGGCTCGTTCGGACTTTCTTCGCAGTTCAACAGTCCCGCAAATACGGTCAACTACAGGACCGCCCCCCGCTTCACAGGGCCGCACGATTTACCTAACCTGCCAGTCCCATCTGCTCCGGACACCCAAGTCTATCCTTACGCAGTTCCGGACGGGACGTTTGGTATCAACTGGGGCATCGATAACCACATTAAGACACCATACACTGAAGCTTTTAATCTGTCGGTTCAGCGCGAACTGCCGGGCGGGTTTCTCGTCGATGCCGCATACGTGGGTCGGTTGGGACGTCATCTGCTGCAGCAGTTGGATTTGGCGGAGCCGGTCAACTATAACGATCCGAAGGGTGCGGGCGATTACTTCACTGCTGGAACCCAGATGTCGAAATTTTCGGATCAGAATGGCGGTGCGTACGGCGGGCTCATTACCTGCAGTGATGACACCTGCTCGGACGAAGTTGATCCTGTTTTTGTGCCCACGATTCAGTACTTCGAAGACGTATTCCCCCAAATGGCTAACTACGACTTCGACGGCGAAAGCGCTACGGAAGCAATCTACAACAACGAGTGGGCGCCACAACGCTACACCTATGGTGAGACGGGTGCTCTGTATGACATTGATTTCGGATGCTTCTACGGACCACCATGCGGCAATTTCTGGAGTCCGCAGTTCTCGTCACTCATCAGTCTGTCCTCGATCGGATCGAGTACGTATCACGCCGGTCAGTTGACCCTGCGTCACCCGTCCCGCAACGGTTTGACACTGGACTTCAGCTACACCTACTCGAAGTCCATCGATATGGGGTCGGATGCTGAGCGGTCAGCTACTTCGTACAGCGCAATCCAGAACGTCTGGAATCCGTCGTTGAGTCGCGGTCTGTCTGACTTCGATACAACGCACCTGATAACCGTCGACTGGACTTACGCTATGCCGTTCGGACGCGGGAAAACTCTGCTGGGCGGTTCCAGCAGGCTCGGTGATGCAATCTGGGGCGGCTGGCAGTGGTCCGGGTTGGGTCGTTGGACCAGCGGTCTTCCGTTCTCGGTCATTGAGCCCGGATGGACCACGAATTGGGAGTTGCAGGCATTTGCTGTGAATACAGCTCCCGTAAAAATTCACAAGCACATCAAAAATGGCCTTCCGCAAGTCTTCGCGGACGATAACGCAATCAGCGAGGGTGTAACTACTGGTTCGCCGATGCGGCTGCCGTACCCCGGAGAAGCCGGTATGAGAAACAAGTTCCGTGGTGATGGTGTGTTCGATATCGACTCTTCGCTGGCGAAGAGCTGGAACCTCGCTGAGAGGGCACGGCTGAAGTTCGCGTGGGAAGTGTTCAATGTCACCAACTCGGTCCGCTTCGACGACAACACGACAAATAATGAGTACATCAACAACGCTCTGACCTATCCTGGTTTTGGCTTCTACACCACGGTGCTGGGGAAAAATTCTTTTCGTCATATGCAGTTCGGACTTCGGTTAGACTTCTGATCGACTTTAAGAAGACGAATCGCCGGGAGAGCCTCTGCTGTCCCGGCAATTTCTTTGTGGGTGCAATCTGACTCAAGTCTATTCGGGCATTCAGGCTCTCGTTACCGCGACACTCGGATTCCGCGCTTTCGAAGACCCTATGCAGGCGAGCGACGCGCAAAGGCCGCGATTTCCCTCAACTCCGGCAGAACACGGCCCAGCGGGATCGCCGCCGCTTCACGTTGGCCAAGCGCGAAATACACATCTTTGTAGAGCGCATAGAGCTGTTCGTACGCGGCCGTTGTATGGCGGTCCGGCTCAATGGTGCGCAATGGCAGGCAAACCGCCTTCTGCGCTTCTTCAATCGTCTTGTAGATGCCAGCTGCAACAAGCGCCATGATCCCAGATCCGAGACTCGTGGGAATTCCGGCGGGAACCAGTACAGGCTTATTCAGCACGTTGGCATACACCTGGTTGAGTACTTCATTCTTCTGCGGGACCCCGCCCGCATTGATCACGCGATCCACCCGAACTCCGTGTTCCGCCATGCGCTCCAGAATGATGCGCGTATGGAAGGCGGTGCCTTCAATCGCTGCAAATAGTTCATCCTGCGCCGTGCTCACCATATTCCAACCAAGCGTTACGCCACCAAGTTCGGGATTCACGAGTACGGTCCGATCGCCGTTGTCCCAACTCAGCCGCAAGAGCCCCGTCTGCCCGGCCTTGAAGGACTCGAGCCCTTTCGATAATTCATAAACGCGGGTTCCGGCACGCTGGGCGATTGCTTCAAAGATGTCTCCGGTGGCTGATAGACCCGCTTCAATGCCGATATATCCAGGATGAACGCTGCCCGGCACGACGCCGCATACGCCCGGAACGAGTTGCGCATCGCGCGCGATAGCGATAATGCATGTAGATGTTCCGACAACGTTGACGACGTCACCTTCACGGATATTCGAGCCAAGTGCATCCCAATGTGCATCGAAGGCGCCAACGGGAATCGGAATTCCTGCTCGCAATCCGAGTCTCTCTGCCCACTCCGGTGAGAGAAGTCCTGCGATCCTGTCGCTTGTCAAGTATTCGCCGCCCATCTTTGCGCGCACACCCTTCAAAAGAGGATCGACCGCGACAAGAAAGTCCTCAGGTGGCAATCCACCCCATTTGGGATTCCACATCCACTTATGGCCCATAGCGCAAATGCTGCGCTTCACATCGCGAACATCCTTCACGCCACTGAGCGTTGCTGCGACCATATCGCAGTGTTCGAGGGCAGTAGCAAATGATTCGCGCTTGCCTGGGTTGTGCCGCAGCCAGTGCAGCAACTTTGCAAAGCCCCATTCGTGCGAGTACACGCCGCCACACCACTCGATCGCTTCGAGACCCATGGAGTGGGCCTTTCTCGTGATCTCTTCCGCTTCTTCATGCGCGCGGTGATCACACCACAGGTAGTAGTCATCAAGCGGTTCGAGATGCTTATTGACCGGGACTACGCTTGAGCCGGTGGTATCCAATGCAATTGCCTGCACGCTGTCGCCGTTGATGCCGGTTGAGGCGAGTACATCCTTCATCGCCACAGCCAGCGCGTTCATCTGGTCCGTATGCGATTGTGTCGCAAAATCCGGATCTTCGCGCCGCCGATGCAGGGGGTATGATGCCGATGCTGTGCCGACCGGTCCGCACTCGCTGTCCACCAACGTAACCCGTACGCTCAACGTACCGAAATCCACGCCAGCTACGACCGCCATTGGTTGCTCCTTAGTAAACGCTTTCCTGCTCGTGCACCAGAGTACACCAAGCGCTCGCTTGGCGCTGTGCCTGCTTGCCCGCAGCTTATCTGCCGAATTTCGGAAGCATGCTGCGAAAGCGTATCAGCCAGTGCTTCCCGATGATTGTGGAGGTTGCCTGAGTCTTCCCATGTACCCCCGCTTGGTTCGCCTCCACCTGCTCATTCGCCTGTGTGTTCTCCTTACCTCCCGACGGACCTGTGGGTTCCTGATGGGCCTCCGCCTGAGGCTTCGTCGCAGGTGGTGCCTCTTGCTGATTCTTGACCAAAATTGAGATCCGGCGGTTGGACGCATCGTAGGGGTTGGTCTTCACGCGCAGCAATTGGTCCGCGTAGCCCCGCACCTGGGTTACCTGATCGATTCGAACACCATCCTGTTGCATGAGTCGGCGGGCCGCGTTGGCTCGATCTGCGGACAGTTCCCAATTCGTGTACGTTGCATCTTTCGAATACAGAGACGCATCCGTATGTCCCTCAATGAGAAGAGAATTCGGCAACGTTTTCAACTCCCCGGCCAGGAGCGCCAACAATTCCTGTCCGCTTCCGCTCAGCCTCGCACTGCCGCTTTGGAAGAAAGTTCCATTCTTGTCCTCCAGTAACTCGATCCGCAAACCCTCGGGCGTAAGCATAATTTCAATCTGCTTGGAAAGCTTTTGCAGGTCCTTCTTGGTATTGATCTGCTCCTCCAGTTTTTCCTTCAGCTTCTGCATGTCATCGGCCACAGCGGCGCTGATCGTTTCACCGTTCCCGGTCATTGTGGTCCCCATCAGCGAGGCGGTGCCTTTCGGGTCGTTGAAGTACCCCGCCACCGCCTTTTTGATTTTCTCGCTGGAATTCATAAGCCAGAGCACGATGAACAGGGACATCATCGCAGTCACAAAATCCGCGTAAGCGACCTTCCACGCGCCTCCATGGTGTCCACCATGTGTGCCCTTGCGCTTGATGATTATGATTGGCTGAGTTTTCGTGGTCACCACGCCGAACTCCTCAAGCTGCCTTGGTGTCCGCCGCCGGTACACCGCTCAGCTGCTTGCAGTGCTTTTCCATCTCGTCAAAGGTTGGTCGAACGCGCGCGGGAATGGCACGTCTTCCCAACTCAACCGCGATAATGGGAGCAGAGCCCTTCAGAAAGGCAAGCAGCAGTACTCGAAGCACGTGCAAGTAGTCATTGTGTTCATCGACCATCTTGGTCATATTCGCACTCACCGGCCCCACAAGTCCGTAGCACAGCAACACGCCCAGAAAGGTTCCTACGAGCGCGGCCGCTACTTTATGCCCGATCTCCTCCGGTGGCCCACCAAGGGCGCCCATGGTAATCACAACGCCAAGGACGGCGGCGACAATACCCAGTCCCGGAAGCGCGTCAGCTACCGTGATCAATGCGTTTACAGGCTGTGTTGCCTCGTGGTGGTGCACTTCCATATCCAGTTCCATCATCTGGTCCATGTCGAAGGGATCCACGCCTCCGGTGATCGCCATTCGCAGTGTGTCGCAAACGAAGTTCAGCGAGTGATGATCAGCAAGAAACTCGGGAAATGCATTGAATATTGCGCTTTCCTTGGGTCTTTCAACATCGTTTTCGACGCTGAGCAAGCCCTCCTTGCGAACCTTGTTGAGGAACGTGAACATCATCTTCAGTAATTTCAGGTACCGGTTCTTGTCGAACTTCGAGCCGGTAACAATACCTTTCAGGCTCGAAACGATTCCTTTCAGAATGTGTATAGGATTGGCGATCAGGAGCGTGCCCATTGCTGCCCCACAGATGATCAACAGTTCAGCAGGCTGAACAAGAACTGGCAAGTGCCCTTTCTCCATCAGGAATCCACCGACAACCGCGCCGAAAACTAAAACAATGCCGATGATGGCGAACATTTATCGGTTCCCCCGCGCTGCTGTCGTGTGGTTTCCTCCCGCGTGAATGCTCGCCAGC
>DATNFD010000168.1:0-49971 GCA_035606555.1 Occallatibacter sp.
CGGCTGCATCGAATGCAAAGGTTGGGCGGCAGACGCTCTCGTCCAGGTACTCAATCCGATCCAGGAGCGGCGCGCGAGGTATTCGCCCGACGACGTGGAAGATATTCTCAAAAATGGTTCCGACCGCGCACGCAAACGATCCGAGCAAACGATGAGCGAAGTTCGCGCTGCGATGCAACTCACGCCCGCGGCAAAGTAAGCTTCTACAGAAAGCTAGTTCTCCAAACCGAGATTCAAATTGATTGATGAAAAGCAAAATCCCGAGAACGATTCAGGAACCGAGCCGCACAGCCCCGTTCAGGAGCCCACTGCGGAGCCGCAGCCGGTCGAGGATCCTGACCCCGGCCATCGCGGCCCTGTAAGCGATCCGGAGCCCGGGCCTGAACCGGAGCCCGATGCTCCCGAGCCGCCTCACGGAGATGCTCCGTCGCACACACCTGGTGTGAACACCGCGCCTCCTCTCGTCCTCACATCCAAACCCGTTGTCGAAGAAAAGCCCGGAAAGTCTGCTGCCACAAACCCGCCGAAGAAGAAGCAGGAAGATCAGCCGGAACAATCCCCGTTCTCCGTCACTGTGGGCCAGGTCTACGATGGCCCGCTCGATCTGCTGCTCGATCTCATTCGCAAGCAGGACATCGACATCTACGATATTCCCATCGCCAAGATCACCGCGCAGTTCCTCGCATACGTGAATCAGCTCAAAGCCACCGATGTGGATGTCGCCGGCGAATTCATCTACATAGCGTCTCTCCTCATTCACATCAAGAGCAAGATGCTGCTTCCCCGCGCTCCTGCCGGGCCTGACGATGCCGCCGAGGATCCGCGCCGCGAGCTCGTCGAGCGCCTCCTCGAGCACGAGCGGTTCAAGAATGCGGCTCAGATGCTTCAGCAGAAACAGATGCTGGAAGCCGCCACTTGGACTAACCCCGGCGTGCGTGAATTCAAAGATGACGCAGCCGCCGAGCCAGAAATCGCTGCAGACACTGTCGATCTCGTTCGCATTTTCCGCGATATCCTTGATCGCGCACGCAAGCGACCTACCTTCAATGTGCAGGACGATTCCGTAACCGTCGGGCAGATGATTCAGTTCCTCACCCGGCGACTTTCCATGGAAGATAGGCCTCTCGCACTACGCAAGATTCTGGCCCACACCAAATCGTCTCGGGCCCTTGTCGCCATGTTCCTTGCGCTGCTGGAACTGGTTCGACTCCAAGCCATCCTTCTGCGCCAGGACCGCGCCTTCTCCGAGATCTTTATCAAGAAAAGCAGCGGTTTTGACGCCGTTGTGAATGAGAATCTCGCTAACGCCACCGACGAATGGCGCTGATCAATCCGGCTAGAACCAGAGATGAATTTAGACGCTACCTTTCGGTTGCATTAATTCTAAGGCGCAGCATTCAGCAACCGTTATGTTGCATATCCAATGCTCTGGCAAATCGGAGTTTTAACGTCCGAAGACAAAAATTCAGTGAATCCGCAGTTTCGCCTCGAAATCAGTGCAGTTGCCGACAGATCGCCGATAATTAACACGATTTTAAAGTCATCCATAACCCGATGATGTACATAGACTTAATGTGCGTGCGAATTCAGTAGTCCACTGATGGCTTGCATCCGTTCGCTCGATAAGCCATGTAGAATCAATTGTGCGGTGTCTCGGAGAAGAAACCGCGCATCAAACAACTGTGGCACGAATACAGTTGTTGGGGTTTTATGCAATCCTTCTTTGATTGTCCCTCCTGCTGCGATCCCAGATCGTTCTATCCCCATTTTTCCAAAAAACTTCATAGAGATTCCGCGTTGTCTCTCCCCGCGCAACGCCGTGAATCGCTGTTTATTGCGACGGGAGATATCTGATGGCGGCCACAACCGCAACAGCACTTCCAAGTCCCTCATTACTTGACCGCAAGATCAAGCATCGGCCCAGCAAGGCTGGAATTCTTGCATTTCTTACGGCACTCAGCGCAGGCGTCATCTATATCGTGTTTCACGTCGCCCGTGATCTCAATGCGGCCTCTGTTACCAGCTACGCGCCGTACATGATGCTCGGCATGGCGCTCCTGATAGCGCTGGGTTTTGAATTCGTCAACGGGTTCCATGACACGGCCAATGCCGTCGCCACCGTAATCTACACTCACTCACTCGAACCGAACATCGCTGTTGTCTGGTCCGGCATCTGCAATCTCGCCGGGGTGCTCCTCTCCTCCGGTACGGTCGCCTTCGCCGTCATCACGCTCCTTCCTGTCGAGCTCATTCTCCAGGTAAGCTCCGGCGCTGGTTTCTCCATGGTCTTCGCGCTTCTGATAGCCGCGATTCTCTGGAACCTCGGCACCTGGTGGCTTGGCCTTCCCGCATCGAGCTCGCACACCATGGTGGGCTCCATCATTGGAGTCGGCATCGCGAACCAGCTCCTGATGCCGCACACTGGCACCTCGGGCGTCGACTGGGAGCAGGCGATCAAAGTCCTTAAGGCCCTTCTGGTCTCGCCAATTGTTGGCTTCGTCTTTGCCGGCATGCTGATCCTGCTCGCAAAGCAGGTCGCAAAGTACCCCGAACTTTACGAAGCACCGAAGGACAGCACACCTCCGCCTTTCCCGATTCGCGCTCTGATGATTGGAACCTGCACCGGGGTCAGCTTCTTCCACGGATCAAATGACGGCCAGAAGGGCATGGGCCTGATCATGCTCATTCTCATCGGGACGGTCCCAACCGCATACGCGCTCAACCACGCGGTCAGCCCTGCGCAGGTCCAGAGCTATATCGTCGCTTCGGAGCGGGCGGGCCAGATTCTCGAGAAACGTGTCGAGCCCTCGGCCGTGCCGCCCGCCAATGCCCGCCAGGCGGTTACAGATTACATCCGCACAAAGCAGTTGCAGCCAGGCACAATTCAAGCACTCCACACGCTTATAGCTGAAACTACTCACGAGATCGTTCTATACAAGCAGTACAAGGCCGTTCCTCCTCATGAACAGTCCAACGTTCGGAATAACATGTACCTGGCAAGCGAAGCTCTCCGGCTGATGCTGAAGGACAGTAATCCTGCCTTCACATCCGAAGAACGCGCTGCCCTCGAGAGTTACAAAGCCAAGGCTGACAATGCGACCAAGTTCATCCCAACATGGGTCAAGGTAGCGGTCGCCCTGGCCTTGGGACTCGGAACGATGGTGGGCTGGAAGCGCATCGTCATCACCGTCGGTGAGCGCATTGGCAAAGACCACCTGACCTACGCGCAGGGAGCGAGTGCCGGCCTCATCGCCATGGGCACCATCTTCGCCGCGGACAAATTCGGACTGCCCGTGAGTACCACTCACATCCTCAGCTCAGGTGTCGCCGGCACCATGGCCGCCAACGGGAATGGCCTGCGCTTTGCAACCATCCGCAATATCGCTGCAGGCTGGGTCTTCACCTTGCCTGCCGCCGCGGTTCTTTCCGGTTCTCTCTACTTCCTGTTCCGCTTGATCTAGTCACACGATAGTGCGCCACCAGCCTCGACTGCGCGCGGCTCTTCCGTGCTCGGCTTCGCGCAAATTCATCTCTCCTTTGCCTATGCCCAGAGCGCCTGCGCCGAACTCGTCGCCGTGGCTGCTAGCTCAGCGGCGCGGCTGACAACTTCGGTTTCCCCGCCAGTACCACTCACGTTCTCAGTTCCGGCATCGCAGGTGCGATAGCCGCGAATCGCAGTAGCCTCCAGATCTCCACGATCCGCAAAATCGCTGCGACATGGGTGTTCACGCTGTCCGTAGCTGCCCTCCTTTCAGGATCTCTCCTCTGGCACTTCCGCCATTTCGCTTAAGAATCGCGCGCCTCACATATCTATTGAAGGGCGTCCGCCTTGGACGCCCTTTCCCTTATCGGCTCTGTGGACGCACCGCACCGCCTCGTCCGGTACCATACAAAAGGTACTGATTGCTGCATGAGCCTGAAATCCAAGCTGGAAGCCGTCATTTACGCCTCTGAGGAGCCTGTCACGCTCGCTCAGCTCGCCACCCTCTTCGGCGCTGAGGCGATCGAGTGGAGAACCGCGCAGGAAGCCGCCGCACAAAGAGCAGGAGCCGATCCTGCCTCCACTCCTGTCGATCTTTCTGAGCCGATCGTGACCGAAGGCCTCGAATATCTTGAGCTCCGCACCGAGGACGGCACGATACTCGAACAACCTGGATTCGCCGTTCTTCCGGCGAGTGGGCCGCCAACAGAGGCGGCCTCCGAACACCAGTCTGAAGCTAGATTTCAATTCGAGATTGTAGAGAGTCCCCACGAAACGCCTTCGCAATCTCCAGAGGCGGGACTCTCTGAGTCGTCTGCGCCCAGCGAATTCCTCGAGCGGCAATCCCCAGACGCCGCTCCGCTCGACCCCGAAGCCGAAGCCAAGCGCATTGCACGTCAGCGCGATCGCGACATCAAGGCTGTCCTTCGCCAGCTCATCGACGAGCTCATCACCGATTACGCCGACGACGACCGAGGCATCGAGATCCGCGAAATCGCCGGTGGCTATCGCATGGCAACCAAGCCCGAGTGCCACGACGCTGTCCGCATGTTCATCAAGAGCCTCAAACCGCCGCTGAAGCTGTCGCTTCCGGCACTCGAGACTCTCGCCGTTATCGCCTACAAGCAGCCCGTCACCGCTCCTGAGGTGAACGAGATCCGCGGCGTGGACTCCTCAGGCGTATTTGGCTCTCTGCTGGCCCGCAAGCTCATCACCACGGCCGGCCGCAAGCAGGTCATTGGAAGGCCGATCCTCTACAAGACCACCAAAGAATTCCTGATGCGCTTCGGCCTCAAGGACGTCAACGAGCTTCCCTCTATGGACGAATTCGAGAAGATGGCGAGCGAGCTGGAAGAGGCCGAACCCGCTCCCATTGCCGATCCCGCAGCCGACGCGGCCTACGATGCTGAGGGCTACAACGGCCCCGAACTCGATGAGAACGCACCGGAAGAACCGGATAATGATTCTCCGCCATCCGTCGAGAGCTCGGCGCCGACGCCGGAGTCAGCAACCGAATCTAACCTTCCAACAGAGCCGGCCGAATAGGCCGGTTTTCTGCACACGGCCGAGCCTGACCGGAACCGCAGCAGGCAGAACCGAGATCTCCTCATGACCGAAAACGAAAAGCAAATTCCGGATCAGCCCGATTCCGATCGGCCAGAACTCGACGAGCCTTTGAACACGGCTCTTGAGTCAGACAAAGCCGTTGAAGCAAATGCCGAATCCGCGGCCGCCGAAAGCGACTCCTTCGAACAGGCTGCTGACGATCTCCCCGGATTGGAGATCCGTCCCATCGAAGCAGAACGAGAACTCGAACTGGAACCACAAGCTCATCTCGAACGTCTCCAGAAAATTCTTGCCAAGTCGGGCATCGCCAGCCGCCGTCACGCGGAAGAACTCATCACCTCGGGACGCGTCCAGGTCAACGGCAAAGTCATCACCGAACTTGGCAGCAAAGCCGACGCCGCTCGCGATCACATCCGCGTCGATGGCAAGCTCCTTCAGGGGTCGGAGCGCCATCGTTATTTCATGCTCAACAAGCCAAAGGGGTATGTCACAACGGTCAGCGATCCCGAAGGCCGCCCCACCATCATGGAGTTTTTCTCCAAAACCCGCGAGCGGCTCTATCCTGTCGGTCGCCTCGACTACCTCAGCGAAGGTCTTCTTCTCGTAACCAACGACGGAGAACTCGCTAACAAGCTCACCCGCGCCGCCTCAAACGTCGAAAAGACTTACCTTGTTAAAGTCAGCGGCCAACCCTCCGAAGAACAGCTCGACCGTCTTCGGCAAGGTGTGACCATTCACAAGGGCAAAGCCGGATCCGGGCGCATCCAGACCGCTCCCGCCGAGATTCGTCCTTTTCGGCCCGGCAAATCAATCGGCAAGCGGGGACCCACGCGTCCGGTCGACAATCCCTGGTACGAGGTCGTGCTCATCGAGGGCCGGAATCGCGAACTCCGTAAGATGTTCGAGGAGATTGGCCATCACGTCGAGAAAATCCGCCGCGTTGGCTACGGGCCACTGGTGCTCGACCTTGAACCAGGCAAGATCCGCGAACTAGAGCCCGCGGAGGTCGATAACCTCCAGAAAGCCTCCGAAGGCAAATACCGCAAGCCCAAGCCTCGTGAACCTCGCGTGCGTGAGTTTAAGAAGCGCTCTGACCGCGTCCCATCAACACCCCGCCGGAACGAGCGCGGAGACGCAGGCAAGGGGGTCAGCACCGAGAGCGGCAGACAGGAGCGGCGGCCTTTCCGGGGAAATCAGCGTAGTTTTGGTCCTCGCGGGGGACCAGCCGAACAACCTCGATCGAAACGCGATCAGTTCAACAGCGAACCGCTCCGAGAGTTCCGTCCCGGCGGTCGTCCCGCACCGCGCTTCGGCGAAGATCGTCCGCAGCGTCCTCCTCGGCGCGAGGATCAGGAGCGCCGCCCATTCCGCGGAATTCGCGAGAATAGGAGTCCTTTCCCCGGTGACAAGCCGCGCGACCGTGGTGCGAGACCCACGTCTTCAAACAAGCCGGAAAGAGCGTCCCGGCCCCCGCAATTCGATCGGAATGCTGGAGCAAGCTCAGGCGGACGATCCAATAGATTTCAGCGAAGCGACCGTGGCGCGCCTGGCGGATTCCGCCGCAGACCTGCGGAGGGGCGGCCTGAGCGCTTCCGTGACAACCGCTCTGCTGCCGGGCCAAAGTTCGGTGCTGGACGGAAGCTCGATATCCGTCCCGTAGAGGATGAGCACCCCGGCTCTGAAGATCGCTCCGAAGTCCATAACCGTCCGGAGCGACCCCCTTTCGCATCCCGTGGAGGACCCCGTTCCGACCGCGACCGTTCTCGCGGCTCAGCATCAGGTCGAAACCAGCAGTCCCGTCAAACATCGACTGAGCCACGCAATTTCGATCGAGATCGTGGAGCTACCCCGCGTTTCGGCCAACGAGACCGGAGCACTCCTCGCGGCGAATCAACTTCAAACCGACCCGCGCGCCCCAGTCGCAGCTCCGATCAGCGCCCCTCCAGCCCTCGTCCGGGCGGCAGGTTCAGACCGGGCAAGCAAGGACCGTCAGGAGGAAGCAAGAGAGGCGGCATCCGCTCCAGCGGAGGCCGCAAGCCCGGATCCCGCCCCGCCGGCAGACCCGGCAACAAACGCCGGCCCTAAACCTCATGACCTCATCGCAATTCTCCAAATCGCAATGAGGCCTCATATCTACACTGTTGCTGACCGTGTCTGACGCCAAATACCGGGGCCGCCTCGCCCCATCTCCCACCGGCTACCTTCACCTCGGCCACGCCCGAACCTTCCATCGTGCGTGGCTCCGAGCCCGAGAGTCGAGCGGAGTCTTGGTCATGCGCATGGAGGATCTCGACGCCGACCGCAGCCGGCCGCAGTACAGCAACGCTGCGCTCGAAGACCTACATTGGCTTGGGATCGACTGGGATGAAGGTCCGGATGTCGGGGGACCGTTTGCTCCGTACGAACAAAGCCGTCGCGCTCACCTGTACCGAGCCGCCTGGCAGCGTCTTCGCGAAGGCGAATTCATCTATCCCTGCCGCTGCTCTCGAAAGGATCTGGCCGCGGCGCTTAGTGCTCCCCACGAGGACGTCCGGGACAGTGACGGTCCGCGCATTCACGATCCAGACGATGAACTACTATATCCGGGGACCTGCCGTCCGTCCCGGACTGGAGATGGCTCGCTCGATCTTTCACCCGCTCTCGCGGATGCACCCGGCGGGCTCAACTTTCGGTTCCGCGTTCCTGATGGCGAAGCTGTCGAATTCCATGATGCCCACCTCGGCCCGCAACGCTTCATAGCCGGCATCGATTTCGGCGACTTTCTCGTCTGGCGTCGGGATGGTCTTCCAAGCTATCAACTCGCATGCGTCACGGACGACTTTGCCATGCGGATAACGGAGGTCGTTCGCGGAGCCGACCTCCTGAAATCCACAGCTCGTCAGATTCTCCTCAACCGTGCTCTCGGCTACCCCGGGCCCAAATGGTTTCACTGTGAGCTTGCCGTCGACGAGAATGGGCGGCGCCTTGCCAAGCGCCACGACTCCTTAAGTATCCGCGAATTGCGCCGCAAAGGCCTGACCGCGGCAGAGATACTCTCAAAAGGCGTAAGTGGATGACAGCAACGCGATTTCATGCGACGAAGCTCGTGATCTCACTCGCTCGATCACAGAATCCGAAGTACCCTCGTTTCCGGTGACCTCTTTCTATCCTCCGAAGGTGACTGAAAGGACCTTACACAATTGAGGGATCACCGCTAACATGGACGAGTAACAAGAGAAGTTCATAGCTGTACCCGCCCTTGGAACAGAGAGACAGATAGCAAGAAGTCCAGGCGAGGCACGCAGGACCTTCACCCCCAGGAGCACCGCACAATGTCTCAGAATCAGAAAACAAGCCTCTTTGCTTCCATCTTTGGTTCCAAAAAGAAGACTGAAGAAGAACTCCTCGCCGAACAGGAGTCGCGTCAGAAGCTCGAAGATCGCATCCGCGAAGTCCTCGGAGTGATCGAAGCGCCCAACCCGGATCACGCTTAGCCTTCTCAACCGCGCTCGCAGGGGTACAAACCGCTCTCCTGATCGTTTCCAAAACCGACATGAGTTGCCGGTGCTTTCTCGCCTGCTCCCTAATCGGCTCTCGCGCGTCCAACTCTCATAAGCTCTTACGGTTCGCTCTGACCGGCTCCGCCAGATACAATGGGAGCACGCGCGAAAACCGGGCGAATGGACGACTTCTTCTTATATTTGGAGCAGGTGCACGTGATACGTATGTTCCGCCACAGGGTTGCAGTCATGCTTTACGCCATTGCAATTCCGGCGTTCGCAGCCCCAGCCGCAGTCCAGCAACAGCCGACGCAAACCACCTTGCTCGTCGATTCTCGCGACGTCAATGGGCACACCCAGGCGAACCTGTTCGTGACCGTGAGCGGTGCCGATGGATTGGCCGCTCCCGGATCGATCACCATCACCGATGGCAATAAGTCGCTGGCAGGATTCGTGCTTGATTCCCAAGGTCAGGCGACCTCAACCCTTAGCCTTGCCGGAGGATCGCACGAGCTTCGTGCGGTCTACTCCGGAAGCGCCACGCACGCCACTTCCATATCCACCGTAAGTCCGCTGGCTGCAACTGCAGGGACCACTCCGGACTTCTCAATCTCGATCAACCCGGGAACAGTCAGCCTCAAGCAGGGCCAATCCGCGGCGGCAATGGTCACTGTCACTCCCGTAAATGCGGCTTCGCTCACCGCCCCGATGTTCGTGACAATTTCGTGCTCCGGTCTCCCTGATCAGACATCATGCACATTCACTCCAGAGAACATTGAGATTCCGGTAGGAGCGGCCACCGGCATCAATAGTTCGATGGTGATCGCCACGCAGGCTCCATCGATTGCTGGAGCAGAGCCCTCAAACCTGCGGACTGCTCGTCCGGTCGCATGGGCGGTTCTTCTTCCCGGCACACTCACGCTTGGAGGATTGGCCTTCGGCCTGCGACGTCGCAAGGCTCTTAGCCGTCTTGTTCTGCTGGCGCTCGTTGCCTTCGTCGGCGTGCTCGGCTCGACTGCCTGCTCGCCGCTTTACAACTACCGCAACCATGGTCCTCCCCAGAATCTGCCCACGCCAACTGGCACCTATAACCTGACCATCTCCGCACAGTCGAGCAACGGAGTTACCGCCACCACTCACACCACGAGCATGGCACTTACGGTCACAAAGTAATTTCGAACGGAAGCGGATGCATGAACACGTGGCATCCCCTTCCTCCTGAAGTCTTCTCCTTCGTTGAACAGACGCCGGGAACGGTGCTCCTTCATAGCTCTCGTCCGGGCGGATCCGGCACCAGTCGCCTCTTCGCCGCACCACTCCGGATCATTGAAGTTCGTAACCTCTCTGACCTGACCGATCTTTTCGAAACGATCGAGGCTGCGGTCAGCCGCCGGCATTTCGCGGCTGGTTTCATGGCTTACGAATCGGCGCAGTACTTCGAACCCTCTGCGGTTCTGAAGTCTGTGCACAACTCCGACCTCCTGGCTTGGTTTGGGATCTACGACAGCTCCTACATCTTCGACCACCGCCTCGGAACCTTCAATTCCACACCACCGGTGCTTCCCCCCGCCAAACCCGAGCGGGATGGGAGAGATGGACATCTTTCGACCTCTATCGACTTCGCGCTCAACGAACAGCGGTTCACAGACCAGGTCGGGAGCATCCACGATTACATCCGCGCAGGAGACGTCTACCAGCTCAATTTCACGTTCCCGCTTCATGCAACGCTCGCGGAACCTCCTGCTGCCGTTTACGCTCGCCTGAGTGCCGCGCAACCGGTGGAATACGGAGCTTTCCTTCACTGCCAACCAGGACGGCACATTCTCTCGTTTTCACCCGAGTTGTTCTTTCGCATCGATCGTGAACGCCGCATCACCACTCAACCGATGAAGGGCACAGCGCCGCGAGGACGCACAACCGCAGAAGATCGCGACATAGCTGCTTGGCTCGCCAGGGACACGAAGAACCGCGCAGAGAACGTGATGATTGTCGATCTCATCCGCAACGACCTCGGCCGACTCTGCACGTTCGGATCCGTGACTGTCGAGACTCTTTTCGAGGTCGACCGCTATCCCTCCCTCTGGCAGATGACCTCACGAATCTCCGGAGATTTACGGCAGAACGCTGGCTATCAGGAGATCTTTCGCGCACTCTTCCCATGTGGCTCCATTACTGGCGCTCCAAAAGTACGTGCAATGCAATTGCTCACGCAACTCGAAGTTGAGCCACGAGGGGTCTACACCGGGGCTATTGGCTACTTCTCACCCGAACAGACCGTATTCAACGTCGCAATCCGAACACTGCAACTTGAGAAGAGTACAGCCGTCATGGGCATTGGCGCCGGCATCGTTATCGATTCTGATCCTGCAGCCGAATACCGCGAATGCCAGCTCAAAGCCGAATTTCTTACCCGCTCTGCAGAACCCTTCTTCCTGATCGAAACCATGTTATGGAACGGCACATTCCCGCTGCTCGAGCTGCACCTCGATCGCATGGAAGACTCAGCGAACTACTTCGATTTCAGTTGCAATCGACCTGCCGTCCGTGGAAACCTGCTGGATCATGCTTCCAGCTTCCTCGACGCGCGGCCGAGAAAAGTTCGAATACTTCTAAGTGTCGATGGAGCAGTTCACATCGAAAGCACCGTCTTGCCGGACTCAGGTGACGTGACCATCCCGCTTCGCGTCGGCATCGCCGCCAGGCGCACGGATCCGGCCGACTGGTTTCTGTTCCACAAAACCACCTGCCGCCAACTCTATGTCGATGCCTATGCTTCCGCGGACTCCTTCGGATTCGCGGACATCCTGTTTCTCAATGTGCGAGGCGAGGTCACCGAAGGCGCCGTTCACAACATCTTCATCGAGAAGTCCGGATGGTGGTACACGCCCGCGCTCGAGTGCGGCCTTCTGCCCGGCATCTACCGCCGGCACCTGCTCCAGACGCACGCAGATGCGGAAGAGAAGATTCTCACTCAAGATGATCTGAAGGCCGCGGATGGCGTCTATATCTGCAACGCCATCCGCGGCCTTCGCCGTGTGACTATTGATTGGAGTACGAGCATGTCCGGTCAATAAGAGCTAACGACCGGCCACGATGCTCGTCCGCTAGAACGTTCTCGAAATCCCGGAAATCACGGTGTAGTCCGCAAAGGCAGCATCGCCATGCGTATGGTTCGCGATGTCTGTCACGCTGATCTTCCGGTTTCTCTCCATAGCCCAAGGTCCACTGGCATAGAATCCCCACCGTCCATGGCTGTACATCATTCCCGGTTCGATCGAGATCACATATCCCGGACGACGGAATCCATTGCTCGCACCGAATGCATCACGCACCGGCACGCCTTCCATTCGTCCGCCGAAACTCAGTGCAAGCCCACGCAGCAGCTTCACGCCTGTGACCGGGCGCGAAAATCCGCCTCTCCAGAGATACTGATCAGTCGCAGAGATGACATTCTCTCCCGGCGCCGATCGTGCCTGTGCTACGCCGGTCGTGTCTTGCGGGCTGAACAACCAGGATCCGGTGAAGTACGCCGAAGTACGCCAGTAAACCTCTCGATACGCCTCAGTGGCCAGCGCAAAGCCATATGTTCCGTCCCCCGGCTGAATCGACTCGTCAAACGGCTGCGTCGATGCCGTGCCGTTCTTCGCAACCGAAGTGCCTTTGGCGTCATTGATACCCGTTGGCAATTTCAACTGGGCCGAAATCGCCACGTTCCCGTGGCTCTCTGTCGGTGGCCGCCAAACCCATGCCTGCGCACCCACCGTTACATCTCCGATTCCGCCCGAGCGGTAGAAGTTGGTCGCGCTCGCCTGGCCGTGACGCGTCGCCTCCATGGCTGGAATCGTGGCAATCACGCTCCAGCGCGGCGTCAGTTGATAGTTCAAATCAAGCTCGAACAGGTTGACATGGTTCACCACCGCATTGTGCAGTGCCTGCCGCTGTGCCTGGTAATCCGTCCCGATGTAGTGCCGATACGAGTTGTACACGCGGTATCCCGTCGAAATTGTCAGACCATGCAGGAAGTTCGTCCCGGCGGAATGCGCAATCGTCGCTTGGTTGGTCGGATCGAGTCCAGAGATTACAGGCTGCGGCGAGTGAGCAGCAACGCAACCCTGTGCCAGTACGGACGGTTGCATGCAGAAGCAGGAGATAAGCAGAGCGGCAGTAGAAACCGCGCCCCGCAGCAGGAGCTTTCTCATCTTTTTGTCTCCAATCAGGAAGGAAGAACTGACCTCTAACGAATCCCTGGGGGGCGAACCACAGGTCGGGAAAAACCTGTGTGCTTGATCCAGACGAAAGTACCAGTTCCTTCCCCAATTAGCGTCCCCCAAGGTATCGAACAGTATCTCCAACTTTCGATGGAGCCCTGGCGATTACCTCGCCAGCTATCCTCAGAAAAGATGCTGCCCTCCCCACGTCCTCGAATCCTGGCTTTCTTATTGTGCCTCGCAGTCCATCCAGCTGGTGTCTTCGCAAAGCGCGTGCCAGACCCTTCCTTCAAAACTCTCGATGGAGGGTCGCATAAGCTCTCAGCACTTCGCGGCCAGATCGTTGTCGTAAATTTCTGGGCCACATGGTGCGGCCCCTGTCAGGAAGAACTTCCTCGGCTCTCGCAGATTGCTGCATCGTATTCGGGCAAGCCGGTCAGCTTCGTTTTCATCTCCATCGACGACCCCAAAGACCGCGCCAAAATCCCCTCCGCATTGGCGAAACTCCACCTCGATTTCACGAGTTGGATAGGAGCCGACACTGATACTCTCGACGGCTTCGGCCTGGGCAATATCGTCCCCGGGACCATCGTTCTCGACGAGACTGGCACACCTGTCGCCCGCGTGATGGGCGAGGCCAGAGAAGATGACGTTAGGAAGCCGATCGACTGGCTGCTCGGGAACAAAAAAGGCGACCCGCCCAAAGCTCTCACAAAGCGGCTTTGATCACTCCTCGGCGACCCGTTTCGATCAATTTCGCGGAATAAAATGAGGGCGTGAATGCCCGAAGCTCTTCAAAGTCCATCTCGTTTCTTGCAATTCTGCTCTCCGCCACTCTTCCGGTCGCCGCACAGACCGCAGACCAGGCGTGGCTGAACTACAAATTATCGGACGGGCGGACTCTCTTTCCCAGCAACATCAAGGCTCTCGGAACAGGTGCCATCGAGCAATCTGCCCTTCGTGAACTCACCGGGGCACGCGGTGATCTTGCCGTTGGTTCGCCGATTGCACTATCGCAACGCGCAAAGGAAGCGGTTTCTGGAGAGACGATCATTGGCACCATCGGAGAGTTTCGGAAGAAACTACCGGACGTGCGGATCCCTCCAGATCTCAAACCGGGCGGCTTCTGGTTCGAGCGCAGAGATGTGAATGGCGCAATTCGCCTGCTCATCGTAGGCGGAGATGAAGCCGGTGTTCTTTACGGAACGTTCGACTTGCTGCGCCCCAGAGACAACAGAGGATTTCCCCTCGAAGTTCGCGAAGCTCCTGCCATGCCCATCCGTTGGGTCGACGAGTGGGACAACATCGACGGCTCCATAGAGCGCGGCTACGGCGGACGAAGCATCTTCTTCGAGGATGGCCACGTTCGAGCCGACCTCGCTCCCGTCACGGAGTACGCGCGCCTCCTCGCCTCCATCGGCATCAACGGATGCAATCTCAACAATGTCAACAACTCCTCAGTCTTCTTCACGTCCGAGATGCTGAAAGAAGTCGCCCGAATCGCCGACACGATGCGCCCCTATGGTGTCCGCGTCTCCCTCTCCGCCGATATCGCCAGCCCGCAAAAACTCGGCGGCCTCCCCACCTTCGATCCTCTCGATCCTGCAGTTAAGAAGTGGTGGAACGACAAGGTCAACGAAATCTACTCTCTCATTCCAGACTTCGGCGGCTTCACCGTCAAGGCAGACTCCGAGGGCCAGCCGGGCCCCGCCAGCTATGGCCGCTCTCCCGTTGACGCGGCCAATACTCTCGCCGCTGCTCTCGCGCCGCACAATGGTGTCGTCCTCTATCGCGCTTTCGTCTACAACCACCACCTCGACTGGACCGATCCTAAAGCCGATCGCGCCCGCGCTGCCTACGACATCTTCCACCCGCTCGACGGCAAGTTCGCGCCCAACGTAATCATTCAGACGAAGGAAGGCCCGATCGATTTCCAGGCCCGCGAACCCGTCTCACCTCTCTTTGGCGGAATCCCGCATACAAACCAGAGCATGGAACTTCAGATCACACAGGAATACCTCGGGCAGCAGCGGCACCTCGTCTACATCGCACCCATGTGGAAAGAAGTGCTCGACTTCGACATGCGTGTGGCTGGCGACTCAACACCGGTGAAAGAAATCATCGCGGGAAAGACCTTCAACCGAAAGCTGGGTGGCATGATTGGTGTCGCCTGTGTCGGCCAGAACGGCTGGCTCGGCTCACCGCTCGCGCTCGCTAACCTCTATGCCTTCGGCCGCCTCGCCTGGAATCCCGACCTCAAACCCGAAGACATCGCCGCCGAGTGGACCCGCCAGACCATCTCCACCGATCCTGCTGTCATTCATACCGTTGTCAACATGCTCATGCGATCGTGGCCGGCCTATGAGGGGTACACCGGCCCGCTCGGCTTGCAGACCCTTACCGACATCACCGGCAGCCACTACGGCCCCAACGTCGAGGCTAGCGAGCGCAACGGCTGGGGTCAGTGGCACAAGGCAGACCACGACGGCGTCGGCTTCGATCGCACCGTCGCGACCGGTACCGGCTACGTCGGCCAGTACCAGCCCGAAGTAGCAAAGATCTACGAGTCTGCTGCGACCACACCTGACAACCTGCTGCTCTTCTTTCACCACGTCCCATACACTTACAAACTCCACGACGGCAAGACTGTCATCCAATACGTCTACGATTCCCACTACGACGGTGCGGAACAGGCTGCTCAGTTCATCAACGAGTGGGAGTCACTCCGGAGAAAAGTCGATCCAAAACTCTACAAGGATGTACTTGCCCGTCTCGAATACCAGGCGGGCCATGCCATTGTCTGGCGGGATGCCATAACCCAGTACTTCCTCAAACTCAGCGGGATTCCTGACGCGCAAGGTCGTGCCGGCAACTATCCACACCGCCTTGAGGCCGAGAACGCCCGCCTCACCGGCTATAAAACCATCGACGTGAACCCTTGGGAAGACGCTAGTCATGGCAAAGCTGTCTCTTGCGAAGGCCGGCAAACATGCACCCTCGAGTGGAGCTACAACGGCAAGGAAGGAGATTGGAACATCGCTGTCCAGTACTTTGATCTGCAGGGTGGAAATGCTGGATTTGATCTTTCCGTGAACGGCAAGCACATTGCAACGTGGTCGAGCGACGACAGGTTCCCCTCGAGCCGACCGAACGGCGACAACTCAACGCGTCATATCGTGCATCACGTCACATTGAAAAACGGTGATACCATTCGCATCAAAGGCACTCCGGATGCAGCAGATCCGGCTGGGCTCGACTACATCGAATTTATGCCACCGTCCCAAATCAGTAGCTTAGCGTTGCTACAGCCTTTCAGTGGCAAGTGAGGATGCGACACCGCAGTGTTTTTATTGACACGGACGGTGTTCGACTTGTATTCGGAACTCATGGTCCGGCTCAGCGTGCTCTACCCTGCCACTCCAGGCTCCACCTTCGATTGGGATTACTATCTCGGACAGCACCTTGTGATTGCCCGCCGCCTCTTAGGAGTCCGCGGACTCGTCCGCATCGAAGTAGACCGCGGAATCGGCGCCTTCCCTCCCGGTACGCCTTCGCACTATCACGCAATCGGCCATCTATACTTCGAAACCATGCTCCACCTCGACACGGCTCTGGCTGCCACCGCTCCTGACCTGATCGCCGATCAGCGCAAGTACTACAGCGGCGACTCCGTCGTTCAAGTCAGCGAAGTCGTCCCAGTGTGAATGCAGACCCAAAACATGACTGCCATTTCGACCGGAGCGAAGCGAAGCGGAGAACCCGCAGTTGCCTTACATTTATCAACTCAGAACAATAGATCTCAACATGGTCGACGAACACGTTCTCAAATCCGCGCTAAAGTATCTCGACATGTGCGCTGCAGATAATGACCAGCATCGCTCGTTGGCATGTGGGATTTTGTCGATTATCATCTTCGCGTATGCTCCAGTACGAATTGACCGATCAGCACTGCATGACGTTGTCCCTCGACTCCGCGCACTGACCTTGATTCGTCAGCACCCCAGACATGTCTTCACTTTGCCGCGTGTGGCTTCTCCCCTGACCATGTCCATGCACGGATCTTCCATGCGCCGTCTTCGTTATGGAGAACGGCCGTGATCTGGCCTTTCTCATCCATCTGCTTCCCATGCTCTTTGTAGAGATATTCGGTGGGCAGAATCACGTATGCAAACTCGCCTTGGCGCTCGATGCGTGTCGGCGCGCTGTATTTCACCTGTCCATCCGAGACACCGGCTGCCTGCGCATGCTTGTCATATGCAGCGACCCAGTCCTGCGCCGCGTGCGGTCCGTTCCAGCGGTGCGGAGCGAACTCGTCCACGATGTTGATCTCGCCTCTCGCATAAGTCGCGTATGCCGATGCAGTGTCACCCTTGTTGAAGGCTTCGATAAACTGACGAATCGGTGCGGCAACATCTTCCCCGGTCGCCGCAAATACGACAGGACTCCACAGAACACCAGCAATCAAGGCAAGCAAGGTCTTTCTCATCGATCTTTCCTCTTTCAGACCCAGATTAGATTGAGATTTGCTGAGAGCCTCGCATCCTGGATCAGGCATGTCAACCTATATCGCCGAATTCCACGGATGAATTCTGCGCTTCTCTTTCCATTTCTCCAGGCCTTCGGGGCTACTCTTGAATCCAGCGGGCAATTCACCCGCGGAGAATCATGTCCCTGCCAAACGCCTTTTCGCGCCGAAGCTTCCTTGCCGGCTCTGCCGTAACACTCGTCGCGTCGCGACTTTCTGCCCAATATAAGTCCACTACCCGGCTCCCATCCTCAATCGAAGCACTGCCCAAGCTCTCGGACCAGACGCGACCATTCACGAATTCCGAGCGCCACGCTCGCATCGAGCGTGCACGCGAGCTGATGACCCAAAACAAAATCGACGCGATTGTCCTCGCCAACTCCACCAGTTCGTCTATCTATTTCGCAAATCTTCACATTTACGGTGGAGAACGCCTGTGGGCACTCGTTCTCCCGGCCCGCTCGAAGCCGTTTCTCATCTGCCCCGCATTCGAGGAGGATCGCGCGCACGAACTCCTCACCTCCGGGCCTCTCGCAAACAACTGCGACGTCCTCACCTGGCAGGAAGATGAAAGCCCGTTTGCGCTGCTCGGTCGTGGTCTCGCCGATCGTGGTCTCGCCGGTGCCACGATCGGACTTGACGAACACATGGCCTTCGTCTTCTCTGAGGGAATCCACGTCGCCAACCCGCGTTTGAACCTCGTCTCGGCTACCCCGATTACGGCCGGCTGCCGAATGATCAAGAGCGCCCATGAAATCGAATGCATGCGCCTGGCCTGTCATGCCACACTGCTCGTCTACCGCGCAGTAGCGCGATCGCTCCATCCAGGGATGACCACCGCCGATGTTCACTCCCTCATCGCCGCCGCATACCATCGCGTCGGTTTCGAAGGTGAAGCAAGCCTCAATATCGATGAGTACACAGCGCTGCCCCACGGCTCCAGTCAGCCTCAAACCCTTCGCAAAGGTTCCATCCTCATGCTCGACGACGGCTGCTCCGTCGAGGGATATCAGTCCGACATCACCCGCACCTTTGTCCTGGGCAAACCGACAGACAAGATGCTCTCTGTCTTCGATCTGGTCCGTCGCGCTCAGACGGCAGCACTCCTGGCCGCTCGACCCGGAGTTCCCACGGCAGACGTCGACGCCGCCGCACGTAAGGTCATCGTCGATGGAGGATACGGCCCCGGCTTCAAGTACTTCACACACCGCGTCGGTCATGGCATTGGCATGGACGGTCATGAATGGCCCTACTTCGTCCGGAACAACATGTTCGGCTGGGACCTCAACCCGAAGCTTCGGTCCGGCATGACGCTCAGCGATGAGCCCGGCATCTACATCCCCGACAAATTCGGCATCCGCCTTGAAGACGACCTCCTGGTTACTGAGAATGGAGCGGAACTTCTCACGCCACAGTGTCCGTCCCTCGAAGATCCATTTGCAAACGTCTCTTGACCTTCCCCGGCGCTCCGACCATTTACGATGATCTGTTTCGAGGAGGAGCGTGCTTCCATGCGGCTGGAGAAAACGAAAGATCTCGATGAGCAAGTCATCATTACGCGACGTGAAGCCCTGCAGGGCATTGCCGGAGTTGCAGCATCTTCTCTGTTCACAACGGAATCCGTCGCCTCGACAGTCCCAAAGCGTTCAAATGCATGGCCGGCATCGTCTGAGTTCTCCACGATTCTGAAGAGCCGGCTGACGCCGTTCACTGGCGGATGGAAGTTTTACCGAGGCGATGCGCCGGGTGCAGATGCCGCTTCTTTCGACGACTCCGTTTGGCGTACCCTTGACGTTCCTCACGACTGGAGCATCGAAGACCTCCCCTCGTTGACCGATGGCAGTCAAGACGCAATCTGGAGCGAAGGTACGAACCCTCTCCGCATCGGGCCATTCGATTCCTACGAAAGCGAAGGGCAGATCTCAACCGGCTGGACCGTCGGAGGCATCGGCTGGTATCGCAAGTCGTTTGACAAACCTGCTGTTCCAAAGGCCGGAAGAGCCGAACTCCGCTTCGAAGGCGTCTACATGAATTGCGACGTCTGGATCAATGGCACTCACGTCGGCAACCACCCTTACGGATACACTCCCTTCGCCTTCGATATCACACCGCACCTTAAAGACGGGAGCAACATCGTCGCCGTCAAGGTCGACAACACCGGCCGTAATAGTCGCTGGTACTCAGGCTCAGGGATTTTCCGCAAAGTATGGATCGCAGTCAATGGCGACCTCCGTATCCATGAGGACGGGGTCTTCGTAAGCACCTCTGAAGCCTCGAAAGAAGCTGCAACCGGCGAGGTCGAGATCACGGTTGAGAACGGAGCCGCAATTGCGAGGCGAGCCATCGCCCGCTTACGCTTAATCGACTCAAGCGGCTCAACAGCCGCCGAATCTGAATCTCCTGTCACGGTCCCGCCGAATAGTCGCGCCATCGCCGCTTGCACGTTTCGTATTCGATCCCCACATCTCTGGTCTCCCGCCGATCCCTACTTGTACCGCGCCGAGGTGCTGCTCGAAGCCGATCACCAGCCCACGGACGCAACAACGCTCAATATCGGCGTGCGCAAGGTCGACATCGATGCCAGCCAAGGCCTGCGTGTCAATGGAGAAGTCATTAAGCTCCAGGGCGGATGCGTTCACCATGACAATGGACCCCTGGGTTCCGCCTGCATCCCACGCGCCGAAGTGCGCCGCGTTGAAATCCTCAAAGCAAATGGTTATAACGCCATCCGCACCAGCCACAACCCACCTTCCCGCGATTTCCTCGACGCCTGCGACCGGGTTGGCATGCTCGTGATTGATGAAGCCTTCGACTGCTGGGAGGCCGGCAACAAAAATCCCCAGGATTATCACCTCTATTTCAAGGATTGGTGGCAGCGCGACCTTGAAAGCATGATCCTCCGCGATCGCAATCACCCAAGCATCATTCTCTGGAGCATCGGCAACGAGATCAATGAGCGGGCCGAACCGCAGGGCGTCGAGATCGGAAAGGCGCTCGCCGCTCTCGCACATAAACTGGATCCCACCCGCAAAGTGACTGCCGCCATCTGCCACGCATGGGATCATCCCGGAAAAACCTGGGCGGACATGCAGCCCGCCTTCGGCTATCTCGACGTAGGTGGCTATAACTACCAATGGACAGAGTACGAAAAGGACCACACCAAGTATCCCGACCGCATCATGGCTGGCACAGAATCCTTCCCTAATCAGGCATTCCAGAACTGGCGCGCCGTAGAGGACAACCCCTATGTCCTTGGCGACTTCGTCTGGACGGCCATCGACTACCTGGGCGAATCCGGGATCGGGCATGCGAGCATCAGCAACGGTCCCGCTCACGATGTCTTCTCGCCTCCCTATCCCTGGTTCAACTCCTATTGCGGTGACATCGACCTCATCGGGAATAAAAAGCCGCAGTCATATTTTCGCGATGTCGTGTGGCGTCGAAGCAAAATCGAGATGGCCGTACAGCGCCCCCTTCCCCATGGCTACTCCGAGCACGTGAGCATGTGGGGATGGAGCGACGAGTTGCGAAGCTGGACTTGGCCCGGATTCGAAGACGCGCCCTTGCATGTCCGCGTCTATACGCGCGGAGATAAGGTGACACTCCTTCTCAATGGGAAAGAGGTGGGGTCGAAAGCCCTGACCACACAAGACGCCCTCAAGGCCGAGTTCACAGTTCCCTACGCTCCCGGCGAACTCAAGGCCATTGCATATCAGGGCGGAGATGAAATCGGCAGCATCTCTTTCACCAGCGCGGGAAAACCTCACAAGCTGTTACTGACGCCGGACAGATCCAAACTCGATATCTCTCCTGACGACCTAAGCTATGTGATGGCACAGGTTGTTGATGAGCACGGCCAGCCTCTGCCCGACGCGGTTGTCCCGCTCAGTTTCAGCCTGAACGGCCCCGCAGACATTGCAGCCGTTGGGAGCGCGAATCCTAAAGACGTAGCCAGCTTTCGCCGGCCGCATCATCGAACCTTCCACGGAGCATGTGTCGCCATTATCCGGCCGAAGGGACGCCCAGGTTCCGTAGAACTCCGTGCAGAATCCCCCGGCTTGGAGCCTGCAATCACCCGGTTGGACATCGGCAGCTAGCGTCGGAAGAACAGCGAAGGCACGTCGAATGGGCCCGATCCATCTCCGCTTCGCAACAGGTGAACAGCAGAAGTGTATCGGCCCGCCAAAGCCGGAGGCTTCTTTTCTTCAGTGTCGTCGACTCTATCGTCCCATCACGATCTTGCCGGCTCGCTCGTAGGATCCCAGGTTGAAAACCTTCTTGTACCCTATATCTTCGAGCTTCTTCTTCGCGATACCGCTGCGAACACCGGTAGAGCAGTGCAATAGCAGGACTTTGTTCTTATCTCTCACTGCTCCAGGGACCATTACCTCGATCCGGTCTAGGGGCATGTTATATGCCTGTAATATATGTCCCGACTCGAACTCGTTGACGCTCCTAACATCGATCAGCATCGCGCCGCTTCTCAGATACTCCGTTGCTTCCTTCGCCGAAAGCTGGCCGGAGCGCTTCATATACATATAAGCGAGGGCCAGAATGAGAACGATGAGAAAAGCAACCCACGATGACATATCCTTAGTGTACCGCCTCTATCGCACGCATCTTTTGGTCCTAACAGCCTCTGATTTCGTACGGTCTGCGCCGAGCTCCCACCCAACAGTCACCGGCGCAATCTAGATCTTCTCGACTTCCACCAGCACCGAATAGAACGTCGGCGCCGCTCCGATATCCGTCAGCCGCTCGCTTGTCAACGCGTTGACGTTCACCCCGCTACTGCTCAACTTAGCCCAATCCAGCCGCGCAGCCACCACGCCCCGAGGAACGGACCGATCGACCATCGCAGTCAGTGCGATCTGCCCGCGATCATTCCATATTCTGACACTGTCGCCATCCGTGATCTTGCGGCTCTTCGCATCATCTGGATGGATTTCCAGTCGCTGCCTGGTTCGCGATTCCATCTTCCTGTGGCATTCAAGGTTAGCGAACGTTGAGTTCATATAATTGTCGGCTTTACGCCCCAACAACTCCAGCGGATAGTGCTTGGAATCCTCGCTCCACCGTGATTCAGTCGGCGGAATGTATGCGGGGAGACCATCCCGCCCAGCCGCGACGAGCGCCTCCGAATAGAACTCTACCTTTCCGGTCGGTGTGGGGAGCGGGCCCTCCGTGTAGGGCATGAACGGCTTGACATCCGGGTTGAGATGAAAATCCAGTGCGATGTGCCCTTGCTCTTCGAGATCTTCAAGGCTGATGTGCTCCATTCCTTTGTTGGTGGAACGCCCACCCAGCCCAATCGCGAGAGCCTGCCTGATCATCTGCTCCTCGCTATCGCGGAAGCACTCCTCTGTGAATCCCATCCGTCGCCCCAACTCGCCAAAAAGCCGCACATTGGTCCAGGACTCACCCAAAGGCTCAATCGCTTTGCTCGATAGCTGCACGAAGTAGTGCCCATATGCGCCTTGAATGTCGGCATGCTCAAGGAACGTCGTCGCCGGCAGTACAAAGTCAGCGTAATCTGTCGTGTCATTGAAGAACAAATCATGCACCACAGTGAACAGGTCGGTGCGCCCAAGTCCCCGGCGCACAGCGTTGTGATTTGGAGCAACGGCACCCGGATTTGAGTTGTACACAAACAATGCCTTCACCGCCGGTCCGCCACTCAATACTTCTGCGTCTCCCGCCTCAGCATTCAAGGCTCGCCCAAGCAGCGCCATATTCACAATCCGTGCGGGGTGCCCAATCGGCGAATCCAACGCTAAGTCCATTCGCTCCAATTCGCGTTTGTTCCACTGAAATGCTCCCGACGTCGATAACGACCCGCCGCCTCCGCGGTGTTTCCACGCTCCGGTTAGAGCCGGCAGCATTGCGATTGCCCGCGCTGCGGTTCCTCCGTTCTCGCAACGCTGTACGCCGTAGTTGAGCCGTATTGCGGCCGGCTGGGTCGTAGCGTACTCACGGGCCAGCTGCTCAACTGCTGCGGCCGTCATTCCCGTCCATGCTGCGACCCTCTCCGGTGTGTACTCGCGTACTCTTTCGCTCAGCCGCTCGAAGCCATGCGTCATCTCTTGTATATAAGTCCGATCTTCCAGTCCTTCGCGCAGAATGACATGCATCATTCCGAGCGCCAGCGCGCCATCAGTTCCCGGTCTGATCGCGATATGCCAATCCGCCAAGCCGGCAGTCCGCGTGCGGTAAGGATCAATCACAATCAGACGCCCGCCACTCCGGCGCGCATGCTCCACCATGGGCCAGAGATGGACGTTATTGCCGTGAATGTTCGCTCCCCACGCGATAATCAGCTTCGCACGGCTGAAATCTTCGGTAGGCGTTCCCAGCTTTTTACCATAGACAAGATTCCAGGCCTGTCCCCCCGCTTCGGCACAAATCGTGCGATCCAGTTGGCTGCCCCCAAACCGGTGGAAGAACCGGCGGTCCATCGACCCATAACCAAGCACTCCCATGGTGCCGGCGTAGCTGTATGGCAGGATCGATTCTGGTCCAAACTCATCGCTGATTCGCTGTAAACGTGAAGCAATGGAATCCAACGCCTCATCCCAGCTAACGCGTTCAAACGCCTCGAACTCGCGCCCTTTTGTCAGGGGGCCCTTTGGGATCCCCGCCCGTCGCCTAAGGGGATAGAGAACTCGCTCTGGCGAATACACCCTGTCCAGGTACTTGGCGACTTTGCCGCAAAGAAAACCCTGAGTCACTGGCTGCGTCGGATCTCCCTGGACCTTCACCGCCCTGCCATTCGCATCAACCGTGACCAGCACCGCGCACGAGTCCGGGCAATCATGGGAGCACACGGTGTGTACTACGCGGAACGGGGAAGTCTCTGCGACGGATGCCATATCCCATTGTAAGCTGATGGCAATTCTCCTTCGGAGGCATTCAATGAGCCGCTCCTCTCTCCTGACCTGGTTGACCTTGGCTGCTGCCCTCTCAGTTAGCCCGATCTCGGCGCAATCTGGCGATGAAGCCGCCATACGCACAGAGATCCAGGCTCAGGTCGATTCCTGGAACCGCGCCGATATCCCTGGCTTTATGCAGACTTATGAGAAATCCCCCGACACCACCTTCATTGGTCAGAAGCTCCGTAAAGGCTACGAACCGATATTGCAGCGCTACAAGCAGAGCTACACAAACCCCGAGCAGATGGGAAAACTCACCTTTTCGGACCTCGATATACGCCTGCTGCCTTCAGCCTGCGGCAAGTCTGAAATCGCGTTGGTCACGGGCAAGTTTCATCTGCAGCGAACCTCTCACGGCGAAGCCGCTAAAGACGACGGCATATTCTCACTTGTATGGCGGAAAGGCGCTCATGGTTGGAAGATCATCCTTGATCACACGAGTTGAACCCGCACGGCCCGGATCTTAATGAAAGCAGGCTGTCGCCGAGTTCGGCGCTACTGGAAATGCTCGCGCTTCCTATATATCGGGCCCGCTTGCCATTTTTCGGTGTCGAACATCCGGTGCGACATGCACTTGTGGCAGGTCTGGTGGGCATCGTAGCCGCGAAATCCTTCCCCGCGGTTGGCGCGCGGCCAGTTCCATGCATGCGCCGGGCATCGCAAAGCGAGCCAGAACCGATCCGCTCCGGTCAAGATTTCAACGCCCCTCCCGAGATGAGTAGACGTCCTCCTGCGCAGAATTTTTTGGCTGAGTTTTGCGTAAATGGGGAGAAGTTGAGTTGTAGCCAAAGATGAACCCTCACTGCACTCTGCGCAGCCAAAGCTGGCGCAGTCATTTCACGTTCGATCCCGAGTCTTCACGTCCGACTTCAACGTTGTAGGATCGACTTTCTCGTGCAACAGCGCTGAGCGGTTCGGAACTGAAAGTAATTCTATCCGCATAAGGCAGGCTGAACCAAAGCACTTCTATCTGGCCCGCAATCGTCCGGGCCCACCTCATGCACCTCAATTCTGCCGGGCGGCGTTCTCGCGTACTGTGATTTGCATCACTCTAAGCTTCGCGCCCCAGAGCTTTCCCGCATCCCACCGTGCTTGGTTGCGCAAAAAGGCCGCCTTGAAGGCGGACTTTTTGCCGATCAGTGCGCTTAACACTTGCCATGCGGATTGCACTGTTTCCAAACTGTGCAAGGTCATAACTCAAGGTCAACCATTCTGAGCCAAGCCAATCGCACTTTGGATTTTACCCAGACTCTCCCGGTTTCGCCTGCTTCTGAGCAGGAATCATCTGCGCATCCGTGTGCTTGCTCCTCGAATGCTTTGCCCTCACTCCTGAATACGAAGGTCGTACTCGCTTGTCTGTGTAGCCAGGGAGCAAGTCAACTCAAGCCGTTTCAGAACCTCAGAGAGCGGCCAGCGTTCGATCATCGTCAGGCAAGCACTCTGATTCGCCCCCTCGTCATATCGTCTCTCCGATCCAGGACCGTCACATGACGCTTGCGCGGCTTGGAAGCCCAATGGAATCCTTAAACACCTTGCATCCGCACAACATTGTACTTACATGATTGTAATCAGCAATTTACAATATTAAGACGACCAACCTAACCTGAGGCGTCAGCATCCCTTCTCTGTGCGAAGAATGTCGCTCGAAATACATTCCGCCGGAAGTCACGAAATTGCTGAGGTCTCCAGTGAGTTCCGCCATATCCTGCATTGTTATTAAATCCGATCAGATCTCAAGTCGAATTCCACAACCCGGTCAGATCGTCGCTGTAGAGGGCGAGCCTGGCCTCTATGTTGTGATGGATATCGATCATCAAAAGAGAAGCGCGCAACTGATGGAGAAATCCGGCAGGCACCGTCTAAGCGAAGTCCCTTTTGCATCCATCAAAAGTCTGAACCGAAAGCTCGCTGACGCCATCCACCATTTCCTTGATTGGCGAGCAGAATCAAAGATGGATCCGCCTTGAATGAACCTCCGCTCGTTTGCCCGAGGAACACAAATTCGTCAACCGGCCATCGATCCTGACACCAACGGCTGATGGAGGATAGACTCTGCATCATGAGCTGCATCTTCTGTCAGATCGTCGACGGCAGCATCCCGTCGAAGGCTATATATCAGGATGACCGGTGCTACGCATTTGCCGACCTGAAACCGCAGGCCCCGGTCCACATCCTTATCGTCCCCAGGGACCATATCCCATCGATCGCGCATGCTCAGAAGGAGCACAAGCAGTTGCTGGGACACCTGCAGTGGGCCGCTGCCGAAATCGCGCGTACAAAGGGCCTCACCCAGGGATATCGCACTGTCATCAACACAGGAGAAGATGGCGGCCAAACCGTCGAGCACATTCATGTGCACCTGCTCGGGGGCCGACCGATGAGTTGGCCTCCTGGCTAAGAACGGCCCCACTCCTTCACGACAAAATGAACGGGTGCCAACCGGCACCCGCTCCAAATTACGTCCTGGCTTTCAACAGCCCGCGCCTAAAACGCGGGCTGTGGAACGTACTCGTCTTCCTCTTCCAGCCCATATCGGCGCAGAAGGTTCGGCAAGCTCTGCGAAAATGCGGACCGCGGCATGACCGTATCGCATCCAGCCTCTATCGCCTTGAGCTTCAGGTCGCCTTGGAGGTGGTTCAGAAATCCGATGATAGACGTGGCTTTCTTGAACTTGGTTTTAAATTTGGGAATCAGAGCCAGTGGCTTCGCGTTCAGATTGTTCAGATCGAACACCAAAAGAGTCGGCGGCTCTGCCGCGTCCGTGATTCGCGAGACGGTTTCCTTCTCGCCCTTCACAAATTCCACTTTGATGCCCAGTTTCTTCGAGGTCTCCTGGATCTTTGCCTGGAAGAACAGATCATCGATGAAGCAGAAGATGCGAGTAGGCGCATCCGCACGCACCGGAACATTGGGTCCACCCACATTGATGTCGTGGTAGTTGGAACTGTGGTGTCCATTGCCCGACAGGGGAATCGTCGAGGGGGGTGAATCAGCGACGTTGCCGTTCGCAGCGCGATAGCTATGATCCATCGGCCCCACAAACATCCGGGGACCTCTCTGCCTTTCCTTGCGACGGCCCTGATGCTGAGGAACAATGCTGTTCCCAGGCTGCGGCGGAGGCTGCTGAGATCCGTTCTTCGGCTGAAAGAATTTCTTCTTCTTCCGGTGCCGGCCGGATCCCTGCTTCTGCTGACCGCCTTGCGGCTGTTGCGGAGCCTGCATCTGCGGCTGCACCTGCGGCGGGGGCTGGTTCTGCTGCATTTGCCCCTGCTGCGGCTGCTGACCGCCCTGCTGGTTCGACTTGTTTTTGCGACGACGCCGCCGGCGTCGATGTCCTTGCGACTGCCCCTGCCCATTCGCCGGAGCTGGCCCCACTTCTGGTTGGGGCGCTGTCGGTTCTGTTGTCATGCGTGCACTTCCTGGCACTGTGCTCTGTATTGCCTTACTTCTCTGAGTCAGCAACTTCGAAACTGGGGTGCTGAACTACCCTCTTCCACCATTGGCTTCTCGGGTACGGAGCAGCTACGGTTGGGAACTCCCGTGTTTTAAGCGATGCCGCACACCGTTGCCCGGGGAAACCGAAAACTCGGCGCAATTGATCTGCGAACCCCTGGAACGCTTAACGGCGGGTGATACCTTTCTTGGCCAGCGCACGGCGTCACTCTTTTGAACTCCCTCGGCATTCTGTTGCCGTCAGGATCATCCCCGCAAAGAAGGACGCCTATTCATCTGATGCAGCTTCAGGGCCAAACATCTAAAACACTCAACCCATCAACCCAGCCAGACCTGCATTGGCACGCTACTGTGCATTTCTTCGGCCCGATTTCGGTGGTTTCCCTGGGTTAGGCCTGCCTTATAGAACTCTGCGGAACTCCCGTCAAATTGGACGCTTCGTGGTTCCGAAGATATCTTTTGTCAGCGGCGAGCCTTCTCTGCCCGTAACCGGGTGGTTCGCTTCAGCCGCTTGATAGGCAAGTTCGATAGTACAGGCTCTCGAGAAACAGTGCAAGTAGGGGCCCCAACCGCACTCCGGTACAACCGTAATCGATTGTGACATAACCCAAGTCTCGATACAAAGCACGAAACGCCACATCTTCGTGTGGCGTTTCGTGTCCCTGCGCTGGTCACTGGCCTCCCAGCAATGGGCGATGGTTATATCCACCGCACCGTCTACAGACCCCCTCGGCCGGTCTACCGCTTCTTGGCGGCTGCTCTTGCCGAGTGCCTGCTGTTTTGCGGGCTGGCCGGATTTTCTCCAGCAGCCGGTACATCACTGGCACCTTTCTAGATTGCAATCGCCATGCCGTTCTTCGCAATCTTTCATTTCAACAACTTACAGGTGCAGAGAAGTGCTGCCCGTTTTGATTCTGGTAAACCTGGCTCTCTCAAGTTCAAAAAACAATAGATTCACTCTTCAACCTTGGCATTTTGAACAGTAGTGCGTGCTTCGTCCGGCAATCACAATCCGCTTGATTTCAGTCCCGCAATTTCGGCACGGCTCCCCGCTTCGCTGATAAACAAAATGTTCCAGCTGGAAGAAGCCTTTCTCGCCCTCTGCGTCCACGTAGTCTGAAACTGAAGACCCCCCGAGTCGAATCGCGTGTTGCAGTACTTCGGCTAGAGATGTGCGCAATCGTTCAAGTTCGTGTTTTGTGAGCCGCCCAGCGCGCCGTCCCGGGCGGATCCCTGCTCGGAACAGGCTCTCGTCAGCGTAGATATTCCCTACACCCGACAGCAATTTTTGATTCAGCAGAGCAGCTTTGATCGTCAGCTTCCTGCCCCGAAACAGCTCCATGAAGTCCGCCGCCTCGATTGTCAGCGGTTCGGCACCAGGGCCTGCGAACTTATTGCCTTCCGCTAAATCGCGAAACTCAAGCCTCCCGAACCGCCTCGGGTCTACAAAGCGCAATTCGCGCCCGCTCTCAAGTCGCAGTCTTGCATGGGTATGCTTCGCGACGGGGGCATCCGGTGTAAGCACCAGCAGGCGTCCTGTCATTCCGAGGTGGACAATCCATTGTGCCGCTACCTGGGTACTGCGACTCGCAGTTCTTCTATCGCTCTGACGCCCCAGCTCAAAAACAATATGCTTCCCGGTCCTGTGAACTGACAAAATTCGACGGTCAACGAGCTGCTTGGCTTGCAGCCATGCCGGAGTCTTGAAAGGTTCTTGGTGCGATCCGAACCATCCCTCAATGATCTGATCGCCGCATACACGCCTATCTACCCCACGCGCAATCGTCTCAACTTCAGGCAGCTCAGGCATGTCTTCATTCTAGAGGCTGGCTTCTGCAGATCGCCCCGGCCTGAATGCTACTCTGACTTGGATTGATGCCGCTCATTCGGATCGCGGATCTTGCTCGCTTCGAAACTTACGATCCTCCAAACCCCGCGAGGATCCCTGACATACACACGCGTGTATCGGTAGCTGCCCGACATATCGCCTTCTAGGCCCGTTGCCTGGACTTCTGCCCTTGATGTCACGAGCGCGGTCGCCCCGTAGAGCCGGATTTTGCGATCGGATACTTCGAGAGACTTGAAGTGCATGGCCCCTGATCGGAGGCTCGCCAGCGCCTGTTCTTTCGATTGCAGAATCCCGCTCGGCGTGATTGCCATATAATCGTCCGCAAGAAGCCCATCCATCACTGCGATATTGCCATGCAGCACCGCCGCGTTCCAGGCATTCTCCAGTTTTTCAATCTGGCGATGAACCTCGTGTCGTTCCGCACGAGGCATGGCACAAGAAGGGCCGGCTGCGAACACCACAACCGTTAGCCCGATTAAGACACGCCACCTCATTACCGCAGCTAACGTTTCAGGATGTGTTCGCATAGGCGTAAGGATAGTAGCCGGGATTCGTCGCGAGGGTCAATGCGCGAAATCACAGGCTCCTCCAATCGGCAAACCATAGGTCACACGCGTTTCATGACCAGAGGTTCTCCGTCGGAGGTTTGACTATCTCAATGCAGGATTGGGTTGTCGATCTGGCGAAGTTCTTCAATCCAAAGACGCCAGGTCTTCGCGGCTCCGTTCCAGCATCTTCTGGTACAAACCCGCAACCGCGTACTTCTTGAAATGAGCCGACTGCCGGTGTGCCTCTTCAGCCTTGGCATCTCTGTACTGCTCATAAATCAGCACGGTGCATGGCTCACCCTGAACCCAGTGCGGAATGTAATTCACGCAACCCGGCTCCTGCCGTGATGCGGCGGTCAGTTCGTGCAGGATCTCGGCGATCTCGGCCCGATTTTCCTGAGCGAACCGAATCCGGACAATAAAGCTGATCATTGCGAGTTATTCCTCAGTATCCGAAATCTCGAACTCTGAAATCTATGCGTGAATCTCGTTCAGCGCCGCGGCAAACTCAGGGAGAACCATCGTCTGATCGCGGTCGGGCCCTGTCGAAACCATGCCGATCTTCGCACCGCTCTCGCGCTCCTGGAACCGCAAGTACTCCTGCGCGGCTTTCGGCAGCTTATCGAAATCCGTGATCCCCTCTGTGGAAGCCTGCCAGCCCTTCAGCTTGGTATAAACCGGCTTCACGCGCTCCAGCCCGGATACATCCGCCGGGATTTCGTCGCCTACCTTTCCATCTACTTGGTAACCGACACAGATCGGAATCTCCGCGAGTTCGTCCAATACATCCATTTTCGTCACAACGAGCCACTCTGCCCCATTCACCTGGTTCGAGTACCGCAGCAGGGGCATATCCAGCCATCCGCAACGCCGCGGCCGTCCTGTAACCGCTCCATATTCATTGCCTCTCGCACGTAGCTGGTCTCCCACATCCTCGTGAATCTCTGTCGGGAAGGGCCCTTCGCCGACGCGAGTCACGTAGGCTTTGGTCACCGAAATCACGGTGCCGATCGCCGTCGGCCCCACCCCCGTTCCCGTCGCAGCTCCCCCGGCCGTCGCCGATGACGACGTCACGAAGGGATAGGTCCCGTGATCGATGTCCAGCATCGTTCCCTGCGCACCCTCGAACATCACCGAGCCGCCGCCCGCGAGTATCTGATTGAGCAGCCGTCCGCTATCGGTTACGAAGGGCCGCACCTCCTCCGCTGCCGCCAGGTACTCCTCGTACATCTTCTCGGGTTCCAGTGGATCGGTTCCGAACAGTGCATGCGCGATCGCGTTCTTCTCGATGCATGCCGCATAGATATGCGCCTTCAGCAACTCCGGCCGCAGCAGGTCAACGATCCGCAACCCGCTCCGCGCCATCTTGTCCTCATAAGCGGGTCCGATACCCCGGCTGGTCGTGCCTATTCTCTTGCGTCCCGGAGCACTCTCCGCCGCCAATTCGATCATCCGATGATAAGGCAGGATCACCTGCGTCCGGTTCGAGACATATAACTGGCTATCGACATCGATCCCCAGGCTCCGCAGCTTCCCTACTTCTTTCAGAAAGGCGATTGGATCCAGCACTACACCGTTCCCGATCACGCCTTTGCAGCCCGGCCGCAACACCCCGCAGGGAATGAGCTGAAGAACAAACTTCTGTTCGCCATGGATGACGGTGTGTCCAGCGTTATGTCCACCGGCGTAACGCGCAACGGCGTTGAACCTTTCACTCAATACATCAACGATTTTTCCCTTACCCTCGTCGCCCCACTGGGCGCCCAGAACCACTGCCGTCTTCGCTCGCATCAAACCGCCTGCTTCTCAAAAATCACACAAACACCCGCCGCAGCCTTCCGTTCAGCTACGCGCGGGCTGAAAGTGGCGCAAATGAACCGCGCCACGAACGATTTTAAACCCTGAGTTCCAAGGAAGCGGTGAGGACTAGTATAGGAGCTTGCCGTCGCTCCTTCCCTTCCGATTACTTACCACTCGATTCCTGCTGATGCTCCAGCATCGGCGCAGTCACCTGCTTATAACCAGTGGGAACATCGAAATGCGACGGATCCACCGGTCCCGATGAGAAATTGGAAGTCGTCGTCTGCATCTCCATCAGGACCGCGCTCGTTGGCGGCGCCCCTGCCTGGTCCGCGTTCTGCTCCGGAGGCGGCGTATTCTGCTTCTTCTTTTTGAAACCACCGAATCCTCCCAGACGACTCGAAATCATCGAGCTCATTCCCGCTTTGGCGACCTCCCCTTTGGTCGGTCCGGCGGGCTCAGCAGGGAGCGGGGCTTCGGATGCTGCGGGCAGCGGCTGACCGTTCATCGTGGTACCCATCCTCATCACCTGCATGATCGGAACTCCATCCAGTTTCTGCATCTCCTTCACCATGTCGCCCATCGCCTGATTTGCCCCAGGCTGCTGCGCCAGCATGCGGCTGAAGTCGCGCCCGAACCCGACCGTCGCATCTCCCATCTTCTTGGCGAATTTCTTGTAGAACTCCTGCACCTGCTCATATCCGGGAACGGACGGCACCATCCACATATCATTCGTGATCGCCAGATTGCCGGACTGCTGTGACTTTGTATCCGTCGCCGTCATCGTCATCGTTAAGATGGCTTCGCTGCTGTTCAGCCCGCTCACATCCTTTGTCGCTCCCGTCTTCCGCACCTTCACATCGAAACTCATCTGCACATTTTGTGCGTCGGGATTTTGCGCGTCCGGCTGTTTCTGTTTCGCCGCCTCCTGCTCCATGCGCGCTCGAGCATTTTGAATCGCCTGCTTCATCTGGTCAAACGTCATCACCGAATAGGTTTTCTTTTCAAGATCAATCTGCGTGATGGTCTCCTTGTCCAGATCGGTGATTTGGATTTGCTGCGCCGATACATCTGCCAGGCGATTGCCACTCAAGTAAATCGTCGACACGACCGGATCGCCCATGTGGCGAGCCTGCGAACTGAAGACCCCGACCGTCTTCATCATCTTCAAGAGGGAACCACCGGTGATCTGCGTCGTTTGTTGATACGTATAGTCGCCGGCGTAAAGACCCACGGGTATAACAAAGACGAGCGACACTCCAAGACGCTTGAATAGCGTTAGCATGAACATCCTCCAATTCAGATCTACGGCAGAAAGGAACAGCCGGGGGCGCAGGGAGTTTAGCCCGATCAAATTGTGAGAGTCAACGCAAATGCGTTTCAAAATAAGAAATCGTAAGTAGCAATTTTTTGCTGGCTTTACCTGCTCTCCCTGCCTTCCCGTTCAACCTGCCTTCCCACACCTCTGTGGCGGGAACCGCAATCGCCACGATCTCTGACGTCACATCGTTGGAACTCCCGGCCAGCAACTCGCGTAGTTCAGAACATCATGCTCACCGACGTGAAGTTCGCCATCCGACAGCTGGCAAAATCGCCCGGATTCTTCTTTACGGCACTCATAACCCTGGCCCTGGGCATCGGTGCGAACGCAGTGGTCTTCAGCGTCCTGAACGCGCTCGTTCTTCGACCTGTGAACGTGCCGCACGCGGAAAACCTCTACACCGTCCAGCGTTTCCGTTTTCCGTCGCAGTCTTACCTCGATTACGTCGATCTCCGCGATCGCAACCGCACCTTTTCCAGCCTCATCGCCTGCCAGATCACGGGCGCCGTTGGCATCGACACCGGTAAGAACCCTTCCACCGCGTGGCCCTATCTCGTCACTGGCAACTACTTCGACGCACTCGAGATCCAGCCCTTTCTCGGCCGCTTCTTTCACGCATCCGACGAAAAGGGAAAGAACAGCATGCCCTTTGTGGTCCTCAGCTACGCCTACTGGCATAGCCACTTCCACGACGACAAAGGCGTCATTGGCCGTTCCATTGAGATCAACAAGCACCCCTTCACGATCATTGGCGTAGCCCCGCCTGCGTTTCGAGGCACAGAGCTCTTCTTCGCTCCGGCCCTTTGGATCCCGCTGCTTGATCAGCAACTTATCCAGGGCAACGACTCGCTCCAGTACAGAGGCGATCACTCCCCATGGGTCATTGGCCGCCTCAGGCCCGGCGTGACTCCGGCTCAGGCCACCGAAGATCTGAACTCCATCGGCGCGTGGCTCGCAAAAACCTATCCTCGAGACGACGACGGCATTAAATTCTCGCTTGCCAAGCCCGGCCTCGTGGGCGATTTTCTCGGCGGTCCTGCACGCGCGTTCATGGCAGGGCTCATGCTCCTCGCCGGCCTCATCTTGCTCGCCGCCTGCGCAAACCTCGGTAGCCTCTTCGCCGCACGCGCAGCCGATCGCGCCAAGGAGATCGCTCTGCGCCTTGCCCTCGGCTCGAAACGCGGACTCATCCTCCGCCAACTCTTAACCGAGGCCATACTGGTCTCCCTTGTAGGCGGAGTCCTTGGGCTCGCGGGTGGTGTTGTCATTCTGCACGTGCTCAGCGCCTGGCAGCCCATTCCCAACATCCCCATCAATGTCCCCGTCAATGCTGATATCCGCACCTACACGGTTGCCATCCTTCTCTCGCTGGCCAGCGGTCTGCTCTTTGGCATGGTCCCCGTCCGCCAGGTGATGCGCGCTGATCCCTGGCAGATGATCCGCACGGGGATCAACTCCACCACCGGCATGAAACGCTTCACCATGCGTGACATTCTGCTCGTCGTCCAGATTGCGATCTGCGCCGTGCTTGTGACCTCGTCGCTGGTAGCAGTACGCGGGCTCGTGCGTTCAGTCCATAGCAGCTATGGGTTTCAACCCCAAAATGCATTGCTACTCAGCAGCGATCTCCGTATGGCAGGCTACAGCGACGAACGCGTTCCCCAAATGCAGCAGCGCATGCTCGAAACCGCAGCAAACATTCCGGGGGTCTCCGCGGTTGGGATGATCGACAACATCCCCCTCAGCCTGGGCGGCGGAGACTCATACGTCTATACCGATGCCACCACGGACTTCCGACCCACCAACTACGCCGCGGACGCAATGAATTACCGCATCTCCCCCGGCTACCTCGAAGCCGCAGGAACACGCCTCATTGCCGGCCGCAACCTGACGTTGAATGACGACAAGAAGGCACCCAAGGTCGCCTTGGTCAATCACCAGTTCGCCATCAAGGTCTTCGGCTCCGTTGATAAGGCCATTGGTGGACACTTCAAGTATTGGGGAGATCAGCGCGCTGAAGTCGTCGGTGTTGTCGAGGACGGGAAATATCGCACCATGACAGAGGATCAGATGCCGGCCATGTTCTTCTCTTTCCTCCAGCACACCACCAGCGAAACCAATCTCGTCGTGCGTTCGCAACGCGATCCTGCCGACATTGCCGCTGGCCTGGAAAGAACCATGCGCGGCCTCGACTCCGCTCTTCCGCTGGAGCTACATACTTGGAATGAAGAGATGGGAACCGCCCTGTTTGCCGCGCGCGTCGCCAGCGTAGCTCTCGGCGTTCTAGGAATGCTTGGCGCTGTGCTCGCCGCCACTGGGATCTTCGGAATGGCGTCCTACGTAGTCAGCAAACGCCTTCGCGAACTTGGCATTCGTGTGGCGCTCGGCGCAAGTCAGCGGCAGATCCTGCATACTTCTCTGGGCCGCGCCTTCCGCCTGCTCGCGATTGGCTCAATCGCCGGCGTCATCCTTGGCGTACTCAGCGCGCGTGTTCTGTCATTCATCGTGTATCAGGCAACGCCCCGGGATCCATTGGTCCTTCTTGGCGTCACCGCGACGATGTTGATGCTCGGGATGCTCGCGTCCTGGATTCCCGCGCGACGCGCACTGGCAGTCGATCCCCTCGTCCTGCTGCGAGACGAGTAGGGATCAGGCCAACTACGCTGACTTCCGCTTCGCCGACTTCGCCGGAGCCTTCACGATGCCGATTCCCTTTGAGGGTGGCTCCTTCGCGCTCTTCACCGGTTTCTTCGACCCAGCGGAAGGGCGCGCCTCGCTCCCAATGCTCTTGCGCAGCGCATCCATAAGATTGACAACATTGCTTGGACGCTGCTTGGGCGCCTCGTCAATCGGCACCGGCATGTTATTCACCTTTGCCTCGACCAAGGCCTTCACTGCTGTCTCGTAGCCGTCCTCAAACTTGTCCATATCCAGCTTCGACGACATGCGCTCAACCAGCATCTCCGCCAGTTGCAGCGAATCCGCCGGAATCGGTGGCTGTTTGATGTCGCGGAAGTAGTCTTCCTGCTTGCGGAGTTCGTATGCATATCGCAACGTGTAGCCCATCAACCCTGGACTGTCTTTCCCCGCGGGAACAAGCGCAAAGACGTGCTCACGCCCCGAAAACGCAACTTTGCCGATAGCCGCCTTTCCTGTATCCGCCAGCGCCTGCCGGACCACATTGAATGCCTCCGCCGACATGTCATTTTCCGGAGTCACGAAATACGGCTTCTCAACAAAGAAGGGACTGAGGTCCGCCACATCCACAAACTGCGAAACCGCAATCGTGTGCTTCGAAGGCACCCGCAGATTCTCCAGTTCACTGGGCTCAATGATCACGTACTGACCCTTGCGATATTCGTAGCCCTTCACGATTTCGTCGCTCTCGATCGCGGTCGTCGCTTCCCGGCTCTCTGCCGCGCTCTCCAGCACCTTCTGATGACGGATTCGCTCGCCGGTGCGCCGGCTGATCTGATGAAAGCTGATCTGGCTCTTGCTCTCGGTCGCGACATACAGACTCACTCCAAACGAAACCAGCGATATCTGCACATTGCCCGACCAATATGGACGTGCCATTGGGGACCTCCAAAGACGCGGAGAAACGCGCTTACAGCGCAAAAACCCGCAGACTCAGGAGTCTAGCGCATTTCGTCAACGGCGGAGAAGTGCGTATATGGTAAACGCTCGAGGTTCGTATTCTCTTCGCCTCGCACGCCGAAACTTAGCTTGGCAGAATCGTTCTTTGAAATCAGAACCTCTTGAGGCAAACGCGAGCCGGGAATCACACTCTTCGCATGAGGTGTACTGCCGACCAACTCGCAGCCACGCAGATCGAACGAACCATCGTCGGCCAAACTGGCATAAATAGCGAAAATCCGATAGCTGTAAACGTCCAGAGAAACAGCGCCCAGGTGATCGTATTTCGAGGATCCCTGTAGCTCTGCTTCAGTCGAGAAAAAAGCCGGCCTTCATATGGCTGCTCGTCCATGTGGTGCATTTCTCCTCTGCAGCGAAGTCGAACCTGGTGGGGAGATTCTGAAGCTCTAACAAATTCCTGCAAAACCCAATAGTGCAGTCTGGGGATAGGTACAAAGTAACCGAAATCTCGCGTTACCTAAATACCGCAAACGGGGAATGCCGCACTCCAAAGCATCATTCACAATCTCGATTCAAAGCTGTTAACCAGACGCGCTCTCGTTCGTTGTTCGAGGTAGAAGGGCAATACAGGCTCTTCCGTTCGAGGAAAACAGAATGCGCAACCATCGCCTCATTCGCCGGATTCTTCCCGCAATTGCATCGATATCGCTGATCCTCGGGCCTTTGGCCACCGCTCAGCAGCACCCCACCTCACCTGCTGCAGCCGTCGCACCAGTCCCGAACGACGGCGACGTCCGGTCCACCCAGACCGAACTCATCCGTCTCCTGCGGCTTAGTCCGACGCTCACCACCGTCGTCTCGCACGATCCCTCTCTCCTCTCCAACCAGGAGTACGTCTCGCGAAATAACCCGCAGCTCGCCGCTTTTCTCGCCGCTCATCCCGAAGTTGCGCGCAACCCCGAGTTTTACCTCTTCTCTCATCTCCAGCACGAGGACGGTCAGCCCGACGAAGCCCTCGAGAAAGCGGTATGGCCCGACGTCTATCGCGCCCAGAACCCGCCTTCATCGTTCGACCGCGTTTGGAGCGACCTTGTTCCCCTTCTGGCATTTGGCTGCGGCCTCGTCGCCCTCATCATGCTCGCTCGCATGTTCATTGAGAACCGTCGCTGGGGCCGCATCTTCAAAATGCAGAGCGATGTCCACGGTCGCCTCATTGAACGCTTCACCAGCAACCAGGAACTAGCCTCATATATGCAAACCGAGGCCGGCAGGAAATTCCTCGAAGCCGCGCCCATCCCCATCGCCTTCGATCAGAACCAGCGCGTTCCAAGCGCCATCGCGCGCGTCCTTACCCCGCTTCAGGCTGGAATTGTGATGGTCCTGCTCGGACTAGGCCTGCTGTCACTCCAGCAAGCCGGGCCGGATACACAGATACCAATGCGCATCCTCGGAACCCTGGTGCTGGCGCCCGGAATCGGATTTATCATCTCCGCAGGGGTTTCGTGGTTCCTCGCTCAGCGCCTGGGGCTTATGCCTGATCCTGCTGCGCAGAACAAGCTCGATTCACCCCTCGACGCGTCATTCAGAGACCGGCAGTGATCTTCGGAGAACGCGTTGAAGGCAAGGAAGCAAAGACCTATGTCCTGGGAATCGATCATTCCGAATGTGCTGGCGGGCGACGCACAAGCGCTCGCCGGCACCGCGCCCGCCGCGGCGATGGATAACGAACAGTTCGCGGCGTTCTATACGCGATCGGCTCGTTCCCTTTGGGCATACCTCGCTCGCGTTAGTCGCGACCCCGCGCTTGCCGACGATCTCACGCAGGAAGCCTACGTCCGCTTCCTTTGCGCGGCACATCCAGAGGACGGCGAAGTTGCTGCGCGTCGTTATCTTTTCAAGATCGCAACCAATTTGTTGCGCGATCACTGGCGGCGTCCGCAGTCCTCATCTATCGACGAAATCTCAGAGGAGATCTTCGCCGTTAAGTCAGGTGAAGCACGCTCTGAATCTCTTGCGATGCTCGGTCCCGCCATGGCGCAGATGCGTCCCCGTGATCGTCAACTCCTCTGGCTCGCCTACGCCGAGGGCTACTCGCATCACGAAATCGCACAAATTACCGGACTTGGCTCCCCCAGTATCCGCATTCTTCTCTTTCGTGCCAGGCGCAAAATGGCTCAATTACTCCGGTCCGGAGGCGAAGCATGAGCCCCTTCACCTGTTCCCGCGAACGCGAGCTGTCCGAACTCCTGCAAAATGGATTCTGGCCCCAGGCTTGTTCAGACGACCTGCGAGCGCATGTTGCATCATGCCGCAGTTGCTCCGATCTGGTGCTGGTCACCGAAGCACTTCAAGGCTCGCGGAGACAATCCGCAGACCTTGCTCGCCTCCAGCCTTCAGGGGCAATCTGGTGGCGCGCCCAGCTTCGCCGGAGAAACGCGGCCATCGAGAAGATGAGCCGTCCCATCCTTGGTGCTCAGATATTTGCTCTGGTGATTACGCTTGTTATCGTCGGCGCCATCGCTCTTTGGCAGGCCGATACCTGGAGCAGCTGGTTTTCAGAGCTCCCCAGTGTTCTTCATTTGGACGCACTGATCCCCTCGTCCCTGCCCCAGACAGGCATTCTCTGGATCGTGGTGCCCGTCTTTGCCACCATCGCACTCGTCAGCGGAATCGTCGTCTATCTTGCTTCTGAAAAGCAGTAGGACATCTGCAACAAATCTAGTTTGCAGCTTGCACTCGGGCGATTGCCTGCTCAGCCTGCCACAAATGCCGCCGTTGATGTGCCGCATTCACCATAAAGCTCGACCAGATGCTGTAGCGAATTCGTGAATCAATCGGCGAGGCCATTTTTACCTGGTCGATGGCCCGACCGCGACAGCGCCTAAGCGCGGCAATCACACGCTCCTGCCGGTCAAGAAACCCGTCAAGCACTTCGTCAACCTTGCCGCAGTCGATCGGCTGAAAAGGGGCTGGTGTCTTCGACCGGATGCGCGCCGGCGGCTCCAGAATCCAGCAGAGGAAACGTCCCCAGAAATCGATCTGGTACGGCGCATTCATCTCCGCCTTACGCGGACCGGCACTGGCAATCACCTGCTGCCACACCGGAAAGTATGCATCCGCACTCAGGCTCAGATGCTGAATGCATTCCGCAGCCGACCACGATCCTGGCGCCGGGGGTCTGGAGCACACATCGGCTCCAGAAGTTGCCACCATGGTCTGAAACTTCCCGCAGATCGCCGCAAATTGATTCTCAAGCTCGTGGAGCGTAGTCGCGCGCTTTCCTGTTTCCAGACTGCTACTCGGCTGGCATACGCGATCGGGACCACCTGGAAGGCCCTCAGCTACACTCGCATCTGTAATTCGATTCTCCATCGCTGCTTTTTACCTGATCTCATTACGATGCAGCAGAGTACCCCGGGGGAAGTCTCGCATGCCAACTTATGTCATCCTTCTTCGCGCCGTCAACGTTGGCGGATACGGCAAGCTCTCGATGTCCGAATTCAGGGAGACGCTCTCCGGCCTCGGATTCAAGAACGTCGAAACCTATATCCAGAGCGGCAATGCGGTGATCGATTCAAACGCTCCCGCTTCCAAGGTCGGCCAATCGGTCTCCCGCGCCCTCCAGAAACTGGTAGGCACTCCCGTTGATGTCATCATCCGTACACACGATCAACTCGACAATTTGGTTCGAAACAACCCCTTCAATTCCGAAACCACAGACGGCACACGCGTCCACGTCGCTTTTCTCTCCGGACCCGCCGCATCAACTGCGCGGGCCGCACTGGACGGCATCATTGAGCGATATCCAAAGCGCCGCGATCGTTATCACTTGGCCGGCGATCACATCTACTTCCACTTCCCCGATGGGGCAGCCGACACCAAGTTCACTGGCAAGGCCCTCGACAAAGCAATCGGAGCCACGGGCACCGGACGCAACTGGAACACCGTTCTCAAGCTTCACGCGATGTCAAAACGCTGAATTCTCATTCGCCGCAAGCACAGCATCCGCGATCCGCGCAGCCTCCACAGCCGGCCGCACATCATGTACGCGCACAATCGAAGCCCCATGCAGAATCGCAGTCACCAGCGCGGCGATACTCGCCATTCCGCGCGCATCCACCGGCGCCTGCTTACCGCCGAACAAGTCAGACAACGTGTGCCCCAGAAATGATTTTCTTGACACTCCCGCTAGCAGCGGCCTTCCCAGCCCGAGCAGCTCAGCCTGTCTGGCCAGCAGCGCATAGTTCTCTTCGAACTTCTTCCCGAACCCGTATCCCGGATCGAGCACAATCGAATCCGGTTGAACACCGGCAGCCTTCGCTCTCTCCAGCCTCTCCGCTAATCCGTCGCGGATGCCCTGCATCATCACATCCGCTGGCAACTTCGCCTGTCCGCGCCATTCCTCTGGCCGTCCACGCGTGTGCATCACCACCACGCCGCATCGCGCCTGTGCGCAGACGTTCGCCATCTCCGCTTCCCAGGTAAATCCGCTCACATCGTTGATGATCTCCGCGCCTCCCCCCAAAACGGCTCGAGCTGTTCCTGCCTTATACGTATCAACCGAAATTACAGCATTTGGCTCGGCCTTCAGAACCCCCTCAATCACAGGCAGAAGGCGCGACACTTCCTCTTCGACACTCACCCTGCTCTCGCCCAAGGCCTCAGCCCTCGCACCTGGCCTTGTGCTCTCCGCACCGAGATCCAGCAGATCCGCACCCTCTTCGATCAATTCAAGGCCGCGTGCGATCGCAGCCTCTGGCTTGAGGAAATTCCCACCATCGCTGAATGAATCCGGAGTGATATTGACGATCCCCATCACGAGCGTTCGCCTGCCCAGTTCGAGCATGCGCGTCCGCAGCTTCCAGTGCGCGATGGTGCGAATCGATGCCATCTTCCAATTCTATGAGCACTCACAACTGCAGCCGCCCTCCTGCTAAACTCCGTGCATGCTCCATACATCGCGATCATTCGCGCTGCTTCTGGCGCTGTCCCTTGTCCCGGCCAGTCTCCTCGTGGGTCAACATCGCACTACTCATTCCCACGCACGGCCGGTTCATGCTGCTCCCGTGAAGGGCTCCATTGGCGACCGCATCCAAGCCATCCTCTCCGATCCTGCCCTTAAGCAAGCCGATTTCGGTATCAGTGTCGCCACGCTCGACGGGCTGCCCCTTTACGGATTGAACGACTCTAGACTCTTCACGCCCGCATCGAACGCGAAGCTCGCCACTACTGCCGCTGCCTTCGCGCTTCTTCCCGTCGAGACGCTCACCTGGACTACAAATGTTGTCGCGAACGGCGAGATCGACTCATCCGGCGTGCTGCACGGCGACATCCTGATCCTCGGCTCGGGCGACCCGACGATGAGCGCCCACCGGTACCCCTACCAGCCTCCGACGCCGCCTTCCGCTACACCGACACCAACAAATCCCCCCGCGAAATCCCCGACCGGCAAACCCGATGCTACGCCGACTGTCCAGGAGATTCAGGCTGAGCCCCACGCCATGGAAGCGCTCGATCTGCTCGCCCAGCAGGTCGTTCAGGCAGGCGTACGCTCCGTCGATGGTACCGTCGTTGGTGACGACAGCTACTACCTCAACGAGCCTTACGGCACCGCATGGGCCTGGGACGACCTGCAATGGGGCTACGGTGCTCCAATCTCCGCTCTCTCCTTCGCGGATAACTCCATCGAGCTCACCATCACAGCCGACCCCGAGAAGCCCGGCTCTATGCTCGAAGAGTGGGCCCCCAATGTGCCCTATTACACGCTGCAGAACAACATGACCTTCGCTCAGCCGGGCGACAAGCCCCACCCGGGGCTCGAGCGTCGGCCAGGGGCGCTGCTTGTACGCACCTGGGGAACTGCCCCAGCGCAAGGTCTCCATGCCCCGCTCGCAATTGAGGATCCTGCCGAGTTCACAGCAGCCGCGTTCAAAGATGCTCTGCTGCATCGCGGCGTCATCGTCAAAGGAGATCCCGCTGCAGCTCATCGCCTGCCGGAAGGCACCGGCGACTTCATCGGTGAACGCTCCGAACCGCTTAAGCTCTTTCCTCTTTCAATCACAACCCTCGAAGCTCCCATCAACAACCGCCGCCTGCTCGCGCACCGCACATCGGTGTCGGTCGCAGAAGACATCACCGTCACCAACAAAATCAGCCAGAACCTGCACGCCGAACTCCTGCTCCGCATGCTGGGAAAGGCCTTCGCAAAAGACGGCAGTCTCGCCCAGGGTTCTCGTGTCGTTCGTCAGTTCCTCATCGATACCGGCATTCCCGATACCGACTTCTTCTTCTACGACGGTTCCGGCATGAGCATGGACGACCGCATCACGCCGCGCGCCTATACTCACTTGCTGTCCTACGCCTCTCATCAGCCTTGGGGCGAAGCATGGCGAAAGACCTTCCCCATCGCCGGCACAGATGGGTCGCTGTATACGCGGTTCAGAAACTCTCCCCTAAAAGGGAAGCTCTGGGCCAAGACCGGCACTCTGAACGAAACCAATGCGCTTTCCGGCTACCTTCAGGCAAACAGCGGAAGGACGGTCATCTTCTCAATCCTCGTTAATGGCCATCGCCCCGGGAGCCGGGCTGACATTCCCGCCATCGAGAGAATCTGCGAAGCCATTGCCGCATCGGAGTGAGAGACCGGATGCTCAAATGCGATCCTCAGATCGCTCTCTGCTTCACAAACAACCTCGCCGCAAGCAACGTCGATCCGCAGCCCATCCCGAGCAGCACCGTCGCGCCCACCCACAGCTCACCCAGTCCCGCACCCCGCAAGATGATCCCGCGCAAAATCTGGATGTAATACGTTGCGGGAATCAGATGGCTGATGGCTTGAAAGAACGGCGGCATATTCTCAATCAGGAAAATGTAGCCCGACAAGAACACTGAAGGCAGAATGGTTCCCATCGAAAGCTGGAACGCCTCCGCCTGTGTCCGCGCCCGCGTCGAGATCACCAGCCCGATCCCCAGCACCGTCAGCAAAAACGGAACGGACAGCACCAGCAGCAGAACAACATTCCCATGCACCGGTACAAGAAAAATCGTCCGCATGACGAGCAAAATCGCGCACAGCTCCGCGAACGTTAGTGCGCCATAAGGAATCATCTTGCCCAGCATCAGCCCCAGCGGCGCGACAGGCGTCATCGTAAGCTGCTCCAGCGTTCCACGCTCCCGCTCCCGTACCAGGCTCAACGCAATCATCAGGATCGCCATCACCTGCAGCAGAATCGCAATCAGCCCCGGCACAAAGAAGTTCGCCGAACGTGTCGCGGGATTATAGAGAACCGAGGGCCGCACTTCGATCGGCATCGCACCGCCCGGCAGCACGCGGCCCAGCGACTCCTTCAACGCCACGCCGGTGGCCGTACTCATTGCCTGACCAGCCACGCTCGAATCCGATCCATCCACCAGGACCAGCACGGCTGCCGTGGTCCCGTCCTGCAGGCGCCTCGCATAGTCGTACGGAATTCGAATACCGACCCTTGCTTTCCCGCCGCGCACCGCATCGTAAAGCTCATCCTGCGACTGCGCGTATACCTTCACATGGAACACATCTGAACCTGCAAAGGCCTCCAGCAGACGACGGCTCTCTTGCGTGCGAGATTCATCCAGCACCACCGTCGGAATCTGCCGGATATTCGTGTCCACTGCAAATCCAAACAGAAACAGCTGCAGCATCGGAATCAGCAGCGCAAAAAACAGCGTCCCCGGATCGCGGATGATGTGCAGGAACTCCTTCCGGCAAACCGGCGCCAGTCCCCGAAACAGGCCTTTCATCGTTGCGACTCCATGATGCGATAGGTAAGCGTGACGAAGACATCCTCCAACGACGGTTCGATCGTCTCAATCTCCGCCTCCGGTAGTTGTTCGCGCATCTCAGCCAAGCTATCTGTCGCAACCAGCGCGTGAATTGAGTGTCCAAAAATCGTCGCCTCCCGTACCCCCTGCATGTGCCGGATTCCATTCAGCATCTCCGATGAATTCGGCACACGAATCTGTATGCGCGACGTCCCCGCTGGATTCGCCTCCGGCAGTCTTTGCAACTCTGCTACGGTCCCGATCGCGATCAGTTTCGACAGATAGATGTAACCCACGCGCCCGCAGCGCTCTGCTTCATCCATATAGTGCGTCGTGACGAAGAAGGTGACTCCCTGCCCTGACAATTGGAACAGCAAATCCCACAATGCACGCCGTGCTACAGGATCGATACCTGCAGTCGGCTCATCCAGAAACACCACCCGCGGCGAGTGGATGATCGCGCATGCCAGCGCCAGCCGCTGCTTCCATCCGCCCGAGAGCTGCCCCGCCCGTCGCTTCATATAAGGCTCGATCCCCGTCAGCGCCTGCACCTCGCGCGTGCGCTCCGCAGCTCTCGCCGAATCCAGCCCGTACACGCCTGCATAGAATTGAATGTTCTCCGCGACAGTCAGATCTTCGTATAGGCCGAACTTCTGCGACATATAGCCGACATGACGTCGAATCTCGGCGGCGTCCTTCCGAATATCCATACCCAGGATGCGCCCTGTCCCCTCCGTCGGTCTCAGCAGCCCGCACAGAGCCTTGATGATCTTTGTCTTCCCCGATCCGTTCGGCCCCAGAAATCCGAACAGCTCTCCTTTGCCTATTTCAAAGCTCACATCGCGCACCGCTGTGAACGACCCGAAGCGGATCGTCAGATGGTCCGCTGCGATAATCTCGCTCATTGGAGTCGCACCGCCGCCGACATTCCCGACTTGAGCACCTGCTCCGAGTTGTCCACGTACACCTTGACACCGAAAACCTGGTGTTCGCGATCGCTCTTCGTCTGCACATTGCGCGGCAGGAACTCCGCCCGCGATGCGATCTGTCCCACGTGCCCCTCAAATGCGCGATTGCCGAAGCTGTCCACACGCACTGTTGCCTTCTGTCCGAGGTGCACATGCGCCAGATCTGTCTCCGGCACATATACCTTTACCCATAGCTGCGACGCCTCCAGCATCGTCATCACGATCCGCCCCGGAGGGACCAGGTCGCCCGGCCGCACGCTTACTACTTCGACAACGGAATCACTTGGAGCCGTGAGTTCTGCCTCGCGAAGTCGTGCATTGAACTCCGCCACTCTGCCTTGAGCCTCGTTCAACCGGGCACGCGCAGCTTCGATGTCCTCCTTCCGAAATCCCTTTCGCGAGAGAACCGCCGCAGCTTCTGCCTGTTTATACTTCGCCTCCGCTGCATTCACGTCCTCTGGCCTCGTCCCCGCCTCAAGCAACTCCAACCGCTGCCGGGCAGACTCCGCCCTCTGCGAAGCCGCATCACGCTTGTCTCGCGCATCGTCGAACTGCTGCCGCGAAATCGTATCCGCAGCCATCAACTTCTCCATACGCCCGAAGAAAATCTTCGCGTTCGTCGCATCCGCTGAAGCAGCCTTGTAGTCAGCCTGCGCCTGCTCAATCTCCTGGTTGCGAGGACCGTTCCGCGCTTCCTCGAAAACCGCCGCCTGCACCCGTGCCGCAGCCTCCGCCTGAGCAATCTCTTCCGGCCGGTTGCCCCGCATCATCTTGTCCAGATCGGCCTGCGCCTGCTCCCGGGCGGCTGCGGCTTGTTCTCTCTGCGCTTTCAACTCATCGCATTCGAATCGCACCAGTACACTCCCGGCCTTTGCAATCTCCCCTTCTTCAACCGGAACTGCCGTCACTCTGCCGCCGATTTTTGACCCAATCTGGATCTCTCGCGTCTCCACCGTCCCCGAGTACTCATACCGGCTGCGATGTGCCAACCATGCCGATACGCCCCAGATCACAGCCACAAGTACCGCCACTGCGACTCCCGCAATGGCGATCCGTTGTCTCATGCGATTCCCTCCCCCAAAAACAGCAGCCGCGACCCCTGCTCACGCGCCGCCTAACAACCTTTGCGGCACAAACTCGCAAAAGGTTTCAAGCAGCCGCTCTTCGAATGCCGGCCAAGGGCTATCGTCCAAGTGTTCGCAACGCGTAACTGTGCGCACCGACACACCTCTTCCCTAACCCCAGGCTCTCGCTGAGATCGACCGCTGTATCATCAAAGCTGAGATGCAGATACGGTTTTCGCGCCTTTTCCTTGCTTTGCTCGCCTGTGCCGGCCCAGCCGTGATCGGGTGCAAATCCCTGCCGCCCTCCAAGCCTTCTTCAGAGTGGACAGCCGAAGAAACGCGAGGAGCCGCAGTTTTCCAGCAGGCCTGTGCGAAGTGCCACTACCCCACATCCACGCACGGACTGCACGGGCCTGGGCTCCAGGCCATCACCAAGATCAAAGCCATGCCCTCGGGCGCACCGCCTACAGACGAGCGTCTGACCGCGGTCATCCTCCACGGTCACGGCACCATGCCCGGCACCGCGCTCGACGATCAGCAGCTTCATGACCTGCTCGCTTACCTCCACACGCTATGAGCGATCCCCAACAGAGACCGGAATCGTCATCGCCTGGTACCACCAATCCCGAAGAGCGCACTGCTCCAAACTCCGCCGCAGGTACCAAGCCTGAAAGGCGCGAGCTTCTGCCGCTTCCCGGACTCGTAGCGATCTCGCTTTACCTGCTTCTGCTCTCAGTGGTCATCGTTGTCGGTTCTGTGGGTGGACATTATCCCAGGATCTTCCTCATCCTACCCGTCTTCCTGCTCGCCGCATGCGGCGGACTGCTCATGCTTTTCCGCTGGGCCTGGGCCATGGCTCTCGCTGCGGTTGTTCTCCTCAGCGGCTACAACCTCTGGATCTTCGCGCGATTTCACCTTGCGCCATCCATCATTCAGGGCCTGTTAAATCTGGTCTTCTTCCTCTATCTCATTCGCGTGGAAGTACGAGAAAAGCTCCGCTGACCCTCCTTTGTGCCGGTCAACACGCGTTCGATCACATTGCCGTGGAGCCCCGCCAATCGTGAATGTTAATCTCTGCCCATGCTTTCAAAGTTTCTGAAGTCTTCCCTTTGCCTTGCTGTAACGCTTGCCGCAATCACTTCTGCGCTCGCCGCGGATGCACCCAAAAAGCGCGACATCACCCTCGACGACCTCGCAAAATTCCAGCGCGTCAGTCCACCCGTCATCTCTCCGGATGGCGATTGGATCCTCTACACCGTCAGCCAGGTCGACACCAAGGAGGACAAAAGTCAAACGCATCTCTGGATGGTGAAGTGGGATGGCTCTGTCCATCTGCAGCTCACCTACGGCAAAGAAGGCGCATCCGCCCCCAAGTTCAGTCCCGACGGCCGCTATATCAGCTTTCTGTCCGCCCGCCCCGGCGCAGTCAAAGGCGATCAAGTCTGGGTCATGGACCGCCGCGGCGGCGAAGCAGAGCAGCTCACCAACATCACCGACCAGAAAATTCAGGGCTACGAATGGGCGCCCGACTCCAAAAAACTCCTCCTCGTACTCCATCCCAAAGCCGAGCCGGACCCCGAAGAAGGCAAACCGCCCGCGCCGCCCAAGCCCGTCGTGATCGATCGCTACCACTTCAAGCAGGACATCCAGGGCTATCTTCGCGACGATGCATACAACACCCTCTACCTCTGGGATCTCACCGCAAAGAAAGCTGAAAAGCTCACCACCGGCAAAAACGTCGACGAGAATGATGCCGAGTGGTCCCCCGACGGCAAGTGGATCGCCTTCGTCAGCAATCAGGATCCCGATCCCGATCGCACCGACAATCCCGACGTCTTCATCGTCGAACCCAAAACCGGCTCAACGCCCAGAAAGCTCACTACCTGGACCGGGCCCGATGGCGGATACCTCGCCTGGTCGCCCGATTCCAAATCCATCGCCTACACCCAGGGAGCAAAGATCGAGCTGCTTGAATACTCCCAGGCCAAGCCCGCCGTCGTCACCATCGACGGCAAGGTCAGCTACCCCGCCGCGAAATTCGATCGCAGCGTCAACCATCCCTGGTTCTCACCCGACGGGGATCTCTCCTACCTCGTCGCAGATGATCGCAACGAATACCCCGCCGAAGTAGAACTCAGCGGCAACGGCATCAAGCGCCTGCTCCCACAACAGGGCTCGGTCATCTCGCTCGACGCTGCCCACGGCCACACCGCCGTCCTCTACACCAACGACACAGCGCCACCCGAAATCTACGCCTTCGAAAACGGCTCTCTTCGCAAACTCACCTCCCACAACGACGAGCTCGTCGCCGAGCTCAACCTCGTCCCCACCGAAGACCTCGAAGCCAGGGACAAGGAGGGCATTGAAGTTCACGGCCTCATCACCAAGCCTGCGAATTTTAAAGACGGTTCACCCGTCCCGATGATCCTCTTCATCCACGGTGGGCCGAACGCCCAGGACTCGCACAGCTTCGATTTCCTTCGTCAGTTTCTCGCCACCAAGGGCTACGCCGAGCTCAACGTCAACTACCGCGGCAGTTCCGGCCGTGGCCAGGACTATGCCAAAGCCATCGCCGCCGACTGGGGCCACTACGAAGTCGAAGACCTCCTCGCTTGCGTCGATAAAGCCGTCTCACTCGGCATCGCCGATCCCAATCGCCTCGCCGTTACCGGCTGGAGCTATGGCGGCATCCTCACCGATTACACCGTAGCCACCACCGATCGCTTCAAAGCCGGAATCAGCGGTGCGGGTGTCGCCGCGCCCATGTCCTTCTACGGCGTCGACCAATACATCCTTCAGTACGACAACGAACTCGGACCTCCGTGGAAGAACCTCCAGCTCTACATCAAAATGAGCTACCCGTTCCTCGAGATCGACAAGCGAGTGCACACGCCCATGCTTTTCATGGGTGGCACCTCCGATTTCAACGTCCCGCTCATCGGCGGTGAGCAAATGTACCAGGCTCTCAAATCCCTCGGCCGCCCAACCGAGCTCATCGTTTATCCCGGCCAGTTCCACGGCTTCACTCGCCCCAGCTTCATCAAAGATCGCTACGAGCGCTGGCTCGGGTGGTGGGATAAATACCTCAAACCAGCAACAACCCCAGCCCCTACTCAGCCCAGCAAGCAAGCCGAGTAGACGTACCGCGTGCCCCATGCTGAACCGCCTGTCAGAACGGCTTAAGAGGTGAGAGAACAGGGAAAGCCGCTGTCCCGTCATGTATAAGCTGACCGGCAGCCCTCACCTGCTCGCCAGAAGTAAGCCCTCGCATCACTCGTAGCGCAGGGCTTCGAGTGGATCAACTTTGCGCGCCCGGCGGACGGGAACCCAGCAGGCGAGCAGCCCAACAGCGACGAAGAGGGCTCCTACTGAGGCGAGCGTCA